>JAAAPE010000072.1 GCA_009908385.1 Gammaproteobacteria bacterium
CAGGATCGAGAAGATCGTGCCCACCGAGACGTTGACGTCGATGTTCGACGAGCCGTCGAGGGGATCGCACAGCAGCAGGTAGCGGCCGCGGCGCTCTGCGGTCATCGGATGGATGCCGTCAATTTCCTCGGAGGCCAGGGCCGCGATATGACCGTTGTGCTCGAGCGCCTCGATCATGATCTCGTTGGAAATCACGTCGAGCTTCTTCTGTTCCTCGCCCTGGACGTTTTCGCTCTCTGCGCTGCCCAGGACGTTGACCAGGGCGCCCTTGTCGACGAGTGCGGCGATTTTCTTGCAGGCCACGCAGATGTCGTTGAGCAGGCCGGTGAAAGTGCCGCTGGCGCCGACGATCTCGCGCTGGTTGCGGATGATGTAATGGGTCAGGGTGGTTCCGATGCGCATGTCGGTGTCGGGTTCCGGAATGGCTGAATGCAACGCAACATTCTAGTTTACCCCGTCACGCATATTGTGACTTGTGGCGAGCGCCGCCCGCCGTTACCGGCCGACCGGGAGGAACAATGCCTTCGATCCGGGGCGGCCGAGAACGCCTTGGTCGGACGCCGGCGATGATTCGGCCGGATTTCTGCGGGCCGTTGTCATGTAGACTGTTGCCACTGATCGGTTCAGGCGGGGCGGCGGAATCCAGGCCGCCCGGTCGAGGCCCGATGGACGCAAACCTGGGTCGGTTGGCGGGGACTGGCCGGCTCGGAAAGAGGACCGATGGCGCGTGCAAGTGCGCTTTTACTGTTGCTATTCGCTGCTGGAGTCGGCGCCTATTCCGACTTCAGCTTCGAGCATTTGTCGCTCGAACATGGTCTGCCGCAGACCAGCGTTCAGGACATGCTCAGCGACGAGTTCGGCTACATGTGGTTCGGAACACAGTTCGGACTGAGCCGCTACAACGGTTACGATTTCCGCACTTTCCGGCACGACCCCGAGAACCCCTCCTCCCTGAGCAACAGCCGGATTCAGGGGCTCCTCCTGGGCAGCGATGGAATGCTTTGGGTGGGAACGCGCGCAGGGCTCAACCGTCTCGATCCCGAGACGCTTGTCATCGAGCGTATCGAGCCCAATTGGTCCGGCACGAGTCACCCGCCTGACACGACCGTCGCCGTTCGCGGCCTGGTCGAGGACGGGCGCGGCAACGTGATCGTTCAGGCCGATCGAGGCCTGTTTGTCTTCGAGCGGCGAACCGGGGCCTTCGAACCCGTCGGTCTGGAGGGGGCGTCGGGCACGCCGCAGCGCGGCGAGCTGGCCGTCGACCGTTCCGGGCATACCTGGCTGTTCAATCCTGACGGGTTGTGGCGCTTGCGCGATGATCTCTCATCCTTCCACAGAGTGCAGGATATCCCGGTCGCTTCACGCGTATCGAGACACGCCTCGATCACGACCTTGCCCTCGGGCCTTCTGGCCCTGGCCGGGCAAGCGGGTGTCGCCCTCTTCAACCCGGATCGGATGGAAATCGTTCGGCGCCTCAGGCCGTCCGATTTCGGCGAAGAGGATGACTGGGTCGGCGCTGTTGCGGCCGACCGGCGCGGTTATCTCTGGATGATGACTCGAACGGCGCTGATCCAGTACGAGCCCGGAACGGGTCTGTGGCGGCAGCGTTTCAAGCGATGGCTGCCCGGAAACTCCGCTCGAGACGTGCTCTATTCGCTGGACGTCGCGCATGACCACAACGGCTATGTCTGGGTCGGCATGCCCGAAGGGCTGGGCGTTTCGGCGCCGGACGGCGATCTGTTCCAGATGATCCGCCATGAACCCGGAAATCCCGATTCCCTGATGGCCTCTCCCTGGAACGCGCTCTATCACGTCTATGTCGATCACTTCGGGGTGGTCTGGGCCGGGGGCGGTCTGGGCGGACTGTCGCGGTTCAGCCCCCAGTCGACCCGCTTTGAAGTTGTCCGCGATTCGCGCTCCGACCTGCAGTACGGGACCGACAACGTCGTTCGAAGCGTGCTGGAGCATCCCGCTTCGAACGGGGAAGCGCACTTGTGGACGGGATTGACCCACGCGGGAATTCGCATATGGGCACGCAACTCGACCGGTTACCAGCGCATCGTGGACGAGTTCCACTCCCACGCTCCTCCGCCCAGGCGGCTTCCGGCCGGCACGGTCTGGGCGATGGAGCCCGACCCGGAAACCGGAAGGGTCTGGGCGGCCGTGGATGGCCGGCTCGTGGTCATCTCTCCGGAAACCCGGTCGGTCCTGGCCACTTATCCGCAGCATTTCGGCGATCGCACTCCCAACATCAAAGACATCCTGTTCTCCGAGGATGGGGAGCATCTATTGATCGCCAGCAGCGGGTGGCTGCGCGTTCTTCGCCTGGACGCCGACCGCCTCGAACCCGAGATCGTGCGCAGCGTCAACGTCGTCGATTTCAATGATCATGCCGGCGACTATGCGATCTTCGACCTGCACCCATACAGCGATGGGGGAGTGCTCGTGGCAACCCGGCGCGGGGTCCTGCTGTGGGACCCCGTGACGGGAGCCTGGCACCGAAACTTTCCGGCCGGGGTGCCGGGCGAACATCCACGCAACTTCATCTTCGGTATTACCGAAACCGGCGACGGATCGGTGTGGCTCGGCAGCCAGCAAGGCGGCCTGGCGCGCGGCAAGGTCGAACGGGGTCGCTTCTCGGACTGGACCTGGTACGGCACCGATCAGGGCCTGCCCGACGAGACGATCTACGCCATCCTGCCGACCGAGCAGGGGCGTCTGTGGATGAGCAGCAACCGTGGCTTGATTCGATTCAACCCCGACACCGGCCTGTCCCGTCACTTCACCCTGGGCGATGGATTGCAGGCGCTGGAGTTCAACAACACGGTTGGGAAGATCGGCCTGGAGGGTCGGTTTATATTCGGGGGTATCAACGGCGTCAATGTATTCAGGCCGAAGGATATCGAGCTGCATCCGGAACCGCCCAGGCTTTTCCTGCAAGGCCTCGAGGTCGGCGGCGAGTCCGTCACGCCGCCTGCCGGACGCGAGGTCAGGGTCCGTACGCCCCACGACGATAATTCGCTCGTGGTCGAGTTCGCCGGCCTGCATTTCGTCGAACCCGATCGCAATCGTTACGCCTATCGCCTCGCGGGCGTCGATGCCGGCTGGGTGGACAGCGGGGGAAGCCGTACCGTCCGCTACCCGGACCTGCCGCCCGGCAGTTACAGTTTCAGCGTCCGCGCGGCGAACAGCGACGGCGTCTGGTCGGGGCCGAAACGTCTGATGAGAATCGAGGTCGCTGCGCCGCCCTGGTTGACGCCGTGGGCATACACGCTCTACGTCCTGGCCGGCCTGACGGTGCTCGGACTGTTCCTTCTGGTCGAGTATCGGCGCCGCCGGCGCCTCGAGGTACTGGTTGAAGAGCGCACGCGCGAGCTGCTCGAACAGAAACGTCTGGTGGATCGGCAGGCGGAGGAACTGACCGAGGTGCTCGAGACGCGGACGACGCTTTTCGCGAACATCTCGCACGAATTCCGGACGCCCCTCACGTTGATCGAAGCAGGTCTGGATCGGCTTTTGCGCAATCCTTCCGACGCCGGGGCCGTGATGACCGCACGTCGCTACCTCAAGCGGCTGCTGCGCCTGGCCGATCAGTTGCTCAACCTTTCGCGCCTTCAATCCAAGCGGGATCACGCGCTTCCGGACCCCTGGTCGCTCGACCGCGTGGTCGTCATGACGGTCGAGGCCTTCGGCTCGCTGGCCGAGCAGCAGGGTATCGAGCTGACCACCGGCATCGACGCGCACTGGCTCACGCAGTGCCACCAGGCCGATGTCGAGCGCATCCTGCTCAACCTGATCGGCAACGCGCTCAAGTACTGCCCGCCCGGATCGAATGTGCGCGTTGCGCTCGCGGGCACGGGCGATGGCGTCCTGCTTTCGGTCAGCGACGACGGGCCGGGCATCGATGTCGAACAGCAGTCGATGATTTTCGAGCGTTTCAATCGTCTGCCGGCTCACGAGCAGGGGCGCATCGAGGGTGCGGGAATCGGGCTGACCCTGGTCCGCGAATCGGCCCGGGCCAACGGCGGACGGGTCGGCGTCGAGAGTGAGCCGGGCCAGGGGGCGAGTTTTCACGTGACCCTGCCCGCCTGGCGGGGCCACATCGAGGGCGCGCCCCTCGACCAGTTGACCCACCGTCGGCTGCAGCTGGAACTCGAGAGCCTGGCTCCCGAACCCGCGCCCAAGCGCGATCAAACCGATTTCGCGCGGCCGTCGGAAGCTCCGGCGCGCTTCGGTACCGCGCTGGTCGTCGAAGACAATCGGGATCTGCTTCGCCACCTGGCCGAAGCCCTGTCCGGCGATTGGGACGTGATCGAGGCCGTCGACGGCCGGGAGGCGCTCGAGCAGGCGCGCGAGCGCCTGCCCGACATCGTGGTCAGCGACATCATGATGCCGCGCATGGACGGCCTCGAGCTGCTCAGGCGCCTGCGTGACGACGTCCGGACCAGCCATCTGCCCGTTCTCCTTCTGACCGCACGCCAGGACGAGGCCACGCGGCTGCAGGGTTATTCACTCAGCGCCGACGACTTCCTCGCCAAGCCGTTCAGCCCGAACGAGCTGCGACTGCGCCTGCGTCGGATGGTGGATATTCGCAAGCGCATCCAGGCGCGCCTCTGGCGCGAAATGGATGCCCGATCGCCGGGCCGGAGCGACGGCTCGTCCCCGGCGAACGACGACGGCATGCCGGACCTGTCCGAGCGCGACCAGCGCCTGCTCACGCGGGTGCGCAACTGGCTCGAAATCAACCTCGGCGATCCGGACGCCAGCATGAGCGACCTGGCGGAGTTCGTGGCCGTCGATCCGCGCACGCTGCAGCGCAAGCTCAAGGCGCTGACCGGTCAGACACCCGCCGCCCACCTCCAGGCCGCGCGGCTGGAGCGCGCCCGCGAGCTGCTATCGAACAGCGAGGAGACGATCCAGAATATCGCCCTGGCATGCGGATTCTCGAGCCCGCAGTACTTTTCCCGCGTTTTCACCCGCAGCGAAGGCATTTCGCCGTCCCGCTGGCGCCAGCGCGAGCAGCGCCGGTCCTGATTCGGCAACCGCGTCGCAAAAATGCAAGCAGTCGTCGCTTTTCTGCAAGCCGCCGCGTCACTTCGTCGATATGATGATGGCACATCAAGTTGGACGCGCCGGCCGATACGGGCCGGATACTGGGGCAAGCGAACCCGGCGGTTGATTGGCATCCCGGGGGATGCAACGGGATGGGGGAGAGATGCCGGTGGCTCTTCAGGAGCCCCGGCATTTCTTTTATCAGGCCGCCGTCAGTCCGCTGCGCGATTTCGCCGTGGCCGGATGTAGAGCGTTCGGGTGACGTGCGAGACCACGTCGCCGTCCTCGTCGAAGATGTCGACCGCCAGCGTCGGTTCGTATTTCCGACCGCTCGAGGTGGCCTGCCTGATCTCGTCGAGAAAGGCCTCGTCGATCCGGAATTCGGCGCGCACGCGCCCGCGGCCCGGCTTTCGGTAGTCGATCGTGCCCGACTTGTCCCAGACGATGTAGCCCGCGCCGAGATTCTTCATCACCATCAGCATGTAGTACGGGTCGGTCATGGCCGAAAGGCTGCCGCCGAAATGCTTGCCCACGTAAAAGAAAATCATACCCGTCCTGACCGGGCCGTTTCGTCGTGCCTGGCCGCTGAGGCGCCGCGCGACGATCCCGCAGTGAACCCGCTGGCACACAGCATTTTTGGGCCTAAACGAAAGTGCTTGCAAGGGGGCAATACGGGGGTCTAGCCTAGACCGCATGAAAGGGCCCCGGCGGGCCTTGGGATTGATGTGTGCTCCATTCCGGGATCAGACCCCGTCGGAGCCTCTTGCGGGAGTCGGGCATGGACGTTGCCGTGGCGAACAACTGGCGCGCGATCGTCGAGCAGGCCGTCGGGTTTCGGCGGGCCCTGCATCGTGCCCCGGAGCTGACCTGGGCCGAGCGCGATACCGCCGAGGCGATCCGGGCCCAGCTCGCCGCGCTCGGCATCGGCTGGCGCGCCTGTGCCGAAACGGGCACGGTAGCGACGCTGGCTCCGAACGCCGATGGGCGGCATCTGGCGCTTCGTGCCGACATCGATGCGCTCCCGATCACCGAAGACAGCGGCGTGGACTGGGCCTCGCAGCGCGAGGGCTGCATGCACGCCTGCGGGCACGACGGCCATGCCGCGACCCTGCTGGCGGCCGCGGCCTGGCTCAAGGCCCGGGAAGACGAGCTGCCGGGCCCCGTGACCCTGCTGTTCCAGCCGGCCGAGGAGGGCGGCCACGGCGCGAAGGCGATGATCGACGACGGCGCGCTCGAAGGCGTCGAGGCGATCTTCGGTTGGCACAACTGGCCGGCGATTCCCTTCGGCCGGGCGGCCTGCCCGGACGGCGCGGTGATGGCCGGTAACGGCACCTTCGAGATCGAACTCGACGGGCAGGGCGGGCACGCCAGCCAGCCCGAGGCCTGCCGCGATCCGGTACTGGCCGCCTCGGCCATCGTCACCGCCCTCCAGCAGGTCGTCAGCCGGCGAATCTCGCCCCAGGCCCCGACCGTACTGAGCGTCACGAGCATCCGCGCCGACGGCGGCGCCCCGACCGTCATTCCCGATCGCGCCGAGCTGGGCGGCAGCTTCCGCCTGGGTGACCCCGAGACGCGGGAAGCGATGGGCGAGCTGATCGAGGATATCGTGAGGAACACCGCCGCCGCGCACGGTGTCCACGCGGTTGTGAGCATTCATTCGCGCTACGACGCGACGGTCAACCACGCCGATCAGGCAGCGCCCTTCCGCGACGCCCTGATCGCCGAAATGGGCGATGAAGCGCTCGAGTCCGGCCTGAAGACGCCGATCATGGCCTCGGAGGACTTCAGCTACTATCTGAAGGCGGTCCCCGGCGCATTCGCGCTGATCGGCGCCGACGACGGGCAAGGGCATCAGCACCCCTGCCACAGCCCCAAGTACGACTTCAATGACCGGTTGATCGATCAGGTCGGCCGAATCTACGCCCGAATCGCTGGCTGTCCAGTGAAGGAGCAATAGCAGGAGCGCCCGAACACGATCGTGACGGGACGGAGCCCAAGGAGGAAGAACATGCAGGTATTCGAACAGTGGGAATCGGACATTCGCGGCTATTGCCGCCTGTATCCGACCGTTTTCAAGTCGGCGTCCAATGCCCGGCAGACCGACGAGCAGGGCAAGTCGTACATCGACTTCTTCGCCGGCGCCGGCGTGCTGAATTTCGGCCACAACAATGCCCGCATGAAGCGCGCCATGATCGACTTCATGGAGCGTGACGGCGTGGCCCACAGCCTGGACATGTACACCGACGTCAAGCGCGATTTCATCGCCAAGTTCGTCGACACGATCGTCAAGCCCAGGGGCTGGAACCACAAGCTCCAGTTCATGGGGCCGACCGGCACCAACGCCGTCGAAACGGCGCTCAAACTGGCGCGCAAGGCCACGGGCCGCCGCACCGTGGTGGCCTATGAACACGGCTTCCACGGCATGACGCTGGGCTCGCTCGCCTGCACCGCCAACGCCTATTTCCGCAACGCCGCCGGCGTGCCGCTCGACCACGTCTTCCGCCAGCCCTTCGGCAGCGACGAGGTCGAGCTCGAGCAGTGCCTGGCCTGGGTCGACCAGCTGCGCCACATGTACGCGGATTCCTCGAGCGGGCTCGAGCCGCCGGCGGCCTTCCTGATCGAGCCCATCCAGGCCGAGGGCGGCGTGCACGTGGCCCGGCCCGAGTGGCTCAAGGCCGTCCAGGACCTGGCCCGGGATCTCGGGGCCCTCGTCATCTACGACGATATCCAGGCCGGCTGCGGCCGGACCGGGCAATACTTCAGTTTCGACGGCATGGAGCTCGACCCCGACATCATCACCCTGGCCAAGGGCATCGGCGGCTTCGGCACGCCGATGGCGATGAACCTGGTCAAGCCCGAGTACGACAAGCACTGGTCTCCGGGCGAGCACACGGGCACCTTCCGAGGTCAGGGCCTGAGTTTCGTTGCCGGCACCGTGGCCCTCGAGTACTTCGACGACGATGAACTCATGAACGTGGTCCGGTCCCATGGCGAGACCATGCGCGAGCGCCTGGAGTCGATCGCCGCCCAGCAAGGCGGCGGGGCCTTTTCGGTGCGCGGCCGGGGCATGATGCAGGCGCTCGACGTGGGCGACGGCGACCTGGCCAAGCACATCGCTTCGAGCGCTTTCGAAAGCGGCCTGCTGATCGGCGCCTGCGGTACGGGCGGGCGCACGCTCAAGCTGATCCCGCCGCTGACCATTCCGGAAGCCGACCTGGCCGAAGGGTTGGACATCCTCGAGCGATCCATCGCCTCGGCGCGGAGGGCGGCGGCATGAGACAGCGCGACGACATGACCTTTCCCATCGAGGAATACGAGCGCCGGCTCCGGGAGCTGCGAGAGCGCATGGCCGAGCGCCTGCTCGACGCGGTGGTGATTACCGACCCCGAAAACCTGATGTACCTCACCGATTACCAGACCACGGGATACAGCTTCTTCCAGGCCCTGGTCGTGCCGCTCGAAGACGAGCCGTTCATGATCACGCGCATGCTCGAGGAGTCGAACATCCACGCCCGCACCTGGGTGGAGGAGACGCGGCCCTATCCGGACACGGGCGATGCCATCCAGATGCTGGTCGAGTCGCTGCGCGAATTCGGCCTGACGGGCAAGAGCATCGGCTACGAGCGCAACAGCTACTTCTTCCCCGCGTACCACCAGGACAGCATCCACACGACCTTCCTGGACGGCAAATTGCTCGATTGCTTCGGCATCGTCGAGGAGGGCCGCGTGTGCAAGTCGAAGTACGAGCTCGACATCATGCGCAAGGCCGCCATTGCCACCGAGGCCGGGATGCGGGCCGGTTTCGAGGCCGCCCGCGCCGGCGTGACCGAAAACGAGATCGGCGCGGCGATTTCGAGCGCGATGTTCACTGCGGGCGGCGAGCCGCCGGCGGTGATGCCCTATGTCACCTCGGGGCCGCGAAGCATGATCGGTCATGCGACCTGGGAAGGCCGAACCGTCCAGCCCGGTGAGCACGTGTTTCTGGAGGTCGGCGGCTGCTACCGCCGCTACCACACCGCCATGATGCGCACCGTCGTGCTGGGCGAACTCTCGCCCTCGATGGAGCACGCCCAGGACCGGATGAAGCAGGCCCTGCTCGAGATCAAGCAGGCCATCCGGCCCGGCATGACCGTCTCGGACGCCGACAACCTGGTGCGCAACATCATCACCGCCAACGAAGTCGGCGCGCGGCTGATCACGCGTTCGGGCTATTCGATCGGCATCGCCTTTCCGCCGAGCTGGGACGAGGGCTACATCATCAGCCTCAAGCAGGGCGACTCGCGCGTGCTCAAGGAGGGCATGACCTTCCACCTCATTCCGTGGATGTGGGGCGTCGACGGCGACAAGACGGTCGGCATTTCCGACACCATCCACGTCACCGCCGAGGGCTGCAAGTCCTTCTTCACCCTCGACGAGGATTTCGTCGTCAAGCCGGACCAGGCGCCACAGGAACTGCCGCGGCCGAAATCTTCGGCGCCGCCCCGGAAAGCGGCGGAAGCGACGTCCCGTGGCGAGTCGGTCAAGAACATTTCGGAGGTGCGCTGAGAATGACCACACTTCGGTCCATCAATCCGGCCACCGGCCGCGTGCAGCACGAGATCGATGTGCTCGACGACGGCGCCCTCGAGGCGCGGCTGGGGGCTGCCCAGGCGGCTTTCCCGGCCTGGAGCACGGCATCCTTCGGCGGGCGCGCCAGGGTGCTCCACGACGTGGCCGCCCTGATGCGGGAGGATGTCGAGCGCTATGCCCGCGTGATGACCGACGAGATGGGCAAGCCCATTCGCGAGGCGCGCGGCGAGGTCGAGAAGGCGGCCTGGTGCGCCGAGCACTACGCGGATCACGCCGAGCGCTACCTGGCCATCGAAGGGCTCGACTCGGACGCCAGCGAAAGCTACGTCCAGTACCTGCCGCTGGGCGTGATTCTGGGTATCCTGCCCTGGAATGCGCCGTTCTGGCTGGCCTTCCGCTTCGCCGCGCCAACCCTGATGGCGGGCAATACCTGCCTGATGAAGCACGATCCCAACGTGCCGGCCTGCGGCGCGGCCATCGGCGAGCTGTTCGCGCGTGCCGGCGCGCCCGAGGGCCTGTTCACCAACCTGCCCCTGGAAACCGAACGGGTCGCCGGCGTGATCCGCGACCGACGGGTGCAGGCGGTGTCGTTCACCGGCTCGGAGAAAGCCGGCGGCATCGTCGCGTCGACCGCGGCGGCCGAGATCAAGCATTCGGTGCTGGAACTCGGCGGCTCCGACCCGGCGATCGTGCTCGCCGACGCCGATCTCGACAAGGCGGCCGACACGATCTGCCTGTCGCGCATCATCAATGCCGGCCAGAGCTGTATCGCCGCCAAGCGCATCATTGTCGAGGCCTCGGTCTACGACGCCTTCGTCGAGCGCCTGCACGAGCGGCTGGCCCGGCTGAGAATGGGGGATCCGGCCGAGGCGTCCACCGATATCGGACCGATCGCGCGTGAGGACTTGCGCGAGAACCTGCACCGGCAGGTGGGCGAGACAGTCGAGGCCGGCGCCCAGTGCCTGATGGGCGGCGAACTGCCCGAAGGCGATGGGTTCTTCTATCCGGTGACCCTGCTGACGCATGTGACGCGGGAAATGACCGCCGCGAAGGAGGAGACCTTCGGTCCGGTGGCCGTGGTCATGAAGGTCGCCGATGAAGACGAGGCGGTCGAACTGGCCAACGACACCGACTACGGCCTGGCGGCCGCCGTCTGGACGAGCACAAAGCGCGGCGTGGCCATGGCCCGAAGGCTCGAGACCGGTCAGGTCGCGGTCAACGGCATCGTCAAGACCGACCCGCGGCTACCCAGCGGCGGCGTCAAACGCTCCGGCATCGGACGCGAACTCGGGCCGCACGGCATCCACGAGTTCGTCAACGCCCAGCAGGTGTGGGTGGCGTGACCGGGCAGGCGCCGGAAGCAACGCCTCGCCACACCAGGCAGGGAAATCGCGGTAACGGAACGATCAGGAACGCGCCGCACGCTTCAGAAGCGCTTCCTTCATCCGGTCGTTGAAGGGCGCTTCGCCGAACCAGATTTTGAAGTACTGGTGGCCGTGGCCGCGGTCGGGGCATTCGGCGAGCAACTGGTCGTTGCGGTAGAGCGCCAACTTCTCGTCGGGCCGGTAGACCACGTCGAAGCGTTCGCCCTCTTCGGCGTCGACGTAGGCGTCGGCGAGGCAGGCAAGCTCCTCGGGCAGGGCTTCCCGGGATTCCAGGCCGAGATTGTCCATCAGCAGATCGTTGGCGCTGTCGATCAGATCCTGGCCGGCGATATCGCGAGCGAGCTCGAGGGAAAACATCTTGGGCACGCGTTCGAGCACCCGACCGGCATCGTTGCACTCGGCCAGGTGAAGGCTGGCCGTGCCCACGCTGAACAGGCCCATCACCTTCAGCTCGACTTCCGAGCACTGCTCGAGACGATCTTCGGCGCCAGCCGGAAGGGCGGTCATGAATAGCGACAACAGGGCAACGGCAAGTGTCGGCTTCTTCATTGCATCGCCCCCTGCGCGCGGCGCACGAAAAAGCCGACCACCGGCAGGTGGGCGTAGAGCGCACTGCCGCTGTCCCAGAAATCCTGGTGGAGCACGATGCGGCCGTCCTCGTCAAAGCGAAGGTGGGTCATGCCGATCGAATGGGATTCGAGCTTTTTGCCGAGGGCGCGGCTGACGAAGCTCATCTCCCAGCGGACGTAGACGTCGGCTCCGTCGCGAATGACCTGGTGGACGTCGACGCTGTTTTCTTCCAGCTGGCTGCCGGTGCGCGCCATGTAGTCGACCAGCTCGGAGCGCTTGCGCGCGATGTGCACCGTGTCGTTGAAATAAAACGTCTCGGCATAGAGCTCGGCGATGCGCTCGGCAAGATCGGCGCGCGTCAGATCCGAGAACGTCTGCCGGAATGTGTTCAGGCCCTTGTCGATCGCCCCGGTGCGGCCGGGGATCTGCTCGAGTGCCTCGTGATACGCGCTTACCGTTCGTTCGTCCATCATGGGGCCGCTCCCGGCGCAGGCGGGCACCGTCGCCAGAAGCAGGACGGCGACCGCGATTCGATTGATGTTGGCAATGGTTATCATAGGGTCAAGCATGCCTTGTGGTGTGTTGTTCCGGAGTGAAGAAGCGCTTCACGCCGACTTGATGGTGCCGGGCGTCTAATCGGCCTTCTTGAGAGCATTCATAATTCGTTTCACATGCAACAAATACTCGCCTGGTTCGATTCTCGGCAGCGCTTGCGCGACGACAACGACGATTCACGTCGCGTCGATTGGTTCCGCATCATTCCCTTCATCGGGCTCCACCTGGCCTGCCTGGGCGTCGTTTTCGTCGGCGTTTCAGCGACGGCCGTGGTGGTTTTCGCGCTCAGCTATTTCCTGCGGATGTTCGCCATCACCGCCTTCTACCACCGCTTTTTCTCGCATCGCACATTCCGCACGAGCCGCCCGGTACAGTTCCTGTTCGCGCTCATCGGTGCCTCGGCGACCCAGCGCGGACCGCTCTGGTGGGCGGCGCACCACCGCCACCACCACCGCCACGCCGATACCGACGAAGACGTGCATGCGCCCCGCCACGGTTTCTGGTGGAGTCACATGGGCTGGTTCCTCTGCCGCGAGAACTTCGAAACGCGCGCTGATCAGATTCCCGATCTCGTCGTCTATCCCGAACTGCGCTGGCTGGATCGCTACGACCTCATCGTACCCGTGTTCTATGCGGTGTTCCTGTTCGGCCTGGGGGCGGCGCTGAACTGGCTCGCTCCGGGCCTGGAAACCAGCGCCTGGCAGCTGCTGGTCTGGGGTTATTTCGTGTCGACGGTCGTACTGATCCACGTCACCCTGACGATCAATTCGCTGGCGCACATCTGGGGCAGCCGCCGCTACGCCACCCGTGACGACAGCCGCAACAATTTCTTCCTGGCCCTTCTCACGCTGGGCGAAGGCTGGCACAACAATCACCACCACTTCCCCGGGTCGGCCCGTCAGGGATTCTACTGGTGGGAACTCGACATCAGCTACTACGTGCTGAAGATGATGAGCTGGGTGGGGCTGGTCAGCGGTCTCAAGCCCGTGCCGGCCCGGATTCGAGAGGCACGACGGATCGGTTCATGAATATCGCGATTGTCGGTGCCGGCGTATCCGGGCTCTACGCGGCCTGGCACCTGGCGGGTCGCCACGAAGTGACCGTCTTCGAGGCCGAGGACCGGCTCGGCGGACATGCCGACACCCAGGTCGTCGAGGATGATGGACAAACCCGCTGGATCGACACGGGGTTCATCGTCTTCAACCGCCTGCATTACCCGTTGCTGACCGCCTGGTTCGAGGCGCTCGGGGTCGAATCCGAATCGACCGACATGAGCTTCGGCGTCTCCGACACGGTCAGCGGCATGTGCTATAACGCGAGCACGCTCGGCCGACTCTACTGCCAGCGGCGGAATCTCTTGAGCCCGCGCTTCCACGGCATGGTGCTCGACATCGCGCGTTTCTACCGGCGCGCGCCCAGCCTGCTGGAGGAGATCGACGAGCAGGTCACGCTGGGCGAGTGGCTCGCGGCCAGCGGCCTGGGCGAGATGTTCGCGACCCGGCACATGCTGCCCATGGCCTCGGCGCTGTGGTCGGCCCCGATGGGCGACGTCACCCGCTTTCCGATGAAGCATCTGCTGGCATTCATGGACAACCACACCATGCTCACCCTCGGGGAGCGGCCGTCCTGGGAAACGGTGCGCGGTGGAAGCCGCGAGTACGTCGGGGCGGCCAGTCGCTGCGACGCGCAGTTCGTCGTCGGCACGCCGGTCCGATCGGTCGAGCGCAGGGAAGCCGGTGTGGTCATCCGCACCACGTCGGATGAAGCCCGCTTCGATGCCGTGATCATGGCTTGTCATTCCGATCAGGCGCTGGAGATTCTGGCGGACGCCAGCCCGGTCGAGCGCTGCGTCCTTTCGGCCGTGGACTACCAGCCCAACGAGACGGTGTTGCACACCGACGCTTCCCTGCTGCCCGAGCGGCCGGCAGCGCGCGCGGCCTGGAACGTTCGTATCGACGGCCAGGCGCACAACCAGTGCCGTGTCTCGTATTACATGAACCTGCTGCAGAACATCGACAGCCGGCAGCACTTCATCGTCTCGCTCAACCAGACCGATCGCATCGATCCGGACCGGATCCTGGTGCGCCGCCACTATGCGCACCCGGTGTTCACGCCCGAAGCGGTGGCCGCCCAGGCGCGCTGGAACGACATCAACGGCCTGCGGCGAACCTGGTTCTGCGGCGCCTGGTGGGGCTGGGGCTTCCACGAGGACGGTGCGCGCAGCGCCAGGCGCGTCATCGACGATATCGAGGCCCGCCATGGATAGCGCCGTAGCGACCGGACGCGTATGGCACCAGCGCCTGGCGCCCAGGCCCCATCGCTTCGCCTACCGCACCAGTTACACGCTCATCGACCTCGACCGGGTCGAGGCGATCTTCGCTCGCAGCCGGCTGTGGTCGATCGAGCGCCGGAATCTCGTCAGCTTCAGGCGCAGTGACTTCCTGGGCCCCCATGATCGTCCACTGCGCGAGGCGGTCGTCGAAAGGGTGGCGGAGGTCACCGGCCGACGGCCGGGCGGCCGGATCTTCCTGCTTGCGCATCTGCGCCAGTGGGGGCAGTGTTTCAATCCGGTCAGCTTCTACTTCTGTCTCGACGAGTCAGGCCGCCCCGATGCCATCGTCGCCGAGGTCCACAACACGCCCTGGAACGAACGTCATGCCTACGTGCTCGACTGCGGCGACCAGGAGGGCCCCGAATACCGTTTCGGCTTCGACAAGGCTTTCCACGTCTCGCCCTTCATGCCGATGTCGCTGCGCTACCACTGGCGCCTTCGCCTGGAAGCTGATCAGTTGCACGTTCACATGCGCCTGACCGACGCGGGCCGACAATGTTTCACGGCCGGCATGCGCCTGGCGCTGGAGCCGCTGACCGCGGCATCCATGCGCCGGATGCCGCTCAAATTTCCACTGATGACGGCGAAGGTCGTCGCGGCAATCTACTGGCAGGCCTTCAGGCTGTGGCTCAAGAAGACGCCGTTCCACTCCCATCCGGACAAGGTGACGCAATGACGCACTCGGACAGAACACTCGAAGCGCCCGATGCCGGGTCCGGCAGCGGCCTGGACCGCTGGCTTCGTGCCCGTGTGCTTGCTCGGCTGGGTTCGCTCGAGCAGGGGCGGCTGATCATTCAGGATGCCGACGGGGAGTACACCCTGGGCAATCCCGACGATGCGCTCAGCGCGACCGTGGTCGTCCGCGACTTGCGCTTCTGGCGGCTGATGGCCAGCGGCGGCAGCGTCGGCGCGTCCGAGGCCTGGATGGCCAGTCTCTGGGACAGCCCCGATCCGGTGGCCGTGGTTCAGGTGCTGACCCGCAACCGCCAGGCGCTCGACGAGATGGAAACCGGGGCCGCGCGGCTGTTCAACGTCGTGCTCGGCCTCTGGCACGCCTTCAACCGCAACAGCCTCAAGGGCAGCCGTCGCAACATCGCCGCCCACTACGACCTGGGCAATGAATTCTTCGCCGCCTGGCTGGACGAGCGCATGATGTATTCCAGCGCGCTGTTCCTCGACGAGGACGAAACGCTCGAACAGGCGCAGTTCAACAAGCTCGATCGCATCTGCCGCAAGCTCGATCTCGGCCCCGACGACCACCTGCTGGAGATCGGCACCGGTTGGGGCGGGCTGGCGATTCATGCGGCCGCCGAGTACGGATGCCGGGTGACGACCACCACCATCTCGCGCGAGCAGTACGATCACGCCCGTCTGAAGGTGCGCGAGGCCGGTCTCGAGGATCGCGTGACCCTCTTGGCCCGCGACTACCGCGCACTCGAGGGGCGGTTCGACAAGGTCGTGTCGATCGAGATGATCGAGGCGGTCGGTCACCACTACCTGGATACCTACCTGGAGAAGATCGATTCCCTGCTCAAGCCCGACGGGCTGGCACTGATCCAGGCCATCACGATCGAGGACTACCGCTATGCCAGCGCCCTGAAGACCGTCGACTTCATCAAGCGCTACATCTTTCCGGGTGCCTTCATTCCGTCGGTCAGCGCCATCACGGCCTCGATGGCCCGAGCGAGCCGGCTCGGACTGGTCGAGCTGGCCGACTTCGGCGCCAGCTACGCCCGCACCCTCGCGGCCTGGCGGGAACGTTTCGAGTCTCGCTGGGAAGACATCCGCGAAATGGGTTTCGACGAGACCTTCCGCCGCCGCTGGTTGTGGTACCTGGCCTATTGCGAGGGCGGCTTCCGCGAGCGGGCGATCAGCGACGTGCACCTGCTGCTGGCGGGTCCCGGCTGGCGGCCGGCCTCCGAAACCGGTCTGAGCGGCGGAAGCGAGCTGATTGCATGACACGCGATTTCTGGATCAACCAGGGCCTGTTCCAGCTCTGCTGGCCGGCCTGCGTGATCGGCGCCTCGGCCGGCGTGGCCGGGTGGACGGGTACGCTGGTGGTGGCCAGCCTGGCGTTCTGGCAGCTGCACCCCAGGCGTCGTCATCCCAACGACTGGTCCATGATCGGGTTGTGCCTGGCGATCGGATTCCTGCTCGATTCCCTGTGGGTGAAGGCCGGCCTGCTCGAATTCGCCATGCCCTGGCCCTCCTCGCAGTTCGCGCCCTTCTGGATTCTTCTGCTGTGGCTGGCGCTGGCGCTGGTGCTCAATCACTCGATGAGCGTGTTCAAGGGGCGTTTGCTGCTGATCGGAATCCTCGGCGGCATCGGTTCGCCGATGTCCTACTACGCGGGCTCGCAGTTCGGCGCCGTCGAATGGGCCGCGCCCGCCTGGCAGGTCGTTCTGGCCACGGGGCTGAGCTGGGCGCTACTGCTGCCGTTGCTGTTCTGGCTGGCGCGCCGCCCGTCCGGTCGCGACCGGGGCCGACAGACCCGAACCCTCTCACGGAGCGCCACACCATGAAGCCCATCGAGCTGGCCGAGCGGGGCCTCGCCCCGGACTGGATCATCCGGCGCGGCATTCGCGCGCTGCTCAGGCGCCGGCTGCGCGAGGAGCGGGCCGACGATCCCGAGGCCCAGGCCGAGCGCTACCAGGTCCTGATGGACGAGCTGGCCGAATCGGCCATCGCCATCGAGACCGATGCCGCCAACGAGCAGCACTACGAAGTGCCCGCCGCCTTCTACCAGCAGGTTCTGGGCTACCGCCTCAAGTACTCGAGCGCGCTCTGGCCGCCGGGTGTGAGCAGCCTGGACGACGCCGAAACGGTGATGCTCGAACAGACCTGCCGGAATGCCGACCTGACCGACGGACAGGAGGTGCTCGAGCTGGGCTGCGGCTGGGGGTCGCTGACGCTCTGGATGGCCTCGAATTACCCCGCCAGCCGGATCACCGCGGTGTCCAATTCGGCCTCCCAGCGCCGTCACATCGAATCACGCGCCGCCGAGCTCGGCCTGAGCAACGTCTCGGTGATTACCTGCGACGTCAACGAACTGGCGCTGGAGCGGCAGTTCGATCGCGTGGTGTCGGTCGAGATGTTCGAGCACGTGCGCAACTATCGCCAGCTGCTCGCTCGCGTCGCAGGCTGGATGAAACCCGACGCGCGCCTGTTCGTCCACATCTTCTGCCATCGTTACCTCGCCTATCCCTTCGAGACCGAGGGCGACGGCAACTGGATGGGCAAGTACTTCTTCACCGGCGGCCTCATGCCGGCCGCGGATACGCTGTTACACTTCGCCGATGACGTGGTCATCGAACGCCGCTGGCTCTACTCCGGCGAACACTATGCGAAAACCGCACGCGCCTGGCTCGACAACCTGGACGATCGCTCCCGCCAGGTGCGTTCGGTCATGCGCGAAGCCTATGGCGACGACGACGCCGCGCTCTGGCAGCAGCGCTGGCGGATCTTCTTCATGGCCTGCGAAGAGCTGTTCGGCTTCGAGCGAGGCCGGCAGTGGCTGGTGGGCCATTTCCGATTCCGCAAGGCCGGATGAAACCGCTTAATCGCCTGTTGACCGGCGGGTTGCGCACGCGCCTGGTGCGCGTGTTTCTCCTGCAGGTTCTGGCCATCAGCATCGCTACCGTCCTGGGCGTCTATGCCGCCGCCTGGGTCGTCGAGCGCGTCCTGGTGCAGGAGGCGCTCAACGGCGAGGCCGAGTATTTCTGGGACAAGCACGACGACGATCCGACCTTCCCGCTCCCCGACACCAACAACCTGACCGCTTACCTCGCCGAGGACGGCGATACCGCCACGGTACCGGCCTGGCTGAGGGACGAACCGCCGGGCTTCAGGCGGGGCCATCGGGGGGACCGTTCTTCCCCGGTCATCTATGTCTCCGAGCACGGCGGCGACCGCCTCTACCTGGTTTTCGACGAGATGCAGGTGTCCTCACTGGCCTGGTATTTCGGCGTGGCGCCGCTGACCGGCGTGCTGCTTCTGATCTACCTGCTGACCTGGCTCGGCTATGTGATGTCCCGGCGCGCCGTGTCCACCGTCGTGCAGCTGTCGGACGCGGTTCGCAATTACGATTTCGGTTCCGGTCGCCTGGAGAAATTCAGCCAAGAGGAGTTCGGCGAAGCCACCGATACAGAGACGCTGGCGCTGGTCAATGCCTTCAACCAGTTCATCCAGCGCCTCGAATCGTTCATCCGTCGCGAGCGCAACTTCACCCGCAACGCCAGTCACGAACTGCGTACGCCGCTGGCCGTGTTGCGCTCCAACCTGGGCCTGCTGGCCAGGCAGAGCGACCCGGAAGCCCGGGCCCTGACCGTCGAGCGCATGAACCGCACGGTGCGCGACATGGAGGCGCTGGTCGAAACCCTGCTGATCCTCGCGCGGGAAAGCGAGTCGCGCCTGAACTGGTCATCGGTGGTTCTCAACGACCTCCTTGCCGACCTGCTCGACCAGATTGCCTCGACCTTCGATCGGCCCGAGGTGACCACCGGGGTAAGGGCAAACGGCCTGCTCGAGATCAGCGCGCCCGAGCGGGTGCTGGCCATCGTCTTCACCAACCTGATTCGCAACGCGCTGAGCTATACCGAGAAGGGCCACGTCCACATTCTCATCGACCGCAACGGCGTGACCCTTCAGGACTCCGGCTGCGGCATGGCCGAGACCGACCTGGAACGGATGTTCGAGCCCTTCTACCGCGGCCATGATCGCTCCAACGAAGGCTACGGTCTCGGGCTCTCCATCGTGCGCCGCCTGTGCGACCGCTTCGGCTGGCATCTGCACGCCGACAGCGAGCTCGGCGCCGGCACCGAGATCCGCGTCGAGTTTCCCCAATCCGATTTCAAGCCGTTCGGAAGCAACTAGGGTTCAGGTGCTGAACCCTTAAGCCGCAGTGCCACAGCGGAGCGCCAACGCTTATCATGCCCCCTGGCGCAACGCATACACCATTGTCGAATGCAACAAGCCACCGCACGGGCCGGTGCGAATATCGCGCTGGTCAAATACTGGGGCAAGCGTGACCAGCGGCTGAACCTGCCGGCGGCCGGTTCGATCTCGATCACGCTGGCGGGGCTGGAGACCCGCACGACCGTCACGCCCGATCCCGCGCTGACCGCCGACCGGTTCGTGCTCGACGGTGTCGAGCAGCCGCTCGCCCGCGTCGGCGCCTTGCTCGACCTGATGCGCGAGCTGGCCCGGGAAACGGTGGCCTGCCGGGTCGAGAGCGACAACAATTTCCCCACCGGCGCAGGCCTGGCATCCTCGGCATCGGGCTTCGCCGCACTGGTGGTTGCAGCCGCCGGGGCGCTGGGGCTGGAGCTGTCGAAACGCAAGCTTTCCGAGCTGGCCCGCCTGGGATCGGGCTCCGCGGCTCGCTCGATCTTCGGCGGGTTCGTGGAAATGGCGGCCGGGCAACGCGACGACGGCGCTGACGCGGTGGCACATCCCCTGGCGGATCCCCCGGACTGGCCGCTGGAGGTCGTGGTGGCCGTGACCGATGCCGGCGGCAAGGCCGTCGGTTCGCGCGACGGCATGAACCATACCATGCAGACCTCGCCCTACTACCGAGCCTGGGTCGACTCGGTCGGTGATGACCTGGCCGAGGCCAGGTCGGCGATTGCCGGTCGCGATTTCGAACGCCTGGCCGCGGTCAGCGAACACAGCGCCCTGAAGATGCATGCGTCGATGCTGGCGGCCCGGCCCGGGCTGGTCTACTGGAATCCTGCCACGCTGGCCTGCCTGCACGCCGTCCGCGCCCTGCGCGCCGAAGGCACGGGCGTGTTCTTCACCGTCGATGCCGGCCCCCAGGTCAAGGCCGTGTGCCGGCCCGGCGAGGGCGAGCGCGTGGCCGGCGTGCTACGGGGACAGCCGGGCGTGCGCGAAGTCATCGTGACCGGGCTGGGACCCGGCGCGGCCGAGGTGCCCGGGTCGTGACGCGTTGGGTCGCGTCGGCGCCGGGCAAGGTCGTTCTTCTGGGCGAGTACGCGGTGCTCGAGGGCGCACCGGCCCTGGTCCAGGCCGTGGACCGGCGCTGCCGGGTCGAGCTGACGGGCTGTTCGGCGCGCGATTGCCGCGTGGAGGTGCCGCAGCTCGGCATTCCCCCGGTGGGATTTCGTCTCGGCGAGGACGGGCGGCCGCTCTGGCCGGGTGACCTGGCGCCCGAATTCGCCCGCACCGCCGCGCTCATCGACGCCGTCCTGGAACATACCGGCGAGCGCGGCGGTCGGATCGTTCCGTTCAGGTTGCGCATCGACACCGGCGAGCTGTTCGACGGCAGTCCGCGGCATCCGCTCAAGCTCGGGCTGGGCTCGAGCGCCGCGTCGGCCGTCGCCATCGATGCGGCGCTGCAGGCGGCTTTCCTCGGGGAGCCGGCCGACGAGTCCGCCGAGCGCCGCGTCGAACGTCTGCTGGTCCCCGGCCGGGCCGCCCAGGGCAACGCAGGCAGCGGCATCGACCTGGCCGCCAGCCTGTGCGGCGGCACGCTCGCCTACCGCCTGGACGGGGAGCGCGTCGAGATCCGGCCCGTGGTGCTGCCCGAGGGCATCGAGTGCTGCTTCATCTGGGCCGGCGAGCCGGCCTCCACCGGCGCTCTGCTGGCTGCCTGGCAAGGGCTGCGGGAGGCCTCCCCGCGGGAATACGGCCGCATCCTCGGCGAGATGCAGGCCGTCGCGGCGGCCGGCATCGACGCGGTCGATCACGCCGATGCGGCGAGAATGCTGGCTTGCTGGTCGGATTACGGCGAGATAATGGGTAAAATGAACGACGTGATCGCGCGCGAAGTGGTCACCGTCGAGCACCGGCTGGCCGGCGCCCTGGCCCAGCTCCTCGGCGGCGTATACAAGCCCTGCGGTGCCGGCGGAGGCGACCTGGGACTGGCCGCCTCCGACGACGCGCGGTTCGTGGCACGGATGCGCGAACTATGCGACAAGGCCGGCCTTGCGACCCTGCCGATCCGGCCCGGCGAGCAGGGCGTTTGCGTAACCAGAGAGTGACCCGATAGATGGAACGATCCCGGATACCCCGTTTCTACAAGATGAGCGTGCCCGAGCGGGTGCGCACGGTGCGCGATCGCGGCCTCGTGAGCCCGGACGATTATCGCGACCTGCAGTCCGGGCGGCACACGCTCTCGGTGCAGCTGGCCGACAAGATGATCGAGAACGTCATCGGCGTGATGGGCCTGCCCGTCGGCCTCGGTCTCAATTTTCTGATCAACGACAAGGAATACGTCGTGCCGCTGGTGGTCGAGGAGCCCTCGATCGTGGCCGCACTGTCGTCGGCCGCAAAACTGGCGCGCGCCTCGGGCGGGTTCCGGGTCGAGAGCACCGAGCCGCTGCTGATCGGCCAGGTGCAGATCGTCGACGTGGCCAACCCGGCACGCGCCAAGGCTGCGCTGCTGCAGCGCAAGTACGAGATTCTCAACCTGGCCAACAGCCTGCATCCGAAGATGATCGCCCGGGGCGGCGGCGCACGGGATCTCGAGGTCTTCGTCCATCCGTCCCAGGGGCTGGGCGGCGACATGGTGGTCGTGCACCTGTTGGTCGATACGCGAGACGCCATGGGCGCCAACCTCGTCAACACCATGTGCGAGGGCGTGGCCTCGCTGGTGGAGAACATCGCCGAGGGCCGCGTCTTCCTGCGCATCCTGTCCAACCTGTCCGATCGGGCCCTGGTGCGCGCGCGCGTGCGCATCCCGCTCGCGCAGCTGACCGGCAAGGGCTTCGACGGGGAGCAGGTGCGCGACGGCATCATCGTGGCCAACGATTTCGCCCGGATCGACCCGTACCGGGCGGCGACCCACAACAAGGGCATCATGAACGGCATCGACGCGGTGGCCCTGGCGACCGGCAACGACTGGCGCGCCATCGAGGCGGGTGCACATGCCTACGCCGCACGCGGCGGCCGCTACGCCTCGCTGACGCAGTGGTACAAGGACGACAACGGCGACCTGATCGGCGAGCTGGAGATTCCGATCAAGGTGGGCACCGTGGGCGGTCCGCTTCAGACCAATCCCACCGTGGCCCTGAACATGCGCCTGCTGGGGGTCGAGTCCGCGCGCGAGCTGGCCGAGGTCATGGGCGCGGTCGGTCTGGCGCAGAATTTCTCGGCGATTCGCGCGCTGGTGACCGAGGGCATCCAGCAGGGCCACATGACCCTGCACGCGCGCTCGGTCGCGACGGCCGCCGGCACGCCGCCGGATCTGTTCGACACGGTGGTCGAGCGCCTGATCGCTTCCGGCGAGATCAAGATCTGGAAGGCCGAGGAGATCATCGCCGAAGTGCGCGCGCAGGCAGAGCCCTCGACCGTCAGGTTGCCCGAAGCCGAAGGAACGGAGCGGCAGGACACCCTCGAAGGCGAGAAGCTGGGCGCCGGGCACGGCAAGATCATCCTCCTCGGCGAACACGCCGTAGTGTACGGCCGACGCGCCATCGCGGCGCCCATCCCGCTGGCCATCCAGGCCCGCGTCGAGGATGCCCGGGAAGGCGTGGAAATGATCATCCCGCGATGGGGCGTGGAACAGCGGATGGACTTCCAGTCAAAGCACCCGCAGTCCTTCGCCCGCTCGATGGCGCGGGTGCTTGAAGCCCTGGGCCTGCAGGGCCGGGGCATGAGGATCGAGGTCTTCCCCAACGTGCCGCGGGCCATGGGCCTGGGCGGATCGGCGGCCCTGGCGGTCGCCGTGATTCGGGCCATGGATGCGCATTTCTCGCTGGGCCTGAGCGATGAACGCATCAACGAACTGGCCTTCGAGAGCGAGAAGGTTGCCCACGGCACGCCGTCGGGCATCGACAACACGCTCGCCACCTGGGGCGAGTTCATGCTGTTCAGCAACGGCGAGAATCCCCGGCGCGAGGTGATCGAGGTAGCCGAGCCCCTGCCGATGGTGATCGGCATGAGCGGTGTCGAGAGCCTCACGGCGCGCACCGTGGCCCGGGTCCGCGAGGCGTGGAAGAGGAATCCGAAGCTCTACGAGCGCATCTTCGACGAGATCGACATGCTCGCGGGCAACGGACTCGACGCGCTCCAGACCGGCGACTACGAGACCCTGGGGGAGCTGATGAACATCTGCCAGGGGCTGCTCAACGCCATGCAGGTTTCCAGCTGGGAGCTCGAGGAGCTGGTGCAGGTCGCGCGCAACAACGGCGCGGTCGGCGCCAAGCTCACCGGCGGCGGCGGTGGTGGCTCCATCATCGCGCTGTGCCCCGACGACAGCGCGCGCGTGGCCCGGGCCATTCGCGAAGCCGGCTACAACGCCCTGGAGGTGCAGATCGGTGGCACTTGAACAGGCCGGTCCCGAGCGCGTGGTTTCGTCCGACAGTGAGGAGCTGATCCTCGTCGACGGCGGTGATCGTGAAATCGGCACGCTGTCGAAGGGCGAATGCCACGACGGCGACGGCATTCTCCATCGCGCCTTCTCGGTGTTCCTGTTCGATCCTGCCGGTCGGCTGCTGGTCCAGCGACGCGCTCGCGAGAAGCGTCTGTGGCCGCTCTACTGGGCCAACAGTTGTTGCTCGCATCCGCGCGCTGGCGAGGAGATGGGCGAGGCGACGCTGCGCCGGACCCAGGAGGAGATGGGCGTCACCGCCGAACTCGAATTCGTCTACAAGTTCCAGTACCAGGCGAATTACGGCGATCTCGGCGCCGAACACGAACTGTGCTGGGTCTACATCGGGCGGACAGCCGAAGGTGCCGTGCGCCCCAACCCCTCCGAGATCGCCGAATGGCAGTTCCTGCCGCCCGAGGCGGTCGACGCGCTGATCGCCGACGAAACCGCCGAAGTCGCCCCTTGGTTTCGCCTGGAATGGCGCGAACTTCGGCGGGCGCACTGGGCGCTCGTTGAGCGCCTGCTTGGCTGATGCCGTCTGCTGGTGCGTCGGTGGTCGGTGGTCAGTGCGTCAGTAGTCAGTAGTCAGTGGTCAGTGGTCAGTAGTCAGTCGTCAGTAGTCAGTCCACGGACTACAGGCGCACAGACGCACGGACCACGGACGCACGGACCACAGACGCACCGACCACAGACGCACCGACCACAGACGCACCGACCACGTCCCCGCCCTTCACGCCTCTTCCGGCGTCGCCAGCTTGAAGCCCATGCCCTGAACCGTGTGCAGCAGCTTGTGCTCGAACGGTCGGTCGATGCCCTTGCGCAGGTTGTAGACGTGGCTCCTGAGCGTGTCCGAGTCGGGCAGGGTGTCGCCCCAGAGCTCGTTCTCGATCTGTTCGCGGCTGACCACGCGCGGCGATTCCCGCATCAGGATCTTGAGGATGCGCATGGCCGTCGGGGACAGCGTGATGCGCTCGCCGGCGCGTTCGACGCGCATCAGGCGCGGATCGAACAACAGGTCGCCGACCTTGAGCTGGCCCTCGCCGGTTTCACCGCGGGCTCGGCGGATCAGCGCGCGCAGGCGAGCGATGAGCTCCTCGGTTTCGAACGGCTTGACAACGTAATCGTCGGCGCCGGCACTGAACCCCTCGATCTTGTCGTCGAGCTGGTCGCGGGCGGTCAGCATCAGGATAGGGGTCGAGACGCCGTCGTCACGCAGTTTCTCCGCGACCCGGATACCGTTGATCCGCGGCAGCATGAGATCCAGGACGATGGCGTCGTACTCGTTGTCGGTCACCAGGTTGAGCGCGATCGCGCCGTCGGCGGCGTAGTCGACCGCAAACGCGGCATCTTCGAGCCAGGCCCCGATCGTCGCCGCCAGGTCGTCGTGATCCTCGACCAGAAGGACGGTCGCCGTCGGCAGAGCTTCTTCGGACATTCCTTCACTCCTTCACATTTGTGAATAGGAGCAGTCTAGGCCGTGGATGTCAACGCCAGGTGAAGGAGGCAGAGCGTTCGCAACGCCCGCGAAGGTCGGGGACGCGGCCCCGACCTACCCGATAGCCCGCAGGGCTATCGCTTCATGTAATTGAAGAACTCCTCGTTGGTCTTGGTGACCTTGAGCTTGTCGAGCATGAACTCGATCGCCTGGGATTCGTCCATGGGGTGGAGGATGCGTCGCAGGATCCAGGTTTTCTGGAGCTGGTCGTTGCCCACCATCAGTTCCTCGCGCCGCGTGCCCGAGCGATTGATGTCGATGGCCGGGTAGACGCGTTTCTCGGCGATCCGGCGGCTGAGGTGGATTTCCATGTTGCCGGTGCCCTTGAACTCCTCGTAGATCACCTCGTCCATCTTGGAGCCGGTGTCGACCAGGGCCGTGGCGATGATGGTCAGGCTGGCGCCGTCCTCGATGTTGCGCGCCGCGCCGAAGAAACGCTTGGGGCGCTGCAGGGCGTTGGCGTCGACGCCGCCGGTGAGCACCTTGCCGGAAGAGGGCACGACGGTGTTGTAGGCGCGCGCCAGGCGGGTGATCGAGTCGAGCAGGATAATCACGTCGTGCTTGTGTTCGACCAGGCGCTTGGCCCGCTCGATGACCATGTCGGCGACCTGAACGTGCCGCGTGGCCGGCTCGTCGAAGGTCGACGAGATCACCTCGGCATCGACGCCGCGCTCCATCTCGGTGACTTCCTCGGGGCGCTCGTCGATGAGCAGAATGATCATGTGCGTTTCCGGGTTGTTGGCCCGGATCGCGGTGGCGATATTCTGCAGCATCATGGTCTTGCCGGCCTTGGGCGGGCTGACCACCAGGCCGCGCTGGCCCTTGCCGATGGGCGCGATCAGGTCGATGATGCGCCCCGTTATGTCCTCGGTGGAGCCGTTGCCGCGCTCGAGCAGAAACTGCTCGCGCGGGAATTCCGGGGTCAGGTTCTCGAAGAGAATCTTGTTCTTCGAGTGTTCCGGCTTGTCGTAGTTGAGCTCCTCGACCTTGAGCAAGGCGAAGTAGCGCTCGGAGGACTTGGGCGGGCGGATCTTGCCCGAGATGTAGTCGCCGGTACGCAGGTTGAAGCGGCGGATCTGGGAGGGCGAGACGTAGATATCGTCGGGCCCGGCCATGTAGGAGGCCTCCGCCGATCTGAGGAAGCCGAAGCCGTCCTGCAGGATTTCCAGCACCCCGTCGCCGTAGATGGCTTCCTTCTTCTGGGCCTTGGCCTTGAGGATGGCGAAGATGACGTCGTGCTTGCGCGAACGCCCGATATTCTCGATGCCGAGTTCCTCGGCCATCTCGACCAGATCTTTCGCGGATTTCTTCTTCAGTTCGGTCAGATTCATTGCTTGGGTTTTGTTTTACGGGAATTGTGGGCGCGCCGCGGGCGAACAGGGAAGTTCACCGGTCGCGACGACCGGAACAGGACCATGGTCAGGTTCTATCGCATGTTGCCCCGGAGGTCCGGGTTGAGATAACGGGAATCAAATAGGAACTGCCGGGCGGTGACTCGCCCCGATTGGCGCTAAAGTTAGCACTATTTTCCGGCGGAGTCCAGCCGCCGCGGGCCATCCGCCGAACCGGGCGGTCCGGCGGGCCCGGGCGATCAGATGGTCTCTTCGACGAAGGACTTGAGCGCCGACTTGGTCAGCGCGCCGACTTTCGTGCCCTGGTGCTCTCCGTTCTCGAAAATCATCAGGGTCGGGATGCCGCGAATCTTGTAGCGGCTCGTCACCTGCTGGTTCTCGTCGATGTTGAGTTTCGCGATCTTCAGCCGGTCGCCGTATTCGTCGGCCAGTTCGTGCAGGATCGGTTCGATCATCTTGCACGGGCCGCACCATTCGGCCCAGTAGTCGACCAGCACGGGTCCTTCGGCCTTGAGCACGGTTTCCTCGAAGTCGCTGTCGGTAACGTGGATGATCTTGTCGCTCACGGCTTGTCTTGCTCCTTGCGGGATGGGGTGGGCGGGCGATTTGCGCAGACTGCCAGCAGGAACGGGCATTTATCAATATACTATGCCACGCTTGCCTGTGTGTTCACCCGCGCGTGAAAAACTCAAGTCCGGTCGGCGCTCGGCCCCGGGACACGTTCCGCTAGGTCAAGGCGGCCGGACCAAAATTCAAGGACAGAACGATTGCAGTGACAGACGAGACTGGCGCCCAGCAGGTGCTGACCAAAACCCGCTTCGATTCCTTCGACCTCCATCCCGATATTCAGCGCGGCCTGGTCGAGGCCGGCTTCGAGTGCTGCACGCCGATCCAGGAAGAAACCCTGCCGCTGGTGCTCGGCGGGCGCGACGTGGCCGGGCAGGCGCGCACGGGCACGGGCAAGACGGCGGCCTTCCTGCTCGCCGTTTTCCAGCGGCTGCTCTCGCCGGAGTCCATCGGGCCGGGGCCCAACCCCAGGTCCATCATTATCGCGCCGACGCGCGAGCTGGCCATCCAGATCCATCGCGACGCCGAGCTGCTCGGCAAGCACACGGGCCTGCGCTCGGTGCTGACCTACGGCGGCGTCGACTACGGCAAGCAGCGCGACCAGATCGCCGCCGGCGTCGACATCCTGATCGGCACGCCGGGGCGGCTGATCGACTACCTCAAGCAGGGCGTCTACAGCCTCAAGGTGATCGAGGTCGCCGTCCTCGACGAGGCCGACCGCATGTTCGATCTCGGCTTTATCGCCGATATCCGCTACCTGTTCCGCAAGATGCCCCCGGTCGACAAGCGCCAGACCCTGATGTTCTCCGCCACCTTCCCCCTGAAGGTCACCGAACTGGCCTACGAGCACATGAACGACGCGCAGACGATCCGCTTCGAGGAGGAGCAGGTCACGAGCGACCGGGTCCGGCAGTGCGTCTACTACCCCGCCAACCGCGAGAAGCTGCCGCTGCTGGTCAAGCTGCTGCGCAGCATGCCGGACGGTCACGTGATGGTTTTCGTCAACACCCGCCACGAGACCGACCGCGTGGCTCGCACGCTCAAGGCCAACGGCATGAATGCCGCCATGCTGGCGGGCAGCGTCCCGCAGAAGAAGCGCCAGACCCTGCTGAAGCGCTTCCACGACGGCGAACTCGACGTGCTGGTGGCCACCGACGTGGCCGCGCGCGGCCTGCATATCCCCGATGTCAGCCACGTCATCAACTACGACCTGCCGCAGGAGGCCGCCGACTACGTCCACCGGATCGGCCGCACGGCGCGCCTGGGCGCGACCGGCGACGCCATCAGCTTCGCCTGCGAGGACTTCGCCTTCCACCTGCCCGAGATCGAGGAGTACATCGAGATGCCGCTGCCGGTCGAGCAGCACGATCCCGACGACCTTCCCCAGCTCGAGCGCCCGGCGCCGAGCAAGAAGAGCGGCAAGAAGAAGGGCGGCCGGCGCGGCGGTGGTCGCGGGCGTGGCGGTGGGGGCGGTCGACGCTCCGCAGGCGGCGGCCCGCGGCGCTGATATTGCGCGGCCCGACAGAGCCCGCGTAACCCCGGACTCGATCCGGGGCCTTCCTGGATCCGGCGCCACCGCCCGGAAACCTCCCCGCTCCCAGTCAGCGCGAAGCTCGACCGGGGGGCGGTGGTCGGTGGTCGGTGGTCAGTAGTCAGTGGTCAGTGGTCAGTGGTCAGTGGTCAGTGGTCAGTGGCCCGGTGCACCGACGCACCGACCACAGACGCACCGACGCACCGACGCACCGACGCACAGCCCCCGGCCCCCGGCCCGCCGGCCCCGGTCTGTGCTAATCTCGCGCCAGTACACCCGTCCCGGAGTCGCCTTTCCGTGTCCGCCATGATGTCACCTGCCTGGTCGTCGCGACTGGCCCTGCTCAGCAGCGCGTTACTGGCGCTGGCGGTGGTCTGGCTGCTGGTCCGGGCGATGTGGCTCGTGCTCGGCGGCGTTAGCGTGCCCTCCGCGCCGGCGCTGCCGGTGCCCCAGATGTCGCAGTCGACCGGCGCCACCGGCGATTTCCGGTGGAACCTGTTCGGCCAGTCCGCCTCTCGGCCGGCCAGGCCCGTGGCCGTGGCGGTTTCGAACACCCGGCTCCGGCTCAAGGGAGTCGTCGCCGGAGACCGGGGCTACGCGATCATCGCCGACCCGGACGCCGGAGAGCAGGTCTACCGGGTGGGCGACGCGCTGCCCGGCGGGGGCGAGCTCGAGACGATCGAGTCGCGCCGCGTCATCATCCAGCGCGACGCCCGGCGTGAAACGCTCGCGCTCGACCCCGACGCCGCCTCTAGCTCCTCGGGCTCTCGCGGCGGTCCGGCCCGACAGGCAGCGTCGACCTCGCGGCCGCAGCTGCCGGGCGTGCGCGGCTTCAGCGCGCCGGCCGGAGCCAGCGTGGCCTCGCTGCCGCCCGAGGCCCGTTCGCTCGGGCTCGACGCCTCCGAATTGGCCGGCGCCATCTCGGTCATGCCCGTCGCGGGCGGCGGTTTCCGCGTGCGGCCGGGTCGCAACGCCCGGCTGTTTTCCGAACTCGGTCTCGAGGTCAACGACGTGGTCCTGGCGATCAACGGGCGAGAGCTGGAATCGGCGCAGGCCGTGCGCGGCCTGTTCGCGGATATCATGACGAGCGGGGAGGTCGCCATCACCGTCCGCCGGGGCGAGCGGGAAATGACCCTTCGCCCGGACCTCGAGCAAATCATGGGGAGTCTGCAATCGCAATGATCCGATCGATCCGAAACGTCACGCTGGCGCTCGTCCTGTCGCTTTCGCTGCAGGCGGCGGCCCAGGAAGCAGAAGGCAACGGCCACGTCCTGAATTTCAACGATGCCGATATCCGCGCGCTGATCACCACGGTGGCCGACATGACCGGCCGGTCGATCATCGTCGACCCGCAGGTCACCGGCCGGGTGACGGTGATCTCGTCCGAGCCGCTCGCCGACGACGAAGTCTGGGACGTCTTTCAGTCGATCCTGCGCGTGCACGGCTACGCGGCGGTGGGCGAGGGCGAGACCGTTCGCGTGGTGCCCGACGTGGTCGCGCGTCAGGACGGCCGCGTGCCGGTCGACGACATGCGGGCCGGCGGCGACGAGCCCGTGACGCGCATCATCCAGCTCGACCACGTCGACGCCGGCGAGGTCTCGCAGCTGCTCCGCCAGCTCCTGCCCCAGTCGGCCTACATGGTGCACCACGACAGCTCCAACAGCCTGATCGTCAGCGATCGGGCCACCAACATCCGCCGCCTCGAGGCCGTGATCGAACGGCTCGACGCGGCCGTCGACCAGGAAGTGGAGGTCATCGCGCTGTCGCACGCCGACGCCGGCGAGATCGTCCAGCTGATCAACCGGATCTATCCCACCAACGGCGGCGGCGAGTCGGCGGTGGCCGACGAGCGCACCAATACGGTCGTCTTGTCGGGCGATCCCAGCCGTCGCCTGCGCCTGAGGACGCTGATCAGCCATCTCGATACGCCGCTCGAGTCCGAAGGCAGCACCCAGGTGATCTACCTGCGCTATGCCACGGCCGACACCCTGGTGCCGGTGCTCGAGGGCATGCTCGAGATGGAATCCGAGGAAGGCCCGCAGGCGCGCATCCAGGCCCACCAGGACACCAACGCGCTGGTCGTCACCGCGCCGCCCTCGGTGTTCCGGTCGGTCCAGTCGGTGGTGCGCCAGCTCGACATCCGCCGCGCGCAGGTGCTGGTCGAGGCGATCATCGCCGAGGTCGCCGTCGACACCAGCCGCGAACTCGGCATCCAGTGGCAGGCCTTCGAGTCGGGCGAGGACGGGTTCTTCGGCGGCACCAACTTCCAGACCGGCGGCAACAACATCATCAACCTGAGCGCCGGCCTCGCGGGCGACCAGGAAGGCAACCTGCTGTTGCCGGGCCGCGGACTCAACCTCGGCTACGTCGGCGGCCGCACGAGCCTGCTCGGCGTCGAGCTGCTCGAGATCGGCGGCCTGGCCCGCGCCCTGTCGAGCGATTCCAACACCAACGTCCTGTCGACGCCTTCGGTGGTCACGCTCGACAACCACGAGGCCAGCATAAACGTCGGCCAGGAAGTGCCCTTCCTGACCGGCAGCTTCTCCACCCAGGGCGTGGCCACCGGCGAGGGCCAGGTCAATCCCTTCCAGACGATCAATCGCGAGGAGATCGGCGTCAAGCTCAACGTCACCCCCTACATCAACGAGGGCGACACCATCCTCCTCAACATCTCCCAGGAGGTCTCCACCCTGGCGCCGTCGGCCGGCGCGGTCGACCTGATCACCAACAAGCGCACGCTCTCGACGCGCGTGATGGTGCCCGACGGCGCGATCCTGGTGCTCGGCGGCCTGATCAGCGACGACCTGCAGGAGGGCCGCGAGGAAGTGCCCGGCCTCGGCCGCATTCCCCTGCTCGGTGAACTGTTCCGCTACCGCACCAGCAGCAAGGTCAAGCGCAACCTGATGATCTTCATCCGTCCCAAGATCCTGCACGACGAGGAACTGATGAACTCGGTCACGCGTTCGAAGTACACGCGCATCCGCGACGCGCAACTCGGCCAGCGGGAGCGTTCGGGCAACCTCAACCGCGGCGAGCGCATTCCGCTTCTGCCCGAGCTCGAGGACTTCCTGCAGGCGCCGCCGGACGATCGCTGAACCATGGCGAGCCAGTTCCGTCCAGCCTACGGCTTCGCGCGAAAGCGCGGCGTTACCGTCGCCGGGCGCGACGGCAGCGGCCGCATCCGCCTGGTGGTGCGCGAACCGGTCGATGTCGCCGCCGTCCAGGAAGTTCGGCGGCGGCTCGACGGATCGGTGCAGGTCGAGCGGCTGCCGGCGGCGGATTTCGATCGGCTGGTGACCGAGCTCTACGAGGCCGACGACGCGGCGGCGCGGCACGCCGCCGAGGATCTCGGCGAGGACCTCGACCTGTCGCGGCTGGCCGAGGACCTGCCGGAGCCGGCGGACCTGCTCGAGAGCGAGGACGACGCCCCGATCATCCGGCTGATCAACGGGGTGCTCACCCAGGCGATCCGCGAGGGCGCCTCCGACATCCATCTCGAACCCTTCGAAGAGCGGTTGTCCATCCGCTTTCGCGTCGACGGCGTGTTGCGGGAGGTCATGACGCCGGCGCGCGGCCTGGCGGGGCTGATCGTCTCGCGCATCAAGGTCATGGCACGGCTCGACATTGCCGAAAAGCGCGTGCCGCAGGACGGCCGGATCGGGCTGCGCATCGCCGGGCGGCCGGTGGACGTGCGCGTGTCGACCCTGCCGTCCAACCACGGCGAGCGCGTCGTGCTGCGCCTGCTCGACAAGCAGGCGGGCCGCCTCGACCTGGCCCAGCTCGGCATGGACGAGGGCACCCGCGACCGGATGGAATCGCTGATCCAGCGCCCGCACGGCATCCTGCTGGTCACCGGGCCGACCGGTTCGGGCAAGTCGACGACGCTGTACGCCGCGCTGATGCGGCTCAACGACCGCAGCCGCAACATCATGACGGTCGAGGATCCCATCGAGTACGACCTCGACGGCATCGGCCAGACCCAGGTCAATCCGAAGGTCGACCTGACCTTCGCCCGCGGCCTGCGCGCGATCCTGCGGCAGGATCCCGACGTGGTAATGGTGGGCGAGATCCGCGACCTCGAAACCGCTCGGATCGCCGTGCAGGCCAGCCTGACCGGACACCTGGTGCTCTCGACGCTGCACACCAACACGGCCGTGGGCGCGATCGCGCGCCTGGTCGACATGGGCGTCGAGCCCTTCCTGCTGGCCTCGAGCCTGATCGGCGTGCTGGCCCAGCGGCTCGTGCGCGTGCTCGACCCCGAGACCCGCGAGGCCTATACCATCGAGGCCGCTGAACTGCAGCGGCTGGGCGTAACGGGGGCGCAGTCCTCGACGCTCTACCGCCCGCGCGCGGACCTGGGCGCCGACCACTCCGGTTATCAAGGCCGCACGGGCATCTACGAGCTGGTGCCGGTCAACGAGGCCATGCGCGGCCTGATTCACGACGGCGCCTCGGAACAGGCGCTCGAGGAACTCGCCCGCAAGCTCGCCCCCTCGATCTTCGAGGATGGCTGGCGCAAGGCGCTGGCGGGCACGACCAGCCTCGAGGAGGTGCTGCGGGTGACGAGGACGGCTTGAGAAAAGCAAATACGAAATTCGAAGCACCAAATCCGAAACAAATCCGAAGTTCGAATGACCGAAACGCTTGCCATTTCATCGACCCCGAACAATGACTCGCGCGCCGCGATGCAGCGATTCAGCCCGCTGATGCGCGTTTCGAATTTGTTGCCTCGGATTTCGAATTTCGGCCTGAAAACGACTGCCTTGAAACCAGTTGCCCTGGCCGGTAGCACGCCCGACACCTCGCAGCCGGCCGGCACACCCATTTCGGATTTGGTGTTTCGGATTTCGAATTTCGGCCTGAAAACGACTGTCTTGAAACCAGTTGCCCTGGCCGGTAGCACGCCCGACACCTCGCACCCGGCCGGCACACCCATTTCGGATTTGGTGCTTCGGATTTCGAATTTCGGCCTGAAAACGACTGCCTT
>JAAAPE010000077.1 GCA_009908385.1 Gammaproteobacteria bacterium
GTGGTGGATGTCTGGCTGGAGATCGTGTTGCGCGAGGGGCGGAACCGGCAGGTGCGGCGGATGACGGCGGCGGTGGGGCATCCGACCTTGCGGTTGATTCGGTGGTCGATCGGGGAATGGTCTGTCGAGGGTCTGGGGCCGGGGGAGTGGCGGCAGTTGGATTGAGTTTCGGCGGCGTTCCGTGTGGGGTGGCTATAGATGGAAGGTCCCGGATAAGCGCTTGGCGCTTTCCGGGAGTACAGGGGTTCTTGAGGCTGATGGATTCTGGGGGCGGTAGATGGAAGGTCCCGGATAGCCGCTTTGCGGCTTCCGGGATTACGGAGCGACCGCAGGTCAGTGGGCCATGAAGTTCTTGTGGGAGATGCGGTCGGGCATGGGCGCGGCGCCGAATTCGATGGCGCCCAGGTCGACGATTTCGCCTGTGCCGGTGGCGTCCACGATGCGGGGGTTGCCGAGCAGGTCGGTGGTGACGTCGGGCGGCAGGGCCTCGTTGCGGCCGGCGTCGATGACGGCGGAGCCTTCGAGCGGGCTGTAGTCGTTTTCGGGGTCGATCAGGGGGAAGTCTTCGACGACGATGACGTTCGGGCCCAGTTCGACGCCGCCGGACTCGCCCTGCAGCAGGGTGTAGTCGATGTCGCTCAGGCCGTTGCCGCCGACCGGCGCGAAGATTTCCGAGCCTTCCGGCCGGGCGGCCACGATGGTGTTGCGCAGGGTCGGGAAGGCGTTGTAGGTGGTGAACACGCCGAACACGCCGCCGTTGCCGGCGATGGTGTTGTTGACGAGCACGGGGCTGGAGGCGTTGGCGTAGACGGCGCCCTGGCCGCAGTTGCAGGCGGCGCCGTTGCCGGCGATCAGGTTGTTGACGAGCTCGAGCTCGCCGTCGCCGGCGATGTACACGCCCGAGCCCGCGAAGGCCACGTTGCCGAGGATGCGGCTGTCCTGGAGCCGGCCGTTGCTGCCGGTGGCGTAGAGCGCGCCGCCGCCGAAGGTGCTGATGATCCAGCCGCCGTGTTCGCCCTGCTCGGCGGTGCCGTTGTCGGTGGCGAGCAGGCCGGTCAGGTCCAGGTCCGCGTGCTGGGAGTAGATGGCGCCGCCGAACTGGTTCGCCGTATTGTCGCTCAGGGTGGCGTCGGCCAGGGAGAAGGTCGTGCCGTTGAAGACCGCGATCGCACCGCCGAAGTTGGTCGCCTCGTTGCCGGTGAATTCGCTGCTGTCGATGCTGGCCGTCGCGTTCTCGAGATAAACGGCGCCGCCCTGCAGGGCCTGGTTGTTCTCGAAGAGGCTGTCTTCGACCGACAGCGTGCCTTCGACCACGCGGATCGCGGCGCCGGAAATGCCGGCGTTGTCGGCGAAGCGGCTGTCGCGCACGATCAGCGTGGCGGCGTCCACCGACACCGCCCCGCCCGGGCCGGCACCGAGGGAACCGGCTTCGCCGAAGCCGCCGGTGAGGGTGAGCCCGCGAAGTTCGATCTGCGCGGGCTCGCCCGTGATGCTCAACAGGAAACCGGCTGTCCCGTCGCCGGCCAGCTCGGTGGACGACGCACCGTCGGCGCCTTCGATGACGAGTTGCTTGTCGGCGACCTGGACGAATTCGACGTAGGTGCCGGGAGCGATCAGGATCCGGTCGCCGTCGGCAGCCGCGTCGACGGCGGACTGGATGGTGGCGAAGTCGTCGGGGACGAGCAGGTCCGCGGCGAGTGCCGGGGCGGCGATCGACGCGAGCAGGAGCAGGCCGAGGGCCGGTGGGGCGGCTCGGTGTCGGGTTGTCTGGGTCATGTTGGCATCCCTCGGGCGTGCCTTCGATTCCGGGCACGCGCACAGCGTTACGCCATCGGGTGTGATGGTGGCGTCAATGATGTGGTGAGTGCATTTTCCGGGGGCTTTAGAGGAAGGTCCCGGATAAGCGCTTTGCGCTTTCCGGGATTACAGGTCGCTTTCGGTATGCGGGTGGCAGTCCGCCAGCGTTTCGAGGAGTTTCTCCGACAGTTCATCGGCGGCGGGCCGGGCGCGTTCGAGGATTTCTTCGACGCGGTCGAAATGGAGCATGCGGATGTCGTTGATCGCGGGCTTGATGTAGATGTCGGCCGGGTACTCGCGCAGGCGGGCCCGGAGGATGGACTGCTGCATGATCTCGAAGCTCGAGAACAGCAGGTCGGAGATGTCCGGGGTTTGGCCGCCGTTTCTTTCCCGCGTCCCCGTCACGTCGATGGCGACGATGATGTCGTGGTCGGCGACGAGATTGGTGGGCAGCGGGTTGGAGGCGCCGCCGTCGATGAGGAGGTCGTCGCCGGATTCGATGGGGGCGAACACGCCCGGTACGGCCATGCTGGCTCTTAGCGCCGGGAGCAGTTCCCCGCTCGTAAATACGCGGGCCTCGCCGGACCAGAAGTCGGTGGCAACGATGGACATCGGCAACTCCAGGTCGTCGAAGCTTTCGGCGTCCATGCGCTCGGCTGCGAATTCGACGAAGCGGTTGGAGTCGAGCAGGCTGCCGTTGCCCAGGTCGATCTCGATGAGGTCGCGCAGGCTCGGCGGGCCTTCGCCGCTGAAGAGGCCGGCGAAGGGATTGAGCGCCGATTCGCCGAACTCACGAAAGAGCGCTTCGATCTCGTCGACGGACAGGCCCGCCGCATACAGCGTGCCGATGATGGCACCGATGCTGGTGCCGGCGACTTCCTTCGGGCGAATGCTCTGCTCCTCGAACACGCGCAGCATGGCGATGTGCGCCAGCCCGGCCGCGCCGCCGGAGCCGAGCACCAGGGCCAGGTCGGGCTCGCAGGCCTCGGCCTCGTCCCGGGCAACCGCCGGCTGGAGCGCCAGCCCGGCGGCCACGATGATCGTGGCCAGCCATTGGAAGCCCGTGTTTATTCTCATGCTTACTCGCCCTCGATGTCGTAGCGCTCGAACCAGGCCAGGATGTTGTCGATCTTGGCGATCAGGCGCGAGGGGCGGCTGGCGATGCCGTGAGCGGTGCCGGGCAGGCGCATCATGACCGTTTCGACTCTTGCGAGCTTGAGGGCCTGGTAGTACTGCTCGGTCTCCGACATGGGCGTGCGGAAGTCTTCCTCGCCGGTGATCAGCAGGGTGGGCGTAGTGACGTTGCCGACCAGCGACAGGGGCGAGCGCTGCCAGTAATGCTCGAAAGCTTCCCAGGGCAGGCCGGGGAACTGGTGTTCGATCTGGCCGGGGTAATAGTCGCCGGTCAGTGTCTTGGAGATCCAGTTGATGACCGGCTTGGCCACGGCCGCGGCGCGGAAGCGGTCGGTCAGGCCGATGGCATAGGCGCTGGCGATGCCGCCGGCCGAGCCGCCGGTGATGAACAGGCGATCGGGGTCGACGAAGCCCAGCTCGATCATGGCGTCGACGCCCGACATGTGGTCGCCGAAGTCTTCTTCAGAGGAGTACTTGTATTCGAGCAGCATGCCGAAATCGCGGCCGTAGCCGGACGAGCCGCGGTGGTTGTCGTAGAACACCACGTAGCCTGCGGCGGCCATGCGCTGCATCTCGGAGGAAAAGTGCGGGCCATAGGCCAGGTGCGGGCCGCCGTGGATCTCGAGGATCAGCGGGTAGGACTTTTCGGGGTCGAAGTCCGGCGGCGTCAGGTACCAGCCCTGGATCTCGATGCCGTCGACCGAGGATTCGTAGACGATCTCGTGCACGTCGGCCATCGCCCGCCGGTCGAGCAGGTTGCCGTTGAGGTCGGTCAGCTGCCGCGCCTCGCCCCGGCGCGGCTTGACCCACACGTCGGCCGGCTTCTTCGCCGTACCCAGGGTGTAGGCGACGGTGCCGTCCTCGGCCACGGCGTAGTGGCCACTGGTGTACGGGCGGCCCACGGTGGTGCCGTTGATGCCGTCGATCACCGTGTCGACGTCGCCGTCGAGGTCGATGCGGCCGACCTTGCGCCAACCGCGGTCGGTGTAGTGGAAGTAGAGCGAATCGCCGTTGCTGGCCCAGGTCGGGCCCTCGATGGAACGGTCGAGGTCCTCCCCGATGACCCGCAGGTTGCTGCCGTCGGCGTCGATCAGGCCTAGGCTGTTGGTCGTGTACTGCCGGCCCTGGTGGTCGTCGCGCTCGAAGGCGATGGTCTCGCCGTCGGGGGAGACGGCCGGCGCGGCCTCGATGCCCGGCAGGTCGGTGAGTCGCTCGAGGCCGCCGTCGGCCACGGACACGCGGAACAGGTCGCGCTCGGTCAGCTCGTATTGCCAGTCCTCCGAGCGGTTCGAGGTGAACACGATGCCGGAGCCGTCGGGCATCCAGGCCAGCGGGCCGTCGTGGTTGTAGTCGCCGCTGGTGAGCTGGCGCGCAGCGCCGCCCTCGGCGGGGACGACGAAGACGTGGTCGAAGCCGGGATCGAGATAGCCGCGGCCGTCGAAGCGGTAGACGACGCTGTCGATCACCACCGGCGGCTCGGCCCATTCGGCACCTTCGGGCTTGTCGGGCGCCTTGGCCAGCGACGGCTTCTCGGCCGGCACGTGCATGGTGAAGGCGATCGACTCGCCGTCGGGCGACCAGGCGATCGACGAGGGCGACTCGACCAGGTTGCTTGCCATCGCGGTCTGCCCGGAATCCATCCAGCGAACGTAGAGCTGGGTCTTGCCGGCCTCGTCCTGGGCGACGTAGGCCAGGCGATCGCCCGAGGGCGAGAAGCGCGGCGAGGAGTAGCTGCCGCGCCCGGACAGAAGCGGCTGATGGTTGTCGCCGTCGGCGTCGACGATCCACAGGTTCGAGCGCACGCAGTCGCACAGGATGTCGTGAATGGAGCGCGCGTAGACGACGCGTTCGCCGTCGGGCGAGATCCGCACTTCACTGGCGTACTGCAGGTCGAACAGGTCGGACGAACCCAAACGCTGGCCGCCGCTCTGGGCGAAGGCCGAGGCGGCCAGCAGCGGGACCGGAACGGTCAGTAAGACAAGAAGGCGAAGGGCACGGCGCATCGATCGTTCTCCACGAATTGGAACGGGTGAATCAGTCTACCCGACCGCCTTCAATCCGGGGTCCCAAGCCACGGCGATCGATCAGGCCGGCCGCAGCTCGGCCAGGCGCGGGGCCACCGTGCCCGCCAGCGGACGTGACGCGGCGTTCTCGATGTAGGCCGCCACCTGGTCGCGCACCAGCACCGGCAGCTCGGCCGAATCGGCGTCGGTGATGGCGATTTCCGGGTGCGCCATGACGATCAGCGCGCGTGCCCGGGCGTCGACGCCGTTCATCAGCAGCCAGCGCTGCAGCGCCTCGACCTGCGCGCGCGCCTGGGGCACGGGGTTGGCCATGGCGTTCCAGTTGGGCGTGCTGCCGCAGCCGGCCCGCCGCGCCAGCGGCCAGTGCTTCTCGCCGGGCTGCACGCGCAGGTGGCCGGGGGTGTTCTTGACCTCGACCACCCACAGTCCCGAGGGGCCGGCGACGATGAAGTCGAGCTCGCGCTGGCCGTTGGTGAGCGTTTCGTCGGGCAGGCGCACGCGGTTGAGGATGAGGTAATCGTCGGGCAACTGCTTGAGCCGCTCGAGCACGGCCGCCTCCCCTTCCACCCCGGCGAGATGGCCGGGATCGACGGAACTCGAACCGGGCAGCGCCATGAAGAAGACGGCGAAGGCCGCGATGCCGGCGAGCATCACCGCCAGCGGCGCGCTCCAGCTCGCCGCCGCGCCGACCACGAGCACCGCCACCGGCACGGCGATGAGCAGGCGCCGGCGGCGCAGCCGGCGCTGTTCGCCCAGCTCCTGACGATGACGCACGAGCGGCGGGTAGTCGACGACGAGGCGAAGATCGGCCATGCCCGGATTCTAAAGGCAAGCTCGCGGCAGGACGATGATTTTCGAGCGGCATGTGATCGTGTCCGCGGCGCAGACCTGCAATAATTTGCGGGCAGCAAGCAACACCGTCGTTCGGAGCGCGCCTCCGGCCATCACACGATCACACCAGGAGAAAACCCGTGCAGCAAGAGACACCGCCGGAGAAGGAAGAGATCGGGGACGGCCTGGAGCAGGACCATATCCAGTCGGTGATCGAGGCCGTCGAAGCAGAGGACGCCGAGCAGCTCAATGAACTGCTCGAGCCGCTGCACGCTGCCGACGTGGCCGACCTGATCGAGCAGATCAGCCAGCCCGAGCGCGTGGCCCTGGTCGAGCTCTGGGGCGACGGGATCGACGGCGATGTGCTGTCGGAGCTCAACGAGTCGATACGCGAACCCCTGCTCGAGGTCCTGCCGCCGGAAGTCGTGGCCGAGGCGATTCGCGGCCTGGATTCCGACGACGTGGTCGAGCTGGTCGAGGACCTCGAGGAAGAACAGCAGTCGCGACTGCTCGAGGCGCTCGAGATCAAGGACCGCATCGGCGTCGAGGGCGCCCTGTCCTACCCCGAGTACTCGGCCGGCCGCCTGATGCAGCGCGAGCTGGTGGCGCTGCCGGAAGACTGGACGGTGGGCCAGGCCATCGACTTCATCCGCGGCGAGGGCGAGGAAAGCCTGCCCGACCAGTTCTACCACGTCATCCTGGTCTCGCCCGCGATGAAGCCGGTGGGCTACGTGACCCTGGGCCGACTGCTCTCCTCACGCCGCCAGGTGCCGCTGATCGACATCACCGAGCCCAGCTTCCGGACGGTGACCGTGACGGAGGAATCCGAGGAAGTCGCCTACCTGTTCAATCACTACCACCTGATCTCCACGCCGGTGGTCGACGAGAACGGCCGCCTGGCCGGCATGATCACCATCGACGACGCCATGGCCGTCCTCGACGAGGAGCATGAAGAGGACATCCTGCGTCTCGCCGGCGTGGCCGAGGATTCCAGCGTGGTCGACACGGTCTGGCAGACTACGCGCGGCCGCGCGGTGTGGCTGATGGTCAACCTGGTCACGGCCATCCTGGCCTCGGCCGTGATCAACTTCTACGCGGACACGATCGACCAGATGGTCGCCCTGGCGGTGCTGATGCCCATCGTCGCCTCGATGGGCGGCAACGCCGGCACCCAGACCATGACCGTGGCGGTGCGCGCCATCGCCACGCGTGAACTCACGCGCCGCAACGCCATCCGGGTGAGCTGGCGCGAGATCACGGTGGGCGCCATCAACGGCATCGGCTTCGGCATCATCATGGCCCTGGTCGCCGCCTTCTGGTTCGGCCTACCCATGCTCGGCGCGGTGATCGCGCTGGCCATGGCCCTGACCCTGGTGGCCGCCGCGCTCGGCGGCATCGTCATCCCGATCGCGCTGGAGCGCTTCAACATCGACCCGGCGCTGGCCTCCGGACCCTTCGTGACCACCGTGACCGACGTGGTCGGCTTTTTCGCCTTCCTGGGCCTTGCGTCGCTGATCCTGCTATAGGGGAACATATCGGCCGCGATCGCGGCCGAGTTTCGAAGCTTGTTCTTCCCCGGCCGGAGCCGGGCCGATCAGGCCGTCTGGTCGTCGACCTTGGCGTCGGGAGCGTTCTTGGCCACGCTCTTCATGCCGTTGCGGCAGCCCGACTCGGAATCGTAGGTCTGGCTGGTGCCGACGACCTGGCCGTTGGTGGCCTTGAGGTTGAAGGTCCACTTGCCCGAGGCCGTCTGCTTGCACTCGAAACGCGCCTCATGCTGCGAGTTCTTGCGCACCGACTCGATGCCGTTGGTACAGCTGGTCTTCTTGGCGTAGCCCTCGCTGCCGAGAATGTTCTGGCCGTTGCTGGCCTTGAGCCGGAACCGGAACTCGCCCTTCTTGTCCTTGTAAATCTCGAATTTTCCCGCCATGTGGACCTCCCGTCTTCAGCAGGTTCGGCCGGCCCGATGCCGACCGTTCACCGGATTATGCACGCATTCTCGTTCAGAAATCATCAAGCGCGGCGAGCCAGCGCGAGAATGGCGGCGAGCACGAGCACGAATCCCGCCCACTGCAACGCGCTCAGTTCGACGCCGAGGGTGAGTGCCTCGAGCGCCAGCGTCAGGAGGGGCGCCAGGGCGATCAGGCTGGCCGCGATCGAGGCTTCGGTGTGATCGAAGACCTGGTACAGCGCCACGGCGAACACGCCCATGCAGGTTCCGGCGGCCAGCAGCCAGGGCCAGGCCCGCACCACGCCCTCTAACAGCTCGGGCAAGAACCACGGCAGGGCCAGGGCGAGGATCAGGGTGCCCCCCAGCGCCCGGCCGACGGCGACGACTTCCGGCGAGATGTCCTCGAGTGAGCGCTTGGCGATGACATCCGACAGCCCGATCAGCGGCAGGGTGGCGGACAGCAACCAGAAGGGCCAGCCCAGGCGGATGTCGGAACTGGATTCGAGATTGACCAGCACCAGCCCCGCGCAGACCACTGCGATCAGCCCATAGGTGAGCGCCCGGAAGCGCTCGCCCAGCAGCAGTCTCGCCGCCACCGCCGTCGCCGCCGGATAGGCCGACTGGAACAGCGCCCGGTTCGAGGCGGTGGTGACGGTCATGGCCAGTATCCCGAGAAGCGGCACCAGGCCGGAGCCCAGTGCGCCGACCAGCAGGACGGACATACTTTGGCGCCGGTTCATGGCGCGCAGCGTCGCCCCCTTGCGCCGAGCGATCAGCCAGCCGCCCGCCAGGACGGCCGACACGAGCGCGGTCACGAAAGCCACCGGCAGCGTCGCCACCCCGCCGGTGAG
>JAAAPE010000089.1 GCA_009908385.1 Gammaproteobacteria bacterium
CTCGTCGGAAAGCTGCCGGACCGCGTCGTCGGCCACGTCATAGAGCCAGAGCGTGTGCTTGCCCCCGTGCTCGAGCAGGAAGGCCAGGCGGGCCGAATCCGAAGACCAGGACGGCGAGGCGACGCGCCCGCCCTCGGGCAGTCCCTCCACGGTCACCTTTTCGCCCGACTCGAGGTCGTGCAGCACGATGGATTCCAGCAGGGTCGAGCGCGAACGCGAGAAGGTGACGGGGTCGATCCGGATGCCGGCGAGCTTGAGCTCGTCGCGGGCGACCTCCTCGAGCGGCTTGACCCACTTGTACTCGAAGGCCGCCAGCCAGCGCTTGTCCGGCGACACCGCCGAGGTCGGCTGCAGCGGCGCGTCCACCAGCGCCGTCAGCGCCGGATCGGGTTCACGGTAGTTGTCGTTGGCCAGGGCCGTCGTCGCGGCCACGATCGTCAGCAGGGCAAGCGCCAGCAGTCGAGTCATGGTTGTCCTCGGGTCATTCGGAATTGGGGTGAAACAGTATAGCGACGGGGAGTGGAGGGGTATGAGTGCCAGAAGTACCGTTCGGAGAAAGTACCAAGTACCGAATTCCAATTACCAAACAAATCTCAAATTCCCATTTCCAATGACCGAAACGGCGGGTTCTCCTGGTTTTTCGCCACCTTCGCCCTGGGGGAACCGGCCAGGCTGGAATCCCTCGACAGATCCGAAATCCTCGACCGTTGGGCGCTCAATCCTCGACAGCCATCAAGATCGGATCCGCCCGCCGTTTGCGTCATTGGAATTTGGAATTTGAGATTTGTTTGGTACTTGGTGCTTGTAATTTGGTCATTGAGGAGCCCGACTCCGACCCCCTACCCTTCCAGCATGGCCTTCAGGGCCGCGATGTTGTCCATGGCGTCCTCGGCCGAGGCTTCTTCACTGCCGTGTCGGGCCGGCCAGGTGATGGCGTCTTCGGGCAGTTCGTCGAGAAAGCGGCTCGGCGTGGTCTCGACCTGTTCGCCGCCGCGGCGGCGACGGCGGGCATACGAGATCTGCAGCTTGCGCTCGGCGCGGGTGATGCCCACGTACATCAACCGTCGCTCTTCCTCGACGGTGTCCTCGTCCACCGAGCGGGTGTGCGGCATCAGGCCTTCCTCGCAGCCGGCCAGCCACACGCGCGGAAACTCCAGGCCCTTGGCCGCGTGCAGGGTCATCAGGCGCACCAGGTCGGCGCCGTCGTTGCGGTCGTCGTCCGGGCCGGCGGCCAGCGAGACGCGCGCGATCAGTTCGTCGGCCGAATTGACGTCGGCGCTCAGGCGTTCGACCCAGCCGGTGAGGTCCTTGATCGAGCGCCGCCGGCGGTCGGCCTTCTTCGGGTCGTCGTCGGTCTCGATCAGCCACTCCAGGTAGCCGATGTGGTCGAGCATCTCGGCGTAGGCCTCGCCGATGTCGCCGCGCTCGGCCCGGTCGTTGAAGTCGATGAGCATGTTGGTGAACGAGCGGAAACCCCGCTGCGCCTGGGTCGGCAGCTCGGTCTGGAACATCGGGTCGATGGCCGCCTCGAACAGGCTCTTGCGCGTGGCGTCGGCGTAGGTCGCCAGGCGCGACATCGCGCCCGAGCCCAGGCCGCGCCTCGGCGCGTTGGCCACGCGCATGAAGGCCGAATTGTCCTCCGGGTTGACCAGCAATCGCAGGTAGGCCAGGCAGTCGCGCACCTCGCGCGCGTCGAACCAGCTCGGCCCGCCGGAGATGACGTAGGGTACGGCGTACTCGCGCAGCTGCTGCTCGATCGCGCGGGCCTGGAAATTGGAGCGGTAGAGCACGGCGCAGTCGCCGAAGCGCGAATGCCCGCCGTGCACCTCGGTGACGACGGCGCGCGCGATCGACTCGGCCTCGTCGGCTTCGTCGGCGTACTCCACGATCTCGATCCTATCGCCCGGGCCGTGCTCGCTCCAGAGCTGCTTCTCGAACTCGTGCGGGTTGCAGGCGATCACCGAGTTGGCGGCCGTCAGGATGTAGCCGGTCGAGCGATAGTTCTGCTCGAGCTTGACCACCGTGAGATCCGGCCAGTCGGACCTGAGGCTGACCAGGTTTTCCGGCCGCGCCCCGCGCCAGCCGTAGATCGACTGGTCGTCGTCGCCCACGGCGGTGAAGGCGCCGGTGTCGGCGGCCAGCTTGCCGAGCAGGCGGTACTGCGCCTCGGAGGTGTCCTGGTATTCGTCGACCAGCAGGTACTTGAGCTTGTGGCGCCAGCGCGTGCGCAGCACCGGATCCTCGAGCATCTTCGCGGGAATCGCGATCAGGTCGTCGAAGTCGACGGCGTTCAGGGCGGCCAGGCGCTCCTGGTAGCCGGCGTAGATCTCGGCCGCGCGGGCGGCGTTCTCGCTCGTGGCCGCCGCGTGCGCCTGCTCGACGTTCAGGCCCGCGTCCTTGTAATGCCCGATGCCCGACTGCACCGCGTAGACCATGTCGCTGGGCGCGCCCGAAGGCAGCAGCTCGCGCACCAGGTCGCCGGCGCCGTGCTGGTCGAGAATGCTCAGCCCCTTGCGCCGCCCGGCGGCCTCCGGCTCGGAGCGCAGGATCTGCCAGCCGAGCGAGTGGAAGGTCGAGATGGTCAGCCCCTCAATCTTCCTGCGCCCCAGTCGCTTGCCGATGCGCGACTTCATCTCGCGCGCGGCCTTGTTGGTAAAGGTGATCGCCGCGATCTCGCGCGCCCCGTAATGCCCCTTGTCGATCATCCAGGCGATCTTCTCGGTGATCACCCGCGTCTTGCCCGACCCCGCACCGGCCAGCACCAGCAGCGGCGTGTCGATATGGGTCACCGCGGCATGCTGGGCCGGGTTGAGCTTGATGGCGGACTTCGACATGGGCGCGGCATTGTAGCGGAAAGACGATTCTACCCGGCGGGGCTGTCTATTGGTTTTTTCGTTGTTTGGTTTTTTGGTTCGGCATCCGATGGGGGTGGTGGGCGGCTGCGCCGCGGGCGCTATGGGGCTTTCGGCACCCGGCACCCGGCACCCGGAACTGTAGTCCCGGACGGAGCGCAGCGGAGATCCGGGACCTTCTTGCAGAATGGCAGGGCGCTGGATTTTTTCTGATCCGTGGATCGGGGGATTGCGCCACCGAGCGCCGTGGCGTCCTCGACAAGTCAACTGCGATTTCGCCCGGGCCCGCTTCGCGGGGTCTTGCGGCGACTTACTTTTTTCAATTACCAAAAAAGTAAGCAAAAGGGCTCTTAAAAGATGCCGGATGGGCCGCAGGAGTCGAAATGGTGGTGGCTCCAGAATCCCGACTGCGGCTCTGTTCAGAACCGGTCTGATTCTCGGGTGGTGTTAGCAGGCTATAGGCGTAAACCGCACGAGAACGGCTCGACCTCGATGACCCCAGCTTCGGTTGGCGGAGCCGCGGCCCTCCAGCTGCGGGGCTTTGCCCACGCGGACGCCTGCGCGCGCGAAGCGCGCGGTGTCGTGTCGTCCGAAAGTCCAGAAGCCGGACCAGGGCCACTTTCGGCTTCTGCCGAAGTCCCGGCGAATCCAGCCGGGCTCGAACAACGCCGTAATCGGAGTTCTGGAGCCCCCACACAGTGCAAGTTCCGAGCCGCCCAACGGCGTCCTTTAAGCGCGTTTTTTGGTGACTTTTTTCGCGCAGGAAAAAAGTTACCCGGCGCAAGAGCCTGCGAAGCAGGCCGGCCGGAACGCCTTTGACTCGTCGAGGACGCCACAGTGGCCGGTGACGCGAACCTTCGATCTACGCAAGAGAAGAGTCCGGCGAGCTGGCATTCTGAGAGAAGGTCCCGGATCTCCGCTGCGCTCCGTCCGGGACTACGGTGCCGGGTGCCGAAAGCCCCACAGCGCCCGCGGCGCAGCCGCCCACCATCCCCCAACGGATGCCGAACCAAAAAACGAAATAACGAAGCAACGAATAAACGAAAAAACCAATCACCCAGCTTTAGCGATCACCCGCAACGGCAGGATCTTCATCAACCACCCGATCGGCCGCCAGGGCCACCCGGGCACGCAGGCGGTGGCCGGGGCGCGTTCGATGGCGCGCACCATGGCGCGGCTGCCCGTGACCTCGTCCACCTCGAAAGGCATCTTGCCGGCGTCCTCGTTGAGCTCGGTGCGGATGAACCCCGGCAGCAGGGTCGTGACCCGGATCGGCGTGCCCATCAGTTCCGCCCGTATGCCCTCGCCCAGGTGGGCCAGGCCGGCCTTGCTGGCGGCGTAGGCGGTCATGTGCCCGGGCAGGCCGCGGACCGCGCTCATCGACGAGACCAGCACCAGGTGGCCGTGCTTCTGCTCGCGGAAGATCTCGACGGCGGCCTCGCACTGGGCCAGCGCCGCGACCAGGTTGGTTTCGACCACCTTGCGATTGTGCTCGAAGCGCCCGGTGCCGATTCGCCGGCCGTCGCCGACGCCGGCGTTGACCACCACGCGATCGAGACGGCCGAGGCTGCGGGCGAAATCGCGGAAGACCTCGAACACACGCTCGTGGTCGTTGACGTCGAGCGCGCGCAGCTCGACGCGAACGCCGTGCTTGTCGGCGAGCTCGTCGCGCAGCGCTTCCAGGCGTTCGGTGCGGCGCGCGCACAAGGCGAGGTGGCAGCCCCGGGCGGCGAATTCGCGGGCCATGCCCCGGCCCAGGCCGGAGCTGGCGCCGGTGATCAAGATGGTGTCGGCTTTCGAATCGGTCATGACGATCATTATGGCGCAGGCCGGCCGGCGCCGCGAAAACCGGGACTCAGCCGCGCGCCTGCACCACGCGGTCGCGCCCGGCGCGCTTGGCTTCGAGCAGCATCGCGTCGGCGCGGTCGAAGGCCCGCGTGATCGAGTCGCCGGGCGAGAGCTCGATCACGCTGAAGGTTCCCGCCAGGCCGGCCTCCACGCCGGGAACGTGAATGTCGTGCAGCGCGCGGCGCAGCTCTTCGGCCCGCGCGACCGCACGGTCGCCGCTGCAGGCGGGCATCAGGAGCATGAATTCGTCGCCGCCGAAACGCCCGAAGAGGTCGTCGTGGCGCAGCCGGGCCGCGACGGTGTCGGCCACGCGGCGCAGCGCCTCGTCGCCGGCCGAATGGCCCAGGCGATCGTTGATCTGCTTGAATCGGTCGATGTCGAAGATCACCAGCGCGGCCCGGGCGTCGCGTCCGCGCAGCAGCAGGAGCTCCTCGCGGGAGCGCTCGAAGAAATGCCGGCGACTGGTCACGCCGGTCAGCTCGTCGGCCTCGGCGATCTGGCGCAGCCGGCGATTCTGTTCGACCAGGGTCGGCACGGCCAGGCCGAACCAGGTGCTCGCCGCGATCACGGTCAGCGCGAACTGGTAGACCATGGCCTGTTCGTCGAGCCCGAACAGCCCGACGCTGAGCGCGATCAGCACGCTGAGCGCCGCGAGCGAGACGGCCACCCGGAAGGCCGACTCCGTATAGGTGATCCACATCTGCGGGATGATCAGGAAGAAGACCGCGAAGGCCAGCACCTCGTCCTGGTCGAACATCGCGGTCAGCGTCATGACCAGGCCGAGCAGGGCGAGCAGGACGACCAGCTTCATCGCCCAGGGCCCGGCCGGCCGTGGCACCGCCCGCAGGTCGATGACCGGGAAGGCGCGGCGGGCCGGTGGCAGGCGATGGGCCAGCAGGCCGGCGAACAGCGGGGTGAGCGTCACCGCGGCGGCCATGTCGCCGACCCACCAGGGCAACCACAGGCCGGCGCTGTCGGTGCGCGGCAGCGAGCCGCCCAGGATCAGCGCCTCGATGCCGAGCCGGGCGGCCAGCAGGGCCGAGAGCGAGGCCACGACCAGGAAGGCGATCACCCGCGCGGGCAGCGACAGGGCCCGCCGCTGGCGCCCGATCCAGCCGAGCGCGGCCGCGCCGACCAGGTAGGCGCCACCGTGCGCGAGGGCGAAGAGCAACCCGGCGACGAGGGTGCCCCCGGTGGGCCTCGGCGCGCCGTAGACGACGTCCGCCCAGAAGGTCACGGCGACCGCGGCGGGCACCAGTACGATCGCGGCACGATAGCCAGTGACCAGGAAGGCGGCGAGCGTCAGGGCGGCCGGGGGAAACCAGATGCTCGCGTGCGGCGCGTATTCCATCAGCGCCGAAGCGCGCCACAGCGCCACCCAGGCGAGTGCCAGCAGGATCATCCGCGGCAGCGAAAGTCTCGACTCGGCGCCGGGCCGTTCTTGCTGGATGGTCGACATGTATTTGCTGTTTCGCTCTGGCGGCCGTGGGTCACCCAGCGGCCGGCCGGCCGCTGATCCCCGGCGATGATAGCAGCCGGGAGCCGGGCGGCAGGCCCCGCGGGGCGCGATTGCAATGCAGCGGGCGCTTTCCTATGCTGGCCGCTGGTGCAAGCGACTCCTGAAGGGGCGGCATGGAAATCGAGGCCTACCTGCGAGCCATGGTCAAGCACAACGCGTCCGACCTGTTCTTCAGCGCGGGCGCGCCGGCGGGCATCAAGATCCAGGGGGAGACGCGCCGCCTGGGCCAGGAGAACCTGTCCTCGCAGCAGGTGCGCAAGCTGGCCTATTCCCTGCTCAACGACAAGCAGATCGCGACCTTCGAGGCCGAGATGGAGCTCAACCTGGCCATCGCGCTCGAGTCACTCGGCCGCTTCCGGGTCAACCTCTTCCGCCAGCGCGGTTCGGTGGCCATGGTGGTGCGCTACATCAAGAGCGAGATTCCCTCGATCGAGGACCTCGACCTGCCGCCGATCCTCAAGGACCTGATCATGGAGCCGCGCGGGCTGATCCTGGTCGTCGGCGCGACCGGCTCGGGCAAGTCGACCACGCTGGCCTCGATGATCGATCACCGCAACGAACGCCGCACCGGCCACATCCTCACCATCGAGGAGCCGATCGAGTTCCTGCACAAGCACAAGAAGTCGATCGTCGACCAGCGCGAGCTGGGACTCGACACGCTCAGCTATGCCAACGCGCTCAAGAACGCCATGCGCGAAGCGCCCGACGTCATCCTGATCGGCGAGATCCGCGACCGCGAGACCATGAAGCACGCCATCAGCTATGCCGAAACCGGGCACCTCTGCCTGTCGACCCTGCACGCCAACAACGCCAACCAGACGCTCGATCGCATCATCAACTTCTTCCCGGAGTCGGCCCACCACCAGCTGTTCATCGACCTGTCGGAACACCTGCGCGCCATCGTCAGCCAGCGCCTGGTGCCGTCGAGCGACGGCAAACGCGTCCCGGCCGTGGAGGTTCTCATCCGCACGCCCTACGTGGCCGACCTGATTCTCAAGAACGACATCGACAGCATCAAGGAAGCGATGAAGGAAGGGGGGCAGGCGGGCATGCAGACCTTCGACCAGGCCCTGCTCAAGCTCTACCGGGAGAGCCGCATTTCCGAGGAGCAGGCGCTCGAGCACGCCGACTCGCGCAACGACCTCGGCCTGGCCATCCGCACTTCGCGCAACCGCAGCGCCGATGACGCACCGGAAGGCCTCAGCATTGACCAATTCGACTGAGCAGGGCGATGGTCGCGATGCGGCCGACAAGATTCGCACCGCCCGGCTGGTCGATGCCCACGCCGGCACGCGGCGGGCCCGGCACAAGTTCCTGCGCTACGCCGAGTTCCGGTATCGTCAGTTCATCAAAGACCCGCGCCAGCATCCGCACGGGGTCGCCTGCATCCATCTCAACAACTGGCGCGAATGCCGCGACCACTTCGGTTTCGGCGGCCTGGAGACGATCAACGCCGAGATCGAGGCGCGCATGCTCGGCGCGCTGGTCGAACACGACATCTTCCTGCGCCTGGCCGACAGCAGCGTCGTCGGCGTGCTCTGGCCCGGGGAGGGTCATCGCGACATCGAGCGCTGGGCGGCCGGCATGCTCGACGCGCTCGGCGGTGCGGAATACCCGGTCGGCGCGCGCCGCGTGACGGCCACCTTCAGCATCGGCATGTGCTGGTTCGACCGGCGCGTGCGCGGCGCCGAAGAGGCCCTGCTCGATGCCATGCACCTGGCCGAACAACTCGCCGAAGAGGGCGAGAACCGCTATGGCCTGTTCCGGCCGGTGAAGGCGCCGCGGGCGGAACTCGGCAGCGAGACCCAGCTGGCGCGGCAGATTCGCCGCTCGCTGCAGTCCAACCGCCTGCGCATGGTGTTCCAGCCCCTGCTCGCTGCGGCCGCGGAGGGCGGGCGCTACTACCAGGTGTGGGCGCGGCTGATGACCGACTCGGGCAAGCTGGTGCCGGCCCGCCACTTTCTCGGCGTGGCCCGCCGCCACGAGCTGATCGGCGGCCTGCAGCGCTGGACGCTGCGCCGCAGCGTGCATTACCTGACCACCGCCCACGGCAGCCCCTCGGCCGTTCGCCTGTTCGTCAACGTCTCGCCCGAGGCGTTCAGCGAACCGATGTTCGAGTGGCTGGCGCGCATCCGCGAGCGTCACCCGGAGGTGGGCCCGCGCCTGATCGCGGAATTCGAGCTGTTCGACCTGGAAAACCGCGCCGGCGAGACCCGCGAAGTCATGCAGCGGCTGCACGAGCAGGGGGTGCGCATCGGGCTGAGCGGCATCGGCGAGAAGCACCTCGGCCATCGCCTGCTCGACGAGGCCCCGGTCGACTACCTGCGCATGGCGCCCGGCTTCGCCGAGGTCCTGCACGACCGCGCCGGGCTGGTGGGCGAGTTCATGGCCTTCATCAGCCGCGCCCACCACGCCGACCGCGCCGTGGTCATGCCCGAGGTCGAGCGCGAGGAGCAGGTCATCGAGTTCTGGCAGGCGGGCGTCGATTTCATCCAGGGCGACTACATCGAACAGCCTCGGACCAGTCCGGAGCGGCTGGATTGAACGACGGGCGGGAAAGAAGTGGTGGAGCCGAGGGGAGTCGAACCCCTGACCTCAGCAATGCGAATGCTGCGCTCTCCCAACTGAGCTACGGCCCCACGAGCAGGCAGGCCGGGTATTTTACCCAACTTCGCCCGGAAAAGTCACGAGGCAACCAATCTCCCGACGGGGGGTCCAACAAATGCCCGTCTCCTGCAAGGACCCTCCCTTGACCCCGCTACGACACCTGCATGCCTCGGACCTGCACGGCCTCGCTCGGCTGGCCGTCGATGGCGTGGCGGGCACCAGCCATCTGGTCGAGCAGCTCCACGGAACAATCGCCCGGACCGCCGTGCCGCTTGCCCCGCCGGGACGCGGTGGCACGCAGGGCATTACCGGCCTGGTCTACCGCAGCGTGCGCGGCGTCAACTCGATCGTGGGCGCGGGTATCGATTGGGTGGCCGCGCCGATCATGGCGAGGCCGCCCGGCCCGCTGCCTTCCCGGATCCGCGAAAACTGGCTGGCCGCGCTCAACGGTGTATTGGGCGACCACCTGGCCGCCAGCGACAACCCGCTGGCCATTCCCATGTCTTTCCGACTGGCGGGCGAGCCGCTGGTGATGCAGCGCGAGGCGCTCGCCGCGCGCATCCAGGCGCCCACGGGCCGGCTGCTGATTGCCGCACACGGCCTGTGCATGAACGACCTGCACTGGCTTCCGTCCAACCTGCCGGGCCGTCTTGGCCGCCGCCTGGGCCTGACCCCGCTCTATCTGCATTACAACTCGGGCCGGCGCATCGAAGACAACGGCCAGGAACTCGCAGAGCGGCTCGAAGCGCTGGTGGCGAACTGGCCGGTGCCGGTCTCGGAGATCGTGATCGTCGCTCACAGCATGGGCGGGCTGGTCGCGCGCAGCGCGCAGGCACACGCCATGCGCGCCGGGCATCGATGGCCGCGCAGCCTGCGCGCCATGGCATTCCTGGGCACGCCGCATCACGGCTCGCCGGTCGAGCGCGCAGGTCATGTCGTCGATTCGATCCTGGGCGCCAACCCCTACAGCGCCCCGTTCAAGCGGCTGGGGGCCATCCGAAGCGCCGGCATCACCGACCTTCGCCACGGCTTGACGACAAGCGGCATGCCGGGGGAGAACTTCGGCAACGTGGACTGTTTTACGCTGGCCGCCACGGCCCGCGGCCGATTCGGCCGGCTGTCCGGCGAGCGCTACGGCGACGGCCTGGTGCCGGTCGACAGCGCGCTCGGCCGACACGCCGACCCGGACCGCGCCCTCGCCATCCCGGAAGCCCACTGCCGGGTGATCGCCGGTGCCGGCCACCTGGGACTGATCCATCACCCCGACACGTTGCGCCAGCTCGGACGCTGGTTGCGCTGAATTGCCCCGCGCGCCGCCGGCGTGCGATCTCCCTCCGAACTCAGGTACCGCAGAAGGTCTCGAGCACCCGCTCTTCGGGTTCGGGCGGCCGCGCCAGGTCGGCGTGTTCGGGCTGGTCGTCGAAGGGGCGCGCGAGCACGTCGACGAGGCGGTGCATGGGCGCGAAATCCAGGTGCTCGACGGCCGCGTCGGCCGCCCACTGGGCGAGGTGGTTGCGCAGGACGAAAGCCGGGTTGACGCGCTGCATGGCGGCCTGCCGATCAAAATCACCGCGCGTCTCGCCTTGCAGCCGCCGGCGCCAGCGCGCCAGCCACCCGTCGACAGCTGACGGCTGGTCGAACAGCTCGCGCAGCGGTCCGTCGGCGCGGTCGTCATCGCCCGGCAGGGCCGACAGGCGGCGGAAGGTCAGGGTCAGGTCGGCCCGGCCTTCGTGCATGTGCCCGAGCAAGTCGAAAGCGAGGTCGACGTCACCCTCGCGGGGCGTGTCGATCCCGATCTTGGCGCAGAGCTGTGCATGGAAGCGCGTCTCGAAGGCCCGCGGAAAGGTCTCCAGAATGGCGTTGGCGCGTTCGAGGGCCGCCTCAGCGCTTTCGTCGAGCAGGGGCAGCAGGCACTCGCCGAGGCGCGCGAGATTCCAGTGGGCGACCTTCGGCTGCTGGTTCCAGGCGTAGCGTCCGCCGCGGTCGATCGAGCTGTAGACGGTCGCCGGATCGAAGGCGTCGATGAACCCGAACGGGCCGTAGTCGATGGTTTCACCGACGATCGACGTGTTGTCGGTGTTCATCACGCCATGGATGAAGCCTACCGGCATCCAGCGGGCGACCAGCGCCGCCGTGGCACCCACCACCCGCTCGAACAGCGCGGCGTAGCGTCCGGCCTGCCCGGCGAGATCGGGATGGTGACGGTCGATGACGTAATCGGCCAGGGTCCGCACCGAGTCCGGATCGCCGTTGCGCCCGAAGTACTCGAACGTTCCCACGCGGACATGGCTTCGGGCCACGCGGCACAGGATGCCGCCGGGCTCCGGACCGTCGCGGCGCAGGACCTTCTCTCCGGTGGCGAGGGCGGCCAGGGCCCGGGTGGTGGGGATGCCGAGCGCGGCCATGGCCTCGCTGGCAATGTATTCACGCACCACCGGTCCGATCGACGCACGGCCGTCGCCGCCGCGCGAGAAGCGGGTCGGCCCCGAGCCCTTGAGCTGCAGGTCGCGCCGGACGCCGTCCCGGTCGAATACCTCTCCGAGCAGCAGCGCCCGGCCGTCGCCCAGTTGCGGCACCCAGTTGCCGAACTGGTGGCCGGCGTAGGCCATCGCCAGCGGCTCGGAACCGACGGCCGGCCGGTTGCCGGCCAGCCATTCCACGCCGGCCGGTCGCTCCAGGGTTTCGGGCTCGATGCCGAGCGAGCGCGCCAGGTCGTGGTTGAGGCGGATCAGTCGCGGGGCCGCAACCGGTGCCGGCCCGGTGCGCTGGTGGAACTGCCCGGGCAGCCGGGCGTAGCTGTTGTCGAGCTCGACGCCGCCGAGCGCTTGTTGTCGATTCATTCCGTCAGGGTCTCACATGCGTCATCGACGCCGTTACACGCCTTCAGCCGAACAGCGGATGCCCCCCGCTTGCCATGACTGCGTGATTGCCGCTTTGCCTGGACCGCCCGCTTCGACGGGCCCGGCCGCCGGCGTCATCGCACCACGTGCCACTCGGTCTGACGGCCGGCCAGGTAGATGACCCGTTCGCCGTCGAAGACCGCCGTCTGCTCGAGCTTGATGTTGACCGGCTGATCGTCCCACTCGGCCACGGGCGTCTTGATGCTGCCCTCGATGGCGTAGGCGGTGTCGGGGTGCAGGGGCCAGTCGCCCGTTCCGGCCACTTCGCCGGGCAGGTCCCACATGCCGATCGTCGGCCCCGGACCGTGCCCGAAGAAGCCGATCGGGTGGGTGTAGACGTTGAACGACCAGGCGGCATCGCCCATCGCCCGCTGGGCGGCGGCCAGGATGTCGTTGCCGGTGCGGCCGGTCTCGAACTCCGCGGTCAGGCGGTCCTGCCAGTCGTTGCCCTGCGCCAGCGCGTCACGCAGGCCCTGCGGCACCGCCGATTCGCCCATGTCGAGCACGTAGGCCATTTCCTGCGTGTCGGTGCACAGCTTCAGGTAGCAGATACCGACGTCCGTGTGCAGGACATCACCCGGCTCGATGATGCCGGCCTCGCCGCAGAACGGCGTCTCTTCGCCGCAGTCCATGCCCGGGCGCTGGATATTGACGTAGGGCATGAACCAGGGGTCGAGCCCCATCGACTCGAAGCGCTCGCGGATGAACCAGGCGACGTCTTCGGTGCGTGTCACCCCCGGCGTGATGACCCGGCCGGAAAAGGCCTCGGCAATCACACCGCGGGCCAGCGCGACGATGTGGGGATAGACGTCCAGTTCCGATTCGCTGCGCGTCTCCAGCCAGCGCACGACCAGGGCCTCGGCGGAAACCACGCGCTCGTGCAGGGATTCCGGCAGCGCGGCCATCAGCTTGCGATGCAGTCCGTGGGTCAGGCCGTCGGCTTCCGGCCAGGTCGACGAGACGTTGATGCCGATCCGCTCCGGGTCACGCTCGGCGATCAGTTCCCCCAGCGCCTGCCACTGCGCCTCCAGCGAACCACCCTCCCAGGCGGCCTCGTAGGGCTCGCCGAGCGGGTAGCGGTTGACCGTCAGACGATCCACCTCGCCCTCGCCGGTGCGGTGGAAGACCAGCATGGTCGTGCGCCGGGCCGCGAAACTCGGCTGCGGCACGAGCGTGAAGTAGACGGGGTCCTCGGCGTACTCGCGGTTGAGCACCAGCCACAGGTCGATTCCGGTTTCCGCCATCAGGCGCGGCAGCAGGTTTTCCAGCCGCTCGGTGAGCATCGTGTTCACCGGCTCGATTCGGGCGCGGTCGTCGAGCACGGCGCGATCGGCCGACTCGATGATGCGTCCCTGTTCGGCAGCCGGCGCGGCGGCCGCGAGGACGGAGAACAGCGCCAGGGCGGCCGGGACCAGGCCCGGCAGCGGGGTAGTCGATCGTTTCATTCGGATTCCTCTCGTCGACGGCACGGCGCCGCCCTTTGTCGTGGCCGGCTACTTGAAGTGAGACTTGAAGTAGTTGAACGAATGCTGCAGCGCGTCCCAGGTGTGCTCGGCCTCGCGCTTGAGCTTCTTCCACTGCACTTCGCCGGCGCCGCGAAGCTCGTCGAGCTTGTTGGCCAGGTCCTTGCGGCGGCCGCGCATTTCCGCGAGTCGTTCGTGGTACTCCTCGCGCGCCTTCGATCCGGCCTCGCGGGCGTGCGACTCGTATTCGTCGATCCGCTCGTCGAGTTCGTCGAGACGGGACTTCAACCGTTCGATGAACGCCTTGCGTTCTTCGCTGCTCATTTCGACCTCCTTGCCGATGGGTCCGATTGTTCCGTTGGGTCGATGGCAGTCTACGACAGCCGCGCGCGCCGGTGAAGCGTTACCGGTCCGATCAGGCCAGCCAGGCGAATACGCCCAGCAGGCCCCACACGGCGATCAGGGCGAGGAGTCGGCGGGCGGTCAGGCGGGGTTGGTGTTCCGGGATCAGCATGGCGTCCCTCCAGGGTCGGGTGGCTCGAAACAAGTAAGTTGCAAAACGCAACCGGGCTACAGCTTACGCCGATTGGTTGCTTTTCGCAACTCATTCCCGCAAACTGGCCGCATGAGCAAATCGAACCCCTGCCAAGGCAACTGCCCGATCGCCCGCGTGACCGCCCTGCTCGGCGACGGCTGGAGCCTGATGATCATCCGCGAGGCCTTCCTGGGCAGCGGCAAGTTCAACGAATTCGAGCGGCGCCTGGGCATCGCGCGCAACATCCTGACCAACCGGCTGCGCAAGCTCGTCGGGGCCGGCCTGCTGAAGCGTCGTGAATCGGAAACCGACCGGCGCGTGGTCGAATACCGTCTCACCGCGGCCGGACGCGCCCTCTTCCCGGTGCTGATCGCCCTGTCGCAATGGTCCGAACAGCACCTGGGCGACTGCTCCCACTCGGTGCGCTACGTCGAACGCGCCACCGGCGAGGAGATCCGGCCGATCCGGGTCGTCAGCGCCGACGGGCGCGAACTCGACGCCGGCGAGCTGGTCATGCTGCCCGGTCCCGACGCGGACCCGGCCCTGAGGGCGCGGCTGAACGCCGCCCTGGATCAGGCCGGGAGCGAGGCGGCCCGCGCGGCCTCTTGATGCCTGGGGGTGTGTGCACGCCGCGCCGGATCCACGATGCGCGCCCCGCCCGGCAAGCGGGCCTGGTGGCGTGCGGCGCTCGCCGTGCTGATCGTTCTGGGACTGGCGCTGGTGTTCTGGCCCCGGCTTCCTGAACATCCCGACCCGGCGCGTTCCGAGGCGCTGCCGGCCGACGCGGCGCGCGAGACCCGCCTGGGCCGGTCCTTGGCCGGGCAGATCAGCCACCACCCCGGCCAGACCGGCGTTCACCCGCTCTACGGCCCGCTCGACGCCTTCGCCGCCCGCTACCTGCTGGCCCACGCCGCCGAGCGTACCCTCGATGTCCAGTACTACATCTGGGGCGACGACCTGACCGGCACCCTGATGCTGCACGCCCTGCTGGAGGCGGCCGACCGCGGCGTGCGCGTCCGGCTGCTGCTCGACGACAACGGCATCGAGGGCCTGGACCGGCGGCTGGCGGCGCTGGCCCGCCACGACCGGATCGAGATCCGGCTGTTCAATCCCCTGGCCCTGCGCTGGCCGCGCTGGGTGAACTACCTGACCGACTTCCGCCGCATCAACCGGCGCATGCACAACAAGTCCTTCACCGCCGACAATCACGCGACGATCGTGGGCGGCCGCAACATCGCCGACGAGTATTTCGCCGCCAGCACCGGGCTGTTGTTCGCCGATCTCGACGTGCTCGCGGTCGGCCAGGTGGTCGGATCGGTATCCGACGACTTCGACCGCTACTGGAACAACGAACTGGCCTGGCCGATCGAGACCCTCGTCGACCTCCTCGACGAGGGCGATCCCGTCGCCGGCCTGCGGCGCGATGCGGCGGGCATCGCCGACGACCATCGCGCCGTCGCCTACCTCGACAACTTCGAGCAGTCGCGATTCATCGAGCGCTTTCTCGACGGGCGGCTCGACATGCTGTGGGGCCGAGCCGAGCTGCTCAGCGACGATCCGCGCAAGATTCTCGACAAGCCGGGCCCGAAAGGCCCGCTCGGCGACCAGCTGCAGGCGACCATCGGACTGCCGAAGGCGCGCATTTTCGTGGTCTCGCCCTACTTCGTGCCGACGCGCACCGGCGCGCAGCTGTTCGCGGACCTGGCCCGCAGCGGCGTGGAAGTCGTGGTGCTGACCAACTCGCTGGAAGCCACCGACGTCGCGGCCGTGCACTCGGGCTACAGCCGCTACCGCAAGCGCCTGCTGCGGGCCGGCGTGAAACTCTACGAGATGCAGCGCCTGTCGGGCCAGGAGCGGATGCGCGGCACCGGCCCGCTGGGCAGTTCGGGATCGAGCCTGCACGCCAAGACCTTCGCGGTCGACGGAAAGCGCGTGTTCGTCGGCTCGTTCAATTTCGACCCGCGCTCGGCGCGACTCAACACCGAAATGGGCCTGCTCATCGACAGCCCACGACTGGCCGGTGACCTGGAACGGACCTTCGTCGAGGACGTGCCGCAGCGCGCCTATTCCGTGCATCTCGACGACGACGGACGGCTCTACTGGATCGAACGGACCGACTCGGGCAGCGTGCGGCACGAACACGAACCGCATACCGGCGTCTGGAAACGCATCGGGGTGGCGATCCTCGCCAGGCTGCCCATCGTCTGGCTGCTTTAAGCGCGCTTCACGCGCAGGTCATTCGGTGCTTCCGCGGGCCTGCCGGTGGAGCTGGTACGCCCCGGGGGTGAGATCGGATTCGGCGATCCCCAGTCGCCGGAGCCGTTCGGCGCTCAGTACGGGCGGCGCCCTGGGCGGCAGGTACAACGTCGAGGCCTGCGTGAAGCGCACCTCGTGGAGCCGCTCGAGCGGCACCTGCTCGATGCGCGCTTCGTCAAGCGGGAACACCGCCGCCTCGTAGACCGTCACCGGGTGGTCGCGGGGGTAGTCTTCGGCGAGCACCTCGGCGAGCACGCGCACCCAGCGCGGATCCGACTCGAAGGCGTCGCGACCGAGGTCGCCGAGCGTGATCGGCTGCCACAGGATCAGCGCGGCGGTGGCATCGAAGCGGCGTTCGTGCAGCAGGAAGTCGGTCGCCTCGAAGCTCTGACATCCGTTCAGCGCCGGGTCGACGCCCAGGTCGGCGAACAGGCAGTCCTCGGCCGAGATGCCCGGGTACATGACCGCGCGGTAGCCGGCCGAGCGCGCCCGACGGACGGCTTCGTGGGCCGGCCAGACGAACACGCCGGGATGCCCGTAGAACGCGGCGCAGACATGCAGCCCCTCGGCCAGCGGCGCGAGGATTCGCCGCACCATCTCGGCGTAGCTGTCGTCGCGTCGGCGGCCCCGGGCGTAGCTGTCCTGCAGCGACTCGACACGGTCGTTGAGCTCGCGCAACCGCTCGAGCGTGAGGCCGTCGACCACGCAGAAGACGCGGTCGGCGGCCTGCAGCAGGTGCTGTGCTTCACGGCTGAGGTGACCGCCCGGGCGGATGCCGGTGCCGACGACGCTCAGCCGGCCGCCGGGCGCCATCAGAGAATGATGAGCTGCATCTTGTTGTCGTCGATACCCGCTTCCCTGGCCAGCGTTTCCTTGTCGCCCTCGCGCACCAGCTTCTGGTGGTCGTCGGGCACGCCGAAGGCGTTCATGACCGCCTCGGGGTCCTTCCGGTACCGTTCGAGCGTTTCGGGGTCTTCGGCGAGACTCGTGAGGAACTTGCGCGTGTTGTCGGACATGGTTTCCTTCCCTCGGTTGGTATGGCAGAAGTAGCCGGCGAGCCGATCAGCCCGCCGGATCGAGCCAGTCGGGCGCCGCCAGGTCGAAGCAGCGCCGCAGCATGTCCTCGGCCGAGCGCAGCGCCCCCTCGCTCCAGCCCTGGGCCGTGCTGTAGCTTTCGCCGCAGACGTGCAGCGCCAGGCCGGGCACCGGCGCGCACATGGCGTCGGTGACCTCCCAGCTCTTCCAGCCCGGCATCCAGCTGTGCCAGCCGCCGCCGTAGGGCCACACGCTCCAGTCGATGAAGCGGCCCGCGGTCGGATGCGGCACGTCCACGCCGTGCATTTCCGACAGTTCACGGCGGATCTCGGTCAGCGCGAGGTCGCTGAGATCGCTCTCGAGCGCCGGGCCGCGGCCGCTGTCGGGCGTCAGCGCCCGCCAGAAGCTGACCGCTTCGGTATCGGCGTAGCTGGCCATCATCAAGGCCTGGCCGGAGCCTTCGTCGACGCCGAGGTAGTAGCACTGGCGCATGGGCAGGTCGGTGTGCGACACGCCGTAGGTGCCCGCGGCGATGCGCCCGGGTCCATCGGGAACGTTCCGCCACCAGGGCTCGTCGAAGCTCAGGAAGATCTTGCAGGCCGGCGCGCCCTCGACCGAGTCGACGCGGGCGGCGAGCCCGCCGTCCCGCAGGGCCGGGCTGGCCTCGATCAGGCGCACGATCGGCGCCCGCGGGATCGCGAGCACGAGCCGGTCGGATTCCCATTCCCGGTCGGCGCCGTCGGCCCGGACCGACAGGCGCAGCCGGTTGCCGGCCGGCTCGATGCGGCGCAGCACGTGACGGCGGTGGATGCTGGCAGCGGCCTTCTCCACGGCGGCGGCCAGGGCTTCGGGCAGGTGCTGGTAACCGTGGGTGAGCCGGTACCACTTGCCGCTCTGCTCGACCACGATCGAGACCATGGCGTCGAAGGCGTTCCAGTTCGCGAGCAGGGCGTAGATGCCGGTCATGCCGCGCAGCGCCAGCCACGCCTCGTGGCTGATCACGCGCGAGAGCAGGTTCCAGAAGCCCCAGCGCCACAGCGGCCGCCCGTCGAACTCGTGCTTCCTGAGGTAGTCGAGCGTGGCCTCGCGCGAGCCGTGCGGATCCTGCGGCCAGAGCTGCTTGATCTCCGGCGCGATGCGGGTGCAGGCCAGGTCGAGCAGCTGGTAGTAGCTCAGGCCGCGCTCGTCCGGCGCCAGCTTGTAGGGCTGGACCGACGGGTCCGAGAATCGATCGATCCTGAACCGCGTCGCGCGCAGCCAGGCGAAGTCCGGTTGCGGCTCGACCGTTTCGCGCGGCAGGTCGAAGACGCGGCTGCACAGGCCGTAGACCAGCGGTTGCTGATCGTTGAAAAACATGCCGCCGAGTTCGGCCGGCAAGCTGCTGTCGGGCTGCATCCGGAGCGACCAGAGCCGCCCGCCGATGCGGTCGGTGGCCTCGAGGATCGTCAGCCTGGATGGATCGTGGCCGGCCTGCAGGAGTCGCCAGGCGACATAAAGCCCGGAGACGCCGGCGCCGACCACGGTGATGTGTTCGTGTTTCATGACTCCTGCCTGACCGGGACGCGGGACGGACCGTGCCGGAAAGGCGTGCCCTTGTCGGGGTCGAACAGCACGGCGCGGTTGCGGCCCGCCTGCTTGGCCTGGTAGAGCGCCTGGTCGGCCATGCGCAGGATGTCGCTGACGGCACACTTCGGCGAAATGCTCGAGACCACACCGATGCTCGTGGTCACCGGCATGACCGCCTGCTCGAAGACGAAGGACTCGGCCGCCACCTCGTCGATGATGCGCCGGGCGACCTCCAGGCCGCTGTGGTCGGTCTGGTCGGACACGACGATCACGAACTCGTCACCGCCGAGGCGGCACATGACGTCGCCTTCGCGCAGCACGCGCTGGCAGCGCCGCACGAGCTCGCGCAGCACCATGTCGCCGGCGGCGTGGCCGTACTCGTCGTTGGTGTCCTTGAAATTGTCGAGATCGAGGATCAGCACCGCCCGGTCGAAGGAATCCGCGTTGGGCCCCGGCATCACGCTCTCGAGATAGGTCTGGAGGAAGCGCCGGTTGTAGGCATCGGTCAGCGGATCGAGATTGGCCAGCCGCGCCGCCTTGTGCTGTTCCTCGATGGCGCGCGCATGCCGCTCGTAGAGCTGGCGCACGCGCCAGGTCAGGCCCAGGGCCAGGATGCTGGCCTCGACCACTGCGCCGAGGTAGATCAGGTACTCGAAGAAATCCGTGCGCGGCAGCCAGTCGAGGGAAATGAACACGCGCGAGTAGCCGCTAATCACGAACAGGGTCCAGGCCGCAAGGAAGATGACACCCTCGGTCGCCCCCCGGCGAGCCGCGATGATGGCGCCGGCGATCAGGGTCGCGTGCGCCACGAGCTGGATCGGCTGGGTGATCATCGCCACGACCAGCAGATAGCGCATCGGGATCAGCAGCGCGACCACCGCCAGCGCCGCCAGCAGCCAGACGAAGCCCTTGATGGCCACGGTCAGGCGCGGGGCGTGTCGCTGGGGATTGACGAAGGCCAGGAAAAACAGCCCCATCGTCAGCAACATCATGACGTAGCAGACGAGGTAGATCCTGGAAACCTGTGGCAACAGGGCCTCGGGCAGGAAATGTGTCTGCAGCAGGCCCGAATCCACGCCCAGCAGCAGCAGCAGGCTTCCCATGGCCATCACGTAGTAGAGATGGCCGCGCTGGCGCAGGTTCAGGTAGAGCACGAAGTTGTGGAAGATCAGCGCCACCAGGATGCCGAACAGCAGGCCGAACACGAGGAAGGCCTGCGACCTGGACTCGGTGAAGGTCGCCCGGTCCTCGACCCAGAGTTCCAGCGGCTGCAGGCTGTTCTGGACCGTGTCCACGCGAATCAGGAGCAGCTGGGTCTGGCCCGGCGGCACGCGGAAATCGACGACGTAGTGCCGGCCGACGGTCTGTGTCGTGACCGTCCGGTCGTAGGCCGCGCTGAACGAAGCCAGCCGCCCACCCTGCTGCGGCAAGTGAACCTGAAACTCTTCGAAAAAGCGACGGGCGACCCGAAGCACGTACTGCCCCTCGGCGTCCCGGGGCGCGGTGAAGCGGAACTTCAGCCACATCGGCGGCGCTTCGGACTCCAGCGCCTGCGAGTACGGCACGAAACCGGCATCGCTGCGGATCAGCGCGCGCGGATCGAGTGCGCCTTCGGGATCGGGTCGCACGGCCGCCGAGGACTTGATGTCGCCGACGGCGCCCTGGGCCGGCAGCTGGACGAGATCGGCGCGGTGCTGGGCCTGCAGCGGCAGCGCCACGGCCAGCAGCACGAGCACCAGCGACAGCCACGCGAAACGCCGCCCGTCACGGCCGCTCGTCATCGATTCCCCCGGTGGTGGCGCCAGGCGCCCTCGGACATCTGCGACATGTTCCCTCGAACCCTTTCGCGCAAAGAGTAAACGCCAAGCAGGGGCAAGTCCACTTGTCCCGGGCCCGGCGCGGGCACCGGTTCGCGCTCGAGCGCAATTCACTCGCATGAAGCCCCGGGCCGTGTACGCTATGAAGTCTGTTCGTTACTGGCTCTGGTCGGCGCCGGTCAACCCGAGCGCCGTTTTGCTGTCATAGCACCCGAACCCGACTCCGGGAGGGAAGGACATGATCTACGACAACATCCTCCAGACCATCGGCCGCACGCCGGTGGTTCGTATCAACCGTCTCGCGCCGAAGCTCGTCGACTTGTACGTCAAGGCCGAGTTCTTCAACCCCCTGTCCTCGGTCAAGGACCGGCTGGCGATCGGCATCATCGAGGACGCCGAACGGCGCGGCGAGCTCGAGCCCGGTCAGACGGTGATCGAGGCCACATCGGGCAACACGGGCATCGCCATGGCCATGGTCTGTGCGGCCAAGGGCTACCCGTTCGTGGCCGTGATGGTCGAGACCTTTTCGGTGGAACGACGCAAGCTGATGCGCGCGCTCGGCGCAAAGCTGATTCTCACGCCGGCCGAAGAACGCGGCACCGGGATGGTCAAGAAGGCCAAGGAGCTGGCCGAGAAGCACGGCTGGTTCATGGCACGGCAATTCGAGAACGAGGCCAACCCGGCCTACCACCGCAACACCACCGGCCCGGAGATCCTGCGCGACTTTGCCGGCCGGCGGCTGGACTACTTCGTCACCGGCTGGGGTACGGGCGGCACCCTGACCGGCGCCGGCGAGATGCTCAAGCTGGCGCGTCCCGACATCCGGATCGTCGCCACCGAGCCGGACAAGGCGCAGCTGATGGCGGGCAAGGAGTGGCAGTCGCACAAGATCCAGGGCTGGACCCCCGACTTCCTGCCCAAGGTGCTCAAGGTCGACGTTGCCGACGAGATCGTGCCGGTCGGCGATGAGGAATCACGCGACACCGCGCTGGCGCTGGCTAGCAAGGAGGGCATCTTCACCGGCATCTCCGGAGGCGGCACCGTGGCCGCCGCGCTGAAGGTGGCCGAGAAGGCGCCCGAGGGATCGAGCATCCTGGCCATGCTGCCCGATACCGGCGAACGCTACCTGTCGACCTTCCTGTTCGAGGACATCCACGAAGGCTCCGACGACGACTGGCTGGCCGAGCAAGTCTGAGAGGAAGGGGCGGTCCCGGGGTCCATCGGCTTCAGGTGTCGTCGAACCGGTCGGCGAAGATGCCGTCCTGAAGCTCGAAGGCGCCGGCGTCGCAGTCGTCGCCGCTCGCTCCCGGCCGAGGAAGTCCACGCTGGTCGCTCAAGAGACCGAAGTCGGCCGGGCATTTACCGGCGGCGTCGATTGCCGCACTGGGCAGTCGCAGTCGATGCGTCCGCGTCGGGCCACCGTTGTCGGCCAGCCCGGCCACATTGAGCACCCCCGCCGACGTTGCGCTGCCCGTACAGGTGGCATCGGTCGCCAGGCTGTTGCTCACCGCCGCCAGGGGACCGGCACAGGCGATCTGGCCCGCCTCCTGCTGCACGACCAGGCTGTTATGAATCTCGACCTGCCCATGGTCGATCGCGACATCGATACCGTCTGCACCATCCTCGGACTGGTTTCCCACCAGTGAGGCGTGAACCAGCGTGACCTGTCCCGGTTCGGAGCCCTTTCCTTCGACCCGAATGCCACCGCCACCGCTGATGGTGAACTCCTCCGCCCCAGTGATCGCGTTGCCCGAGAACGTGGTGTTGATCGCCGACACCATGGCTTGATCGACGTACAGCCCGGCACCCAGGCCATCGTTGCCGTCGATGGTATTGCCCGCCAGGAGGCTGTCGGTCAGATCGAGCTGATGGCTACCGAGACGAAAGGACAGGCCACCGCCCTTGCTGCCATCGCCTGTGACCGCATTATCGACAATAGCCACCTGATCGAGCACGGCATCGCTTCGGAACACCGAAAGGCCGCCGCCCCGACCGAACGACCCGCTCAGTTCGTTGTCGGCAATTCGCGTGTCGTGAATTTCCAGTTCACCCAGAATCACCGCTACGCCACCGCCGGCAGCGCCGTCGGCCACTGAATTCGACGTGATCTCACTGTCATGGATTTCGAGGCGGGCGCGGCGGACGGAAATGGCGCCGCCATGCGCATTCTGCCCGGAAGCCACGGTCGAGTTGCCGTGAACGACGACATGGTTCAGCGTCAAATCCACATGCTCGACGCGAATTGCGCCGCCGGCCTGGGTATCGCCTGAAGTGGCCCCGCCGGTCAACGTCATGCCCGCCAGGTCGACGGAAAACTCGTTGCCCGATTCGGCGAGCAGATCGAAATGCCTCGAACCTCCGCCGGCGTCGATAACGATGCTGTCGGCCTCATCGGCAACGGGACCGGTGATCGTCAGATCATCCTCGATGAGCATTTGACCCTCGCTCAGGGTCACGGTGGCGCCATCGAGGGCGGCTGCAAGAACGATCTCGTCGAGCCCTGCGCTGCCGCTCGCGCATCCGTCGTAGGCGGTTGCATCGTCGGCCGACGCCACGGCGCTACGCAAGGTGCAGTTCCCGTCGGCGGCGCCGACCGAAACGTCGTCCGCGCTATCGACGGTGATCTGCGCGGCCGACAGACTGCCGGCCAACGCAAGAGAGCCGACTGCCAACGGAACCCGGCCCGACAGCATTACCATGGCTGGCTTGCGCTCTCGGGCTCCTGGGCCGCATCGTCGTCGCGCCAGGCGCGGCCGGGAACCGGGATCAGTTTCGGCACTTTCCGTCGATACCGCTGGTAGTCCTCGCCAAGATGGCCGACGAGGTCGCGCTCTTCCAGACTGACGCCGATGAGGATGTAGACCGTCATTCCCGCAGCGAAGATCAAATGCCCCACCGTCATCAACGGCGCCGCCCAGAAGGCGATCAGAAAGCCCAGGTAAAGGGGGTGGCGCACGATCCGGTAGAAAAGCGGCGTGACGAACGGGGGCGGCTGCGCCGCCCGATTACGAAACTGCGACCACACCTGCTTGAGCCCGAACAGGTCGAAATGGTCGATCAGGAAGGTCGCCACGAACACCATGGCGAAACCGGCCGCGAAGAGGGTCCACAGGATGGCTTGTCCGCCTGCGGCGTCCACCGACCAGAGCACGGGACCCATCGGCCGCCACTGCCACATCAACAACACCAGCAACGCGGTGGAGAACAGGACGTAGACGCTGCGTTCGGCCGAGCGAGGCAGGTGGCGCGCGAGCCAGGACTTGAAGCCGCTGCGCGCCATGATGCTGTGCTGCGCGCCGAACAGGGCGATCAGACCCAGGTTGATGGCCACCGCCAGCGCCGGCGATCCCGCCTCGCGCCCGAAGCTGACCGAGTAAGGGACGAGCGTAGCGAGTGCCGGCCACGCGTCGGCCAACGCCGTCGTCTGCAGGTTGCCCACGAACGCAATGAAGTAGAGGAACGCCACGAAGAAGAACAGATAGGTGACGATTCCGAACAGCAAGATCAGGCCCCTCTGCATGGTGGCCCTCCTTCGGTCTGGAAGCCTACCCCGGGAAACGGCGCCGCCGACGATTCCCCGCCAGCGAATCCAGGCCCCGGGCTCAGGCCTCCGGTACGACTTCGCCGGAACCACCCATTTCGGTGGGCACGTCGCGCTGCTTTTCGATGCCGTCGTGGATCTTCAGAACGCTCTCGCCGTAGTGCACGTGCACCCCGGGCTGGAACGGGAAGTCGGGGATGATCGCCGCGTAGACGTCGACCAGACCCAGGTCGGGATGCTCGGTCAGCACGTGACCGCCGCATTCGGTGCACCACTTGCGCACGCTCTGCGTCGTCTTGCTGTAGGCGCCCAGTCGATCCGCGCCTCGCGTGACGGTGACCCCATCCGGCGCCCACAGGGTGAAGGCGTTGACCGGCCCGGCCGACCAGTGCCGGCAGGACTCGCAATGGCAGTAGCCCATGGCCGCGGGCTCGCCGCGCACCTCGAGTTCGACCGCGCCGCAGAAGCAGCGGCCATGATGCACGCGAGATTCGTTCATTGTCGTCTCCACTCAGTCGTTGGTTTCCACGGTCTGCTCCTCCACGGGTATGGCGTCGATCGGCTCGTTGAAGGCGATGAAGAGCACGCATTCGCCGGCATCGAGACAACGCGCCGAGTGCGCCCGGCCGGGCGGTCCGTAGGCGTAGGATCCGGTTTCGATCACGGCCGGGGCCTGGCCTTCGTAGTCGACCCGCATTCGCCCCGAAACCAGCACCATGCGCTCGGCCGAGGTGTGGGTGTGCGCCGGCAGGTCCGTGTTCGCCGGCACCTTGAAGAAGATGTCGGCGCGCGGTTCGGCCGGATTGCCGTGCAGTACGCCGATGCGGCAGGTATCGGGGAAGAAACCGGGACAGGGGCCCCACTCGATGGCGGGGTCGTCGGGCGCGGTGACGCGCGCCTGGTCGCCGGCGATCGCCGCGTCCATTCCCGCGACAATGAAGCCGGACACGGCCAGGGCAGCCGCAGCCGGGAGCAACAGATGCTTTCGCATTTCGCTTCTCCTGATTTCTTGAATACTCGACAGGGGAAGCGAAGGCGGCGGATGAATCCCGCCAGTCAATCCATCGAGAAACGCTGGAGCCGGGCACGCACCGGATGATCGGCCAGGCCGAGATCGACGAAACGCCGGTCCGTTCGATCCAGGGCGGCACGGGCTTCCCCGTCGCGGCCGAGTTGCGCGAGGATGCGCGCCTCGAGCAATCGCCGGTCGGCGGTATGGACCAGCAGGCCGGGAGCTTCCTGCAGCGACAGGCTGCGTTCGATGGCCCCCAGCGCGGCTTCGGGCCGCTCTGTAGCGAGTGCGCAAGCGGCGCGGGCCTCGAAAAGCTGAGCGGCCGTGCGCGGTTTGGCGGCCAGGCTGTCGGTGGTGGACAGGCCCTCGAGCAGCGATTCGCCCGCCTGTGCAGCGCCGCTACGGCAAAGCGCGCCGGCCAGGATCAGGTCTACCGAGTCGATCACGAGCCGGTCGAAACCGCCCTGCTCGCGCAACATGTCGCGGGCCTGGCGAATGTCGGCCACGGCGGCCTCGATCTCGCCCAGGCGGATCCGGAAGTAGCCCCTTTGGCTGTAGTACAGCGGCCATTGGCCGGGCTCGCGACCGGTCAGCAGGGCGTATTCTGCACCGTAGTCCGCCAGCGACTGGAATGCGGCGTCGACCTTGCCAATCGCCAGCAGCACACGCGCCAGCGACCGGTGCACGGCGGCTCGATAATCGACCGGCTCGGGGTAAATGTGATCGTAGAGTTCGATCGCGCGCCGGGCCCGCCGCTCGGCCTTTTCGAACTCTCCGCGCGTGCGTTCCAGGCCGACGCTGTTGGCCAGGCTGACGACGTAGCCCTGGCCTTGCTCGCCGGCCGGAAGCTGCCGAAAGGCCTGCAGCGACCAGTCCCGAAACTGTGCCGCCCGGTCGAGGTGGCCGTTGGCGTGATGCAGGCCGGCCAGGCTGTCGAACAGGCCGGCGCGGCTGGACGCGGCGACGTCGGCGCTCGGCGGCATGCTTCGCCACAACGACTGCACCAGGTCGAGCGCAAGGTCATGCCGCCCGCGGTGGCGCTCGACCCAGGTGCGCGTGACGCGGACCCGGATCAGCGCCTCCCAGGCTTGAGGCGCTTCGGCCAGCGCGGATTCGGCCTCGATCAGCACGCTTTCGGCATCGTCGAGGGGATCGCCTGCGGCGATCATCAGCCGGCCGCGCTGTTCCAGGGCCCGGGCGCGATCGACCGGCGAGAGCGCGTCGTGTTCGCGCGCCAGGTCGGCGGCGGCGGTGAGCAGCGGTTCGGCATCGTGGTAGCGCCCGCGGGCCCGATAGACGTCGCCGATGGTTCGAAGCATGTCGAGGCGTTCAGCCGGCGGCGCACTGTCAGGGTCCATGGCGCGTTCGGCGCCGCGATCGAGAATCTCGGCGGTGGTCGGTAGTTCGTCGCGCGGGCGATCGGGCCGCGTCGCGCCCAGCAGGTCGACGAGGAAATCGCCCAGCGCCTCGGCCCGCGCCAGCGCCGCCTCGGTGTCGGCCAACGCCGCTTCGGCGCGCGCGGCCTGGTTGCGGGCGCGGTCGCGCTCGAGCGCGAGCTGCCAGGTCATCCAGGCGCCGCCGCCGACAATCACCACCAGCGCCAGGACGGTGACCGCCGACAGCGCGCGGTTGCGCTTCACGAGCCGCGAAAGACGGTAGATCAAGCCGCCATTGCGCGCGGCCACCGGCCGGGCCGCCAGCCAGGCTTCGATATCGGCGGCCATCGCCGAAGCCGAGGCGTAACGTTCTTCCGGGGCGTCCCGGGTGGCCCGCTGGATGATGGCATCCGTATCGGGGGCGGGGGCTTCGGTGTCGAGCAGGTCTTCGAGCAAGCGCCCGAGCTGCCAGATATCCGATGCGGTGGTGAGTTCGGCGCCCTCGCGCTGTTCGGGGCTGGCGTAGTCGGGCGTCATGCCGTAGCTGCTGCCGGGACCGGCCCGGCGCAGGCGCGAGATGCCGAAGTCGACCAGGCGCGGCCGGCCGCTGTCGTCGACCAGGACATTGGACGGCTTGATGTCGCCGTGAATCAGCCCCCGCCGATGCGCATGATGCACCGCCCAACACAGCGTACCCACCAGCTGTGCTCGCGCCCTCCGGTCGAGATGGGCGGCGGCACGATCGATCGTTTCCCCGGGCACCAGGTCCATGGCGAACCAGCGCATGCCGTCGTCGGTCTCGCCGCCGTCGATCAGCCGGGCGATGTTGGGGTGGTCGAGGCTGGCAAGCAGTTCACGTTCGCGCGCCAGCACTTCGCGGCCGCCGGGCACGGGCCGGTCGCTGCGCAGCCATTTCAGGGCCACCTGCTGGTCGTAGGCGCCGTCGGCGCGCTCGGCCAGGAACACGACACCACTGCCGCCGCGCCCGAGTTCGCGCACGATGCGCCAGGCGCCGATGCGCTCATCGATTTCCGGCTCGCGCGCTTCGCTGAGGCGGTCGAGGAAGCGCCGGAACAACGGTCCTTCCAGCGCGCCGCCGGGCTTGAGGGGATCGTCGCTCACGACTGCAGCCTTGCCGCGAGCCATTCACGGGCTCGCCGCCAGTCACGCTGGACGGATCTCAGGGAGCGGCCGGTCGCCTCGGCGGTTTCCTCTGCGGTCAGGCCGGCGAAGAACCGGCATTCGACTATGCGCGCCCTCGGCCCATCGAGCTCGGCAAGCCGTTCGAGCGCCTGGTCGACGGAAAGCAGGTGCTCCGCCTCGCGGGTTTCGACCAGGTCGTCGTCGCGCAGCTCGTAATGGACCGCGCCACCACCGCGTTTTTCCGCGAGCCGCTCGCGCGCGAAGTCGCACAGCAACTGCCGCATGATGCGGGCCGAGAGATTGAAGAAGTGCGCCCGGTCATTGACCGCCAGTGCGCCACTGTCGAGAAAGCGCAGGTAGCACTCGTGCACGAGCGAGGTGGTGTCCAGCGCCTCGGAACCGCGGCGGCAGCGATGCGCGAGCTGTTTGAGATCGACGTAGAGCAGGGCCACCAGCCGGTTGAGCGCCGGCTGGTCGCCTTCGCTGGCCGCGTGGAGAAGTTGCGTCAGTTCACCGGGCATGGTCGACTGGGCGGCGGTATACCCGCCGACCAGCCTACCACCCCGGCGAGCCCGGCACTATCGGCGGCCGCCGCGCTTGCCTCGCGGCCGCTCCTCACGCACCTGCAGCGCCTGGCCGTTGAAGACGGTGCCGTCGAGGTCGGCCTGGGCGGCGCGCGCCTCGTGACCTTCCATGTCGATCGTGGCCATGCCCTTGCAGCGTCGGGTGAAGATATCCATCGGCAGCTTGAGGCCGCGAACCGTGCCGTGGCGGGAGAACAGTTCGCGCAGGTCCTTCTCGCGCGTTTCGGGGTGGATGTTGCGAACGAATAGGGTCTTCATGTCGTGGGCGGCCTCCTGGCCGGTAGTGATCAAACAGCGCGCGCGGCGGCCCGACCGGGGCCGGGGCCGCTTCGATGGAGAAGGCAGAGCTGTCCGCGAGGGTGGGTAAGCGTCCGGATGTCCATCCATCCAGTCCACTCATGGTGGGTGCCCCGGGTGCCGGATGCAAGGGGCGGAGAAAGATTCTCGAAATAAATGTAGCTATTTGTTGCGAACCGGCGTATAGTGCGAAGCGCTGCGGAACACAGCAGTGGTCGAATCTGAAAGTATTCCTTCCCGTCTACCCCCTCATTTTCCGCCATCTGAACTCTACAGCATCACCGGGATCGGCCGTGTGGCCGGGTCCCCATACATCATATTTTGAAAAGGTATAAAGACATCATGTCCAGCACAACCGGAACAGTGAAGTGGTTCAATGACGCGAAGGGCTTCGGCTTCATCTCCCAGGACAGCGGCGGCGCCGATGTGTTCGTTCACTTCAGCGCCCTGACCGGCTCGGGCTTCAAGAGCCTGGCCGAAGGCGCCAAGGTGAGCTTCGACGTCACCAACGGCCCCAAGGGCCCGCAGGCCGCGAACGTCGTTACCCTGTAAGGGTTTCCGACGCACGCAGCTTTGCCGAAAAGCCCCGCCAATGGCGGGGTTTTTTCGTTTATTCGTTCGTTCGTTGCTTCGTTATTTCGTTTTCTGGTTCGGCATCCGTTGGGGGATGGTGGGCGGCTGCGCCGCGGGCGCTTTGGCGCTTTCTGCACCCGGCACCGTAGTCCCGGACGGAGCGAAGCGCAGATCCGGGACCTTCTTGCAGAATGGCAGTGTCTCGGCTTATTGCTCCCTGCCGTGGATCAAGGGTCCGCGCCACTGGTCGCAGTGGGAACCTCGACCAGTCAAAATCGGTTTCGCCCGGGCCCGCTTCGCGGGGTCTTGCGGCGACTTACTTTTTTCAGTTACCAAAAAAGTAAGCAAAAGGGCTCTTGAAAGATGCCGGAGGGGCCGCAGGAGTCGCGCTCGCGGTGGCTCCAGAATTCCGACTGCGGCGTTGCTCGAAACCGGTCTCATTCTCCGGTGGCACTAGCGAGACCTTGGCGTAAACCGCACGAGAACGGCACGACCTCGATGACCCCGGCTTCGGTTGGCGGAGCCACGACCTCTCGGCTGAGGGGCTTGGCCCACCCGGAAGCAGGCGCGCGCGAAGCGCGCGGTGTCGTGTCGTCCGCAAGCCAGCCATACTGATCAGGGCCACTTTCGGCCTGGGTCGGAGTCCCGGCGAATCCAGCCGGGCTCGAACAACGCCGTAATCGGAGTTCTGGAGCCCCCACAGGGTCCAATTTCCGAGACGCCAGACGGCGTCTTTTAAGCGCGTTTTTTGGTGACTTTTTTCGCGCAGGAAAAAAGTTACCCGGCGCAAGAGCCTGCGAAGCAGGCCGGCCGGAACCGCCTTTGACTGGTCGAGGACGCCAACGCATGCGGCGTTCCAGTCGGGGCTAGAGATCAAGCCCTGGACGACCCACCGCAAGACCCCGCGAAGCGGGCCCGGGCGAAACCGCAGTTGACTTGTCGAGGCCAGCACAGCGACCGGTGTCGCGAACCCTTGATCCACGAATCAGAAAAATCCGACCCCTCTGCCATCCGGCAAGAAGGTCCCGGATCTGCGCTTCGCTCCGTCCGGGACTACAGTGCCGGGTGCCGGGTGCCGAAAGCGCCATAGGGCCCGCGGCGCAGCCGCGCACCACCCCCGGCGGCTGCCGAAACCAAAAAACCAGAAAACGAAACAACGAAAAAACCAAAGACCCATGCGGTAAGCTCCCCTCATGCAGCTCCACGAGGATCCGCCATGCAAAACATCCCCGGCCTTGCGGCACTCGCCCTGCTCGTCACCGTGACCGCGTCGACCGGCGCCGGCGCTGCGGGCGGGCGGCTCGATGCGGCGCAGGCTTCGCGCTTCGCCGAGCTGGCGCTCGACTGCGTCGACCAGGAATACCCCAACCTGATCCATCACGTGATACGCGGCGACGACGACGTGGGTCCGCCGCGTGAGTTGACCCCGGCCTTCTACGGCTGCTTCGACTGGCATTCCTCCGTCCACGGGCACTGGCTCCTGGTGCGGCTCACCCGGCTGTTTCCCGAGGCGGACTTCGCCGACCGGGCGCGGGAGAAGCTCGCGGCCAACCTGACCGAGCCGAACCTGCTGGCCGAGGCGGCGTACATGGCACCGGAGGAGCGCGACGGCTTCGAGCGGCCCTACGGCCTGGCCTGGCTGCTGCAGTTGATCGCAGAACTCGACCAGTGGGACGACCCGCAGGCCGAGCGCTGGCGCGACTGGCTGCGGCCGGTCGAGGCGATTGCCGTGCGACGAATGGAGCAGTGGATCCCCAAGCTGCACTATCCCATTCGCGTCGGCGAGCACGACCAGACGGCCTTCGCCTTCGGCCTGGCCCTGGACTACGCCCGGCAGGTGGACCGGCAGGCGCTCGCGGAAATCATCGAGCGGGCCGGCTCGGACTTCTACGCCGGCGACCGCGACTGCCCGCTCGACTACGAGCCGTCGGGGCACGATTTCCTGTCGCCTTGCCTGGCCGAAGCGGACTTCATGCGCCGCCTGATGCCGTCGGCGGAATTCGCGCGCTGGCTGGACGGCTTTCTGCCCGGCATCGGCGACGGGGACTGGCTGCCGGTCGCCGTGGTCACCGACCGGGCAGACGGCAAGCTGTCGCATATCGACGGGCTCAATCTCTCGCGAGCGTGGATGCTCGAGGGGATCGCCGCCGGACTGCCGCGCGACGATCCGCGCCGCGAGCCGCTAGCCGCTGCCGCCGCTCGCCACGCCGAAGCGGGACTGGAAGGGGTCAGCGACGAACACTACGCCGGCGGGCACTGGCTGGCGAGCTTCGCGGTCTACCTGACGAGCCGGCGCGGGGTGGACGAATGAACTGGTTGATCGGCGCCCTGCTGGCCGCCGGCGTCGCCGCCGACGATCCGATGCCGCCAGACCCGGAGGCGGTCATGGCCGTGCCGGAGGCGCTGGCCGATCGCGCCCGCGAAGCGATCGTGTCGACCACGACCAACCGCACCGAGCGCCTCGACAGGCTGGTCGATTTCCTGCACAGCCGCCAGGGTCTCGACTTCGGCTACAGCGCCTCGCCGACGCGAACGGTGGCCGAAACCTTTGCCGACGGCGAGGGCAACTGCCTGTCGTTCACCCTGACCTTCATCGCGCTGGCCCGGCAGGCGGGGCTGACCGCGTTTCCGCGCGAGGTCAACGTGCCCGACCAGTGGCGGCGCGAAGGGTCGGCGATCCTCAGCGTCGGCCACGTCAACATCGGCGTCGACACGCCGCATCGGAAAGCCATCGTCGATTTCGAGCCCGACCTGATGCGGGCCCAGCGCCTCGCCCAGCCCTTCCGCGGCCGCCGCATCAGCGATGAACGGGCGCTGGCCCACTTCTACAACAACCGCGCCGCGGAGCTGCTCGTCGCCGGCCGCGCCGACGCGGCCGGGGCCTGGGTGACGCAGGCGCTGGCGATGGATGCCCGTTTCGAGCCGGCATGGATCACGCGCGGCGTGCTGGCGCGGCGCCGGGGCGAGCCCGAGCTCGCCGAACGCCATTTCCTCGTCGCGCTCGAGCTCGACGAACATTCGGTCAACGCCCTGGTCAACCTGGTCAGCCTCAAGCGCGCAACCGGCGAGCGCGAGGCCATGCAGCGCTACGGCCGCCGGCTGGAAGCCCTGGCCCCGGACGACCCCTACTTCCTGTGGGAGGTGGGCCGCTTCCACCGCGAACTGGGCGAACCCGGCCTGGCCCGGCGGGCGCTCGAACGCGCCGTCCGCCTGACCGGGGGCAAGGATCCGGAGCTGGTCGCGGGCCTGGTCGAGTTGCTCTTCGACCTGGGCGAGCGGGGGGAAGCGCGCCGCTACCTGGCGCGGTCGATGGACGCAGTGCACGGTCACGGCTCCGAGCGGGCGATCGAACACCTCGTTCAGCTCAAGAAGAAGCTCTAGGCGACCTGTAAAGCTGCGGCTTGCGCCTGCCCAGCCGCCGGGTCGATGATCCAGGGCCGGCCACCGGACCCCACACCGGCGGGCCGGAACCCACCGGCTTCACGGCATCGTTCCGATCAGTTCGATGATGCGCGAGGTCACCGACTGGATGGGCACGCCGTCGATGCCGCCGGCGGGGTCGTTGGCCAGCGCGACCACGACCCAGGGCTTGGACTCGCCGTCCTTCTGCAGCAGCCAGGCGTGCGTGAGCACGTGCGTGCCGGTGGCCCCCGAGGTCAGGCTTCCGCCCTTGTACCAGACGCGGGCCCACTGATTCCGGATGCCCGGCTGCGCCGCCTGGGATCCGAGGGCCTGGTCGACGATCTCGAAACCCGCCCCTGCCCGGGGCAGGCCGTTGAGGCCGGCGAAAGTCCGGCAGATATCGCGTGCGGTAGCGCGCCAGGTGCCGCTCGTGAGCAGGCTGTCGTGAAAGAAGGGGAAGCTGATCGGAAACGA
>JAAAPE010000153.1 GCA_009908385.1 Gammaproteobacteria bacterium
TTCGCTTCGTCGACCAGGATGGCGTTTTCGGGCAGCAGGTGACCGACGGCCTTGCAGACCTTCTCGGCACTCAGGGCGCCGCGCGGACGATCCGGGCGGCCGGCCGCCTGCAGCGTCGGCTCGGCGCTTTCGGCGCCCAGCGCCGCCGCCAGCTTCTCCAGGCTGGCGCGTCCGTCCTGGTCCGGCCGGCTGAGCGTGTGCACGCTGCAGTGGTCGGGCACGAGCTCGCTGGGCTTGCCAGGATAGGCGAAGAAGGACACCGGCTCCTTGGCATCGACCAGAACCAGGTGATCGAACTGCGACAGCTGCAGGGTTGCCAGCTCGGCCAGATAGGCGATGCGCTCGACCGCCGGCCGGCCGGCGCCGCGTTCGAGCCGGGTCGGGAAGACCTCGGAGAATAGCCTGACGCCGCTGTGGGCGGCGATGCGGGCGGCCTCGAGCAGGGTCGGCTCGCGCAGGGCGCGGCCGCCGAGCAGGAGCGCGGTCTTGCCGCCGCCGCGAATGGCCTGCGCGATGGCTTCGACGGTGTTGTCATCGGCCGCCTCGGGCGCCGACGACGCGGGCGGGGCGGCGGGGCAGCCGCCCTCGCCCCAGGACACGTCGGCCGGCAGGATCAGGGTGGCGACGCGACCCGGCGGGCCGATGGCCGCGGCGATGGCCTCGGCGGCGTCGTCACACAGGTCCTCGGTCTTGCGCGAGCTGCGCACGAACTCCGGCGAGACGTTGCGCGCGACCGTTTCGATGTCCGACTGCAGCTGCGCGTCGAGCGGCTGATGGTAGGTGGCGTGATCGCCGACGATGTTGACGATCGGCACCTTGCCCTTGCGCGCGTTGTGCAGGTTGGCCAGGCCGTTGCCCAGGCCGCAGCCCAGGTGCAGCAGCACCGCGGCCGGCTTGTTGGCCATGCGCGCGTAGCCGTCGGCCGCGCCGGTGGCCACGCCCTCGAACAGCGCCAGCACGGCGCGCATGCGCGGCTCGTCGTCGAGTGCGGCCACGAAGTGCATCTCGCTCGTGCCGGGGTTGGAAAAACAGACCTCGATGCCGGCGTCGGCCAGGGTCTTCATCAGTGCTTGCGCGCCGTTGGGCATGGGCGTCTCTTCCTCTATTCCTTGGTGTCCAGACAATCGGGGCCGATATCGGCAATGCGCGTCACGCCGGTCAGGGCCATGGCCAAGCGCAGTTCGTCGCGGATACCGGCGAGCGTTCGATCGAGACCGCCGCGGCCGCCGCCGGCCAGCGCCCAGATCCAGGCGCGGCCGATCAGCACGCCGCTGGCGCCCAGCGCCAGGGCACGGTAGACGTCGATGCCGCCGCGGATGCCGCCGTCGACCAGCACCTCGAGCCGGCCGTCGACGGCGCGGACGATTTCGGGCAGCTTGGTCGCGGTCGAGGCCACGCCGTCGAGCTGCCGGCCGCCGTGGTTGGACACCACGATACCGTCGCACCCAAGCGCCGCCGCCTGCTCGGCATCCCCGGCCTCGAGGATGCCCTTGAGGATCAGCTTGCCCCGCCATTTCTCGCGCAGCCACTCGATATCGGCCCAGGTCACCGTGGGATCGAACTGCGTGTCGATCCACTCGCGGAAGGAATCGGGATCGCTGGCGGCGCGGACATGCGGGTTCATGGTGCCCAGGCACATCGGCCCGCCGCGCAGGGGCACGTCCCAGAGCCAGCCTGGCCGCGCGGCAACCTGACCGAGCTTGAGCAGCTTCGGGCGCAGGCCCGGCACGGCCATGCCGTTGCGCGTGTCGCGATGGCGCGGGCCGGGCATGGGCAGATCGACGGTGAACACCAGGGTCCGGCATCCGGCCGCCCAGGCGCGATCGATGACCGTCTCGACGATATCTCGGTCGCGGATCATGTAGAGCTGGAACCAGGGCGAGCCCTCGGCCGCGCCGGCCACTTCGTCGAGCCCGCACAGGCCGACCGTCGACAGCGTGAAGGGCAGGCCGGCGGCGTCGGCGGCCCGCTGCGCCTGGACCTCGCCGCGGCGCGCCGCCATGCCGCCCAGGCCGATGGGCGCCAGCGCCAGCGGCATGGCGCAGTCCTCCCCGACCAGGCGTGTTGCGGTATCGATGGCGTCGACGTCGACCAGCACGCGCTGGCGCAGCTTGACCCGGTCCCAGTCGGACGCGTTGTCCGCCAGCGTGCGCTCCCGGCCGGAACCGCCGGCGTAGTAGTCGTAGAGGAATCGCGGCAGGCGTTTTCGAGCCAGCTTGCGGAAGTCCTCGGTCGTGGCCGGAAGCCTGCGGATCATCGTGCCACCTCTTCAGCCGCCGCCGTTGATGGAACGCGCCGCAGCCCGCGCGGTGAGAATGCAGCCCGGCAGGAAGGTGCCTTCGAGCGAGCGCTTGCCGTTGCAGCCACCGCCGCCGAAGCCGGCCGCCTCGCCCACGCAGTAGAGCCCCCGTATGGGCTGGCCGCTCGCGTCGAGTACCCGGCTTTCGAGGTCGGTCCGCAGACCGCCCAGGCTCTTGCGGGTAATCAGCTGCATGCGAATGGCGATGAACGGCCCGGCCCCCTTTTTATTCAGCGGCGCGGGCTTGCAGGTCCTGAGCTTGTCCGGCCCCCACTGGCGAGCGTGCAGGATGCGCCGAATCTGGTCGTCGTTGTGGAGCGCGTGGCCCTTCGAGAAATTGGCATCGAAGGCATCGACCGTGGCTTCGAGTGCGCCCGGATCGATATCCTGCGAACGGGTCAGCTGGTTCATCCTGACGGCCAGGCCGCCCAGGGTCTCGTCGAGCAGGAAGTCCTCGCTCTCGCGCGCCATCTGTTCGTACAGTCGCTTGTTGCCCAGCAGCAGTTCCTTGAGGAAGGACCCGAAGCGCTTGTCGCGAATCGAATGATTGTGCTCGGCGCCGGAGATGGCGAACTCCTTGAGCGCGATACGGCGATTGAGCAAGTGCCAGGTCCACGGCTTCTCCTGCTCGGCGACCCGGCGACAAAGCCAGTGCGTATCGAAACCGGTGACCAGGGGTTCGGGTCCGATGCGCTGACCCCGGTGATCGAGCCAGAGCGCGGACTTGCAGGGAATGGTCGACAAACCGTGGCCGTCGAAATGCGGAAAGGGGTGCGCGAAGCCGGCGGCGTAGTTCCACATCTCGCCGGCGTTGACGATGCGACCGCCGAACTCGTCGACCACGTGGTGGTGCAGCCGGCCATCGGCGAAGGGATGGGCGCCATTGAGCATGCGTGCCGGCCGCGGCCGGTGGCGCGGCCAGTTGGCCCGCACCTGCTCGTGGCTGCCGTTGAGGCCGCCGGTGGCCAGCACGACGGTCTCGGCCTCGAGACGCTTCTCGTTGTCGTCGGCCTCGTCGACGGCCAGCGCGCCGCTGACCCGGCCGCCGGTGTGTTCGAGCGCGGTCACCCGGTGGCGGTGCAGCACGGTCAGCTTTCCGCCCGGATCGGCCGAGCGCATCGCCTCGATCATACGCCGGGCGAGCTCGCGCGCCGTGCCCCAGACGACGTGGTAGCGGGGTACCGAGTTGCCGTCGCCGAAGCGGCCGCGCTCGACCCAGTTGACCGCCGGCAGGAACTTCACGCCCTCCCCGACCAGCCAGTCGTGGACCTCGGTGCGCGAGTGCTCGACGTAGTATTTCGCCCAGGCGAGCGACCAGCGATCGCGCCGGTCGACTTCGCCGAAGCGCAGCCAGTCGCGCAGGGCCCGTTCGGGATGATCCGGGATCTTCGCCTTCGCCTGCTGCGGCGTGCCGACCAGCGCCATGCCGCCGAAGGCCCACAGCGCCAGTCCGCCGAAGTGCTCGGGCGTGTCGCGATCGACCAGGGTGACCGAGCGGCCCGCCCGGAGGCACTCCAGGGCGGTCACGATTCCGGCCAGCCCGCCGCCGATCACCAGCACATCCGAGGCAGCCGGCTTGCTCATACGCGGCCTCGCGATCCACGCGACAAAGTGGCGCAAAAACGGGGCATTGAAGGCAGCATGCCGTCAAGTGTACAACGCTCCGATCGGAGCTCCGGTCAGATCGCTCAGCGAACGCCTCTGCAGTTCGGGAGATGGCTATATCCAGCCCCGGATACCGGCAAGGGCTTGGGAAGCGGCACGCCGACCTGGTGGAACTGCCTGACCATCTGCACAAAGCGTGCTCCGTCCCGGAGCGTGCTTCCCAGCCCGCCACGATAGCGAAGCACACCTTCGGAATCGATCAGGACGGCAAAGGGCACGCCACTGAGCTGATACAAGGACGACAGTCCACCATCGTCGAACCCGAGTGGAAGGAAGATCTGACGGTCCAACCAGAAGCCTTCCGCCTCTTGGCGGGACGAGAAGCAATCGACATCGATGAGGAGTACGGAAAGACCGTCCTGGCGGAGCGAGCGCAATTCGGACTTGATGGCAAGTACTTCGCCGCTCGACTCGGGCGTCGCAAAAATCACCAGAAGGGCGCCGGGCCCGAATCGCCGCTGAGCGGTTTCGACGCGCCCTTTCGCGGACTTGAATACGACCCGGGGCGCCGACTCTCCAACCCTGGCCAGTTCGGGCTCGGGATCGTCGTGACCCCATGCCGCGCCGGCGAGGACCAGCGCAGCGCCGATGCTGAACTCCTTAAACTTTCGATGCACGGGACTGGCGAATCCAGATGATCAGTACGATCAGCAGCACCAGGCCGAGCAGGACAAAGTTGAGGATCCAGAAAATGGAGGTCTGCTGGCAGGATGCGCACCAACCGGCCTCATCCGCCGGCGACTCGGGGTCGAATAGCATCCCACCAACCCTGACCGGTGCGAAGTCGCCACCGTCAGGGTAGTTCACGGCGATGCTGGCCTTTCCATCCTCCTTCGGCGGGAAGCGCGCCTCGAATGCCCCTTCTGCATCAGTCCGCACTGGAATCCACTCGAAGCGGCCCGATGGGTACCGGACTTCGACTTCCATATCCTGACCCGCCGCAGTCGGCCGCGTCGATCCGCGCACCAGGACATCACTTCCACGCCGGGTGACGTCGACATCGATGGCGGTGTCGATTGTCGGCCTGACGTTGTAGGTGACACCGCCGATCGGCACCCGGTAGTCGCCGGCATAGGCAAGTCCGGCAACATGCATGAGTTGACGGATCGGCTTTCCTGGCACCTTGCGGCAGTCCCTCCGGATCGGATCTCCGGCAGCCGCTACCGATGTAAAGTCACCTGACGAGTTCGACCCCGCATTCGCTTCCCGGCACTCCATGCGATAGAACTGGATGCCACCCGAGCCATCGGGCTCCGGGACGGGAACGATGGCATCGTCGATATGCATGACGCCGGTGGCGGTGACCTTCGAGCGGGGGGACAGCACGAGGTAGGATGCATCCCAGTCCACCGAGAACCCGGGAAGCAATCCGGACATTTCAAGATAGACTTCGAGCTCCTGATCGAACGGATTGAATATATCCACCGAGAAGGGCTTCGGATGCCAGGGGCTGCCGGCCGTTGGCCGGAAGTCGTTGATATTTTCCTGGGTGCCGTTGTTGGTGAGATCGAGATCGCCCAGGGGAGCATTCCACCGGAAGATCTCGACCTGAATGCAGGTATGCCCCTTGACCTTCGGGTTCCAGGGCACGCTGAATATCGTGTCACCTCCCGCCGCCACGGTTCTTGCCTCCGACAGGTCGAGTTCGATCCAGGATCCCTTGTCGCCCATCGCGCCGGGGGAGTTTACCTTGACCTTGAGTTGCACATCGGTGGCATCCACGGTGCCCTGGTTGCTGATTCTCACCCTGATCCAGTTGAGGGGCTTGCCGTCGTTAGCGGCCGGATCGTAGTCCTCCGCCCACCTCGCCGGTTCGCCATTGCCCGGCAGGGGCTCGGTCGACAGATCGGCCTCATCCTTGTCGCCGTGTTCGATCCAGATGTCCGATGTTTCCCATGGAGGCGCGCCCCACGGTTCGATCGACAGATCGAGGAAATCCGACTGTTCACGATTGACCTCCACGATATAAGTCGGCTTGTCGGCCAGCCCCGCCGGACCCGGTATCTCATCGACCAGATCAATGGTGAGCCCGGCATAAGCCGGGTAGGTCGCTGTCATCGCGATATCCGTCATGGGATCCCGGTCGATGATCGGTCCCGCCGTGCTGCTGACCGGCGCGCGATCGGTCAGCGGGTGCACGTAGTTGCGTGTGGTGATCGTGAAGTAGTCGAAAACCTTGTGGGTAATGGTGTCGGTCAGATAGAGCCCGCCACGGGCGGTTGCGCCGGGCGACATGGGAATTCCCGCATTGGACGTGGCGGTCTGCTGGCGGTTCTGGAGCAGCATGTAATGGTGTTCCGATCCCTCGTCGAATCCGAGGGGAAGGCGAAGTGCCTTGGTGACTGCATCGACGTCGCCGGGGACACCAGTCAGTCCGTCGTCATAATCCGCCCTGGAAAAGTCCAGCGGTGTGATCGCATAACGTCTGGACTCTGTTCCGGGCATATCGGGCATCGGGAAGGACTGGATGACGTTGCCGTCGTTCACCAGCCAGTCGCTGCGCTGGAACTTGGCCCACGCACCAGGTTGATTGAGGGCCGATTGATGCATGATGTCCCAGGAGCGGGGATAGAGCAGGTTGGGATCATAGTTCCCAGGCGAGTTGTTGTAGAGGTCCGGAAACCCGTAGTTGTGGCCCGTCTCATGCGCAACCGTCCCGACGCTCGTTCCCGCGTATATGATCTGAATGGTGCCGTAGGACTGGTGGGTGAACAAGTAGCCGCCATCGTCGACGCCGGCATCGATAAACCCGCCGCTCGCTCCCGCCCGCTTGCCGACGATATCCAGGAAGACCACAACGTAGCTATTGAAAGGCTTGTCCGGGGTGCCGTCGTAATCCACGTTCTCCTGGAAGGCGTCGGTCAGCGCCGCCTCGTTGCCCGCATCGAAAGCAATATCGGGTATGTCGTCTGACCCATGGTCACGAGTCATTTCGTTGAGCATGTAGGCGGCAACTGCCTGGCCGAGTATCAACCGGCGATTACCCCGAACGGTGTTTGTCGCCGCACTCGATACCAGGCCGTGTTGTATCCGGGGCATGACCAGGCCAAGGTCGGCCAGAGGAAAAACCGAACTAGAAGCCTCGACCACGATCGCTTCGATGGCCTCGGCGGAGGAAGGTGACAGATCGAAAACGACGCGATCGCCGTCAACGCTGATGCCGGCGTCCGCGAGGTCGCCGTTGTGGGCAGCAGCGAACGCCGAAGCGTCGGCATAACTCGATCCGCCGGAGATGACCCAGACGAAATCTTCGGTTGCACCGTCCTCGTGAAGAATTCGCAGCGTCAGCTCGGAATTGACTGTGACGTTGACCGGCCAGGCGCCCACACGACCCGTCAGTTCTCCCGCGGGCTCATCAACCGCAGGCGCGTCCAGGCGCAGGGCTTCAAGCACATCGTCATCCGAACCGTCCCAGTCGATGACTACATAGGACCCTGCTCTGACGCGTCGCGCTTCCATACGCAGGTTGAGACGAGATCCATCGCTGACCGCTTCAAGCCGATCGGTGCCAAGCTGCGTGTTGATGTGGTCGCGAAGGTCCGAGAGCGTAGCGAACGGCCCGTCACCGGCTTCGAACGACACAGTGTAGGTCGTAGTGTCGGAACTGGTGAAACGAGCCTTGATCTTGAACTGACCCGCTGGGACGTCCACCGGCACAGCCAGCGCATCGGTTCGGATCTGTACGTCCTGAAAGGCGGGATTGACGTAGAACTCTTGGCCTCTGGGCATATGGTAAAAGCGAGGCAGGACCTTGGCCGTTGCGCCTACCTGACCATACGAGGCTTCGCGCCAGAAGTCGTCCGTTTGCTCGAAACGGCTTTCGAGGTCCGCCTTCAGACCCGGCGAGAACGCGTCCAGTTCGTTGGCATCCGGATCGAAAGCGGTGTCTGCGGTAACGACGGGTATGACCAGCAGCCTGACCGACTCGTCGGGACCGGTCTCCTTCAGGATCGTGCTGCCGTCCTGGGGCTGACCTTGATCGAAGACATGAACCTCCTGGGCCAGGACATTCACTGTCAAGAGACAACCTAGAAGCGCCGCACAAAGGCCGCGCCCGGTTTCGGAGAATAACGACATCGCTCGCCTCCCCCGGCCTCAGGGGCCGGAAAAACCCCTTGCTGCCCTACCGACTATACGCCTGTCGGTCCTGCAGCGCCAGGTAGCCGATGCGGAAAGTTCCGCGGCCAGGGGCGCCGCCAAGCGATCGCAATCGATAGGGAGTGGGCCCAGCGTGGGCTGCCTCAGCCCTGCAGCGTCACGATCGCCAGGTACATCAGCTGGACCAGGCCGATCACCAGGATCAGCGCGACCGGGTAGACCGACGAGTAGGCGACGATCGGCCGCTCGGAGGCATCGGTTTCGGCGATCACGTTCAAGCCCGGCGTGAAGGTCATGCCGCCGCAGATCACGCCG
>JAAAPE010000097.1 GCA_009908385.1 Gammaproteobacteria bacterium
GCGCCGTAGCCGCGCTGCGCAGAACCAGGATCAGGGGCAGCAACCGAACCAAGGCCAGAAGTCCGAGCAGGGACCGAAGCCTGAACAGGGTCAGAAGCCGGACCGCCAGGCGCGACAGGAGTCCGCTGGCTCCGGAAGCGACAAGGACGGAAAGCCTCGTGATGGCGGCGACGACAAGCGCGACCAGGACAAGCGACGCGAGGACGCCGCCAGGGAACGAAGCCGCGACTCGGGCGCCGTCGCCGAGGGTGGCGGCATCTACCGCCTGAAGGACTCGGACTGAACCGGCGCGGGCCGCAGCGGGGTGAGCCTCGCTTCGCTGCGGCCTGCATTTCCCCGGTTGGTCTAGACGTCGGCCGAAACCAGGCCGTGACGCAAGGCGAGCCGCAATAACTCGACTTCGCTGCTCACGCCGGCCTTGTCGTAGATGCGGTACTTGTAGGTGGCCACCGTCTTCGGGCTGACGTTGAGCACCTCGCCGATCGACTGCATTTTCATGCCCTGGGTCAGCATCAGGGCAATCTCCAGTTCACGGCTGGTCATGTCCTGGAACGGTGATTGCGGCGTGCCCGGCAGGAGCGAAATGGCGAGCTGCTGGGATATGTCGGCCCCGATGTAGCGCTCTCCGCCGGCCACCTGGCGTACCGCCCGGATCAGCTCGCCGGCGTCGCAGGCTTTCGTCAGGTAACCGGAGGCTCCGGAGTCCAGCAGCCGGGCGGGCAATGGCGGTTCGCTGTGCGCCGTCAACACGATTACCCGGATATCCGGCTGGGCCTTGAGTATCCGCTCCGTGGTTTCGAGGCCGGACAGGCCCGGAAGGCCCACGTCCATGAGCACCAGGTCCGGTTCGAGCTTGCGGGCCAGCTGGATTGCCTCCTCTCCGGTCGCCGCCTCTCCGGCCACCGTGAAATCGTTTTCACCAGCGAGTATGTTTTTCAATCCCGTGCGAACGAGATCATGATCATCGACGATCAGGATGTCAGCCAATTCTAGATCCCCATCATATCCTTTGACTACTACCCTTCCCGTAATTCACGTTAACCGAAATTGATGCCGGAGTGAAGTATCATTCCGGCGCATCAAAGACCCTCAGGCCTGGTCGAACAGGCCGTGAATGAACCAGCCTTCGCGCGGCCGGTGTTCGTGGAAGACCCAGAGCCGGCGCCCGTGGCGATCGCGGGCCACGAAGTAGTCACGCCGGCACGCCTGCTCGTCCCACCAGCCGACCTCGATGCGTTCAGGGCCCTCCTCCAGCCGCAGGTTCTCGCGCCGGCAGGGACGAGGGACGGGCAGCAGCCAGGTCGGTCGCGGCCGATCGTCCTCGCAGTGCGACGAGGTACCCGGAGCGACCCAGCGCCAGGCTTTTTCGGGGCGATGCTCGGGCTCTGGCGCCAGACCCGACAGGCCATGCTCGCCGAGCCTGGCGCGCAACCGGTCCAGCAGTGCCGGCCAGGCGTCTCCGCGGTTGTTGCCACTCCACAGGTCCGCCTGCGGGGGGCGGTGTTCGTCGGTGCTGTCGGCGCTCAGTTCGACGGCCTCCACGGCCGCCGGCAGTTCGAGGTCCTCGAGCTTGAGGGCGAGCAGCTCCAGCAATCTCTCCTCGTCCATACCGGGACGCGACAGACCGACCTCGAGCGGGATGCTGCCGCCACCGTCCTCGCGATACAGCGACACGCGCAGCCGTGTGAGCGCCTGATCACGAACATCCAGCCAGTGCGCCATGCGCCCGATCGCGCGGCGGAACACGAACAGCAAGGCCGAACTGTCGCTGCTGGCCGCCGGCAGTTCCAGGCGCAGCCGGAAGCGCCTGGGTGGTTGCCAGGCGGCTAGCGGAGTGGCCTGGCGTCCCTCCAGGCACAGCAGGCGACGATTCAGTTCCGGGCCGAAGCGTCGCGCCCGCTCGGGTGCCGGCAGGCGCAGCAGCTGAGCCACGCGATCCAGGCCACAGCCCGACAGTGCCCGTGCCTGGCTGTCGTCCAGAGCCAGGGCGCTCAGCGGTAGCCCGTGCAGCTTCTCGCGCATGGTCCCGCGGCCGGCCGCATGCAGGCCGTGAAGAGCGAACAGGCGGGCGGTGACCGGCACCGGCGCCGAGCCGGTCCGTACCGGCAGGCCACGCTGCTCGAGGTTCGCGCACAGGGTCTCGACCAACGGGCGCAGCCCGCCGTAAAGGCGCCTGCTGCCGGCGATTTCCAGCAGCACGCAGTCGGGCGGCGCCTGGACCACGTGGCTGCTGGCCTGCCAGGCGCCCAGTGCCAGCTGTTCGAGCAGGGACGCTTCGGCCCGTGAATGACGCGGCCGGCTTTGCAGGGCCGGTGCGATGGCCAGTGCCGTACCCAGGGGCTGGCCCGGCGCCACGCCGGCGCGGCGGGCGGCCGCGCCGGCGTGCAGGATCACGTGCCGCCCTCGGTCATGGCCGTGTACGGCGTGCAGCTCCGGCACCTGCGGATCGCACTGCCAGGCTGCCAGCAGCGGCAGTTGCGGGCAATACAGCCCGAGCCACCTTTCATTGCGCGGACCGGGCATGACGACGATAGCGCTCCAGCTCGATGACGGGCTCGGGATCGGGGCCCAGGCGCTTCGAATCGATCGGCCCGGCCGGGCTGCGCAGCACCTCGATCTCGGGGCCGGGACGCAGACCCAGACGCAGGGCCGACACGGACGGCGGAGGCGACTGGTCCGGACGATAGATCACGAAGGTCGGCCCGGGGCTCTGTTCGGCGGCCAGTTGCAGGCGGCGCACGGCCTTTTCCGCAACCCGGCCGGCCGGGGGCCAGACCGCGACGCTGCCGCACAGACCGCTCTTGAGGCACTGTTCGGCCGCCCACAGCGCCTCATCGGCTTCGCGCACCACGACGAGGTGTTCGAGCACCACGCCCGCCCTCGCCATCGCCTGCGGCCCCGGCACCAGGGCCGGGCCGGCCAGCACCACCGGTTCGGCCCGCTGCGTACAGCGCGCCAGAAGCGGCAGCAGAAGTCCGAGTTCGCCGCAGCCGCTCAGGCGCGGCAGCAGCTCGGTCAGGCGCCCCAGCGGCCAGCCGCCGCCGGGCAGCCCGTGATCGAGCCAGCCCAGGCCGGTGGCGGCCACCGGCAGGGATCGTCGCGCGCGTCCGCGCCACAGGTCGGGACGGCGATTGAGCAGTTGTTCGAGTGAGGCGTGTACCGACATTGCAGGCTCCGTCCGGATGCAACAGAATACTGTATAAGTTTATAGTTTCTCAAACCCTGCGAATTCACGAGTCCATGGAGGAGACCGTCCTGGTCGACAGCATCCCGCCAATCCCCGACTACGCCGAACTGCACGCGCTGAGCGCCTTCAGCTTCCGGCGCTCGGCCGCGCATCCGGAAGCGCTGGTGCGGCGCGCCGCCGAGTGCGGCTATTCGGCGCTGGCGATCACCGACGAATGCTCCATGGCCGGCGTGGTGCGCGCCCACGAGGCCGCCCGGGAGCACGGCGTGGCCCTCCTCGTCGGCAGCGAATTCCACCTCGACGCGCTTCACCTGGTGCTGCTCGCGCCCGATCGCAGCGCCTACGGACAGATCTGCCGCCTGATCACCCGCGCCCGGCGACGCGCCGGCAAGGGCGAGTACCGGGTCGAGCCGGGGGACCTGGACGAAGGGCTCGACGGGGTGCTGGCGATCTGGAAGCCGACACGGCAAGTGGGGAGAAACCCACTTGCGCGTGTCGTCCCGGCCGAAGAGCCGGGATCTTCCATGCTCGATTGCAACACTGCCTGGCTCAGGGAACGCTTCAGCGGCCGCCTCTGGATCGGCGCCACCCGACTGCTCGCCCCCGGGGAACGCGACTGGTTCCGCGAGCTCGACGAGCTGGGCCGACGGCACGGCATTCCGCGGCTGGCCTGCGGCGACGTCCGTCTGGCGACCCGCCACGACAAGCCCCTGCTCGACGTCTTCACCGCGCTCGAGCTGGGCCGTCCCGTTGCCGACTGCGGCCTGGCGCTGGCCGCCAGCGGCGAGCAGCACCTGCGCCGCCGCGAGGTACTGGCGAAACTCTACCCGGCCGACTGGCTGGCCGAAACCCTGCGGGTAAGCGCTCGCTGCCGGTTCTCGCTCGACGCCCTCCACTACCACTACCCGCGCGAGCTGGCGCCGGCACCGCTGAGCGCCATCCAGCACCTGCGCCGGCTCACGCTGGCCGGTGCCCGCCAGCGCTACGGCGAGCCGGTCCCCGAGCCGGTTCAGGCCCTGCTGTCGCGCGAACTGGCCCTGATCGAGGACATGGGCGTGGAAGCCTTTTTCCTGACGGTGCACGACCTGGTGGTGTTCGCGCGCTCGCGCGGCATTCTCTGCCAGGGACGCGGCTCGGCGGCCAACTCCGCGGTTTGCTACTGCCTGGGCGTGACCGAGGTCGACCCCTCGAAGCAGCAGCTGCTGTTCGAACGCTTCCTGTCGAAGGAACGCAACGAGCCGCCGGACATCGACGTGGATTTCGAGCACGAGCGCCGCGAGGAAGTCCTGCAGTACGTCTACGAGAAGTACGGCCGGGAGCGAGCCGCCCTGGCCGCCACCGTCATCTGCTACCGTCCGCGCAGCGCGATGCAGGACGTCGGGCGCGCCCTCGGCCTGGAGCCCGAACGCGTCAACCGCCTGACCGCCTCACTGGCCTGGTGGGACGAGCCGGAGGTCTGGCCCGAGCGCCTGCGGCAATGCGGCCTCGATCCGGATGCGCCGCTGACGAAGCATTTCCTCGGGCTGACCGACCGCCTGATCGGCTTTCCGCGCCATCTCTCGCAACACGTCGGCGGCATGGTCATCTCCGATACGCCCCTGCACGAGCTGGTGCCGGTGGAAAACGCCGCCATGGAAGACCGCACCATCATCCAGTGGGACAAGGACGACCTGGAGACCCTGGGCCTGCTCAAGGTCGACTGCCTGGCGCTGGGCATGCTCACCGTGATCCGCAAGGCGATGGATTTGATCAACGGCAAGCACCAAGCGCCAAATACCAAATCACAAACAAATTCGAATGATCGAAATTCGAATGTTCGAAACGAAACACACGCGGTCCTGTCCGTTGCGGATGCAACCCCGGCCTACGCGAGCCGCAACCAGCCAACCAGCGAACCAGCGAACCAGCCAACGCGCAGACTGGCGCTGGCGACGATTCCGCGTGAGGATCCCGCCACCTACGACATGCTCTGCCGCGGCGACGCGGTGGGGGTGTTCCAGGTCGAATCGCGCGCGCAGATGGCGATGCTGCCCCGGCTCAGGCCGCGCTGCTTCTACGACCTGGTCATCGAGGTGGCGATCGTCCGTCCCGGGCCGATCCAGGGCGACATGGTGCATCCCTATCTCGAGCGCCGGGCGCGGCCCGACCAGGTCAGCTACCCCAGCGCCGAGCTCAAGCACGTGCTCGAGCGCACCCTGGGGGTGCCGATCTTCCAGGAGCAGGTCATGCAGATCGCCATGGTCGCCGCCGGCTTCAGCGCCGGCGAGGCCGACCAGCTCCGAAGGGCGATGGCGGCCTGGCGGCGGCGCGGCGGCCTGGAGCCTTTCCGGGAACGGCTGATGTCGGGCATGCGCGAGCGCGGCTACTCGGAAGCATTCGCCGAACGCATCTACCGCCAGATCTGCGGTTTCGGCGAGTACGGCTTCCCGGAGTCGCACGCGGCCAGCTTCGCCCTGCTCACCTACGTCTCCTCCTGGCTGAAATGCCACCACCCGGCCGCCTTCGCCTGCGCGCTGCTCAACAGCCAGCCGATGGGCTTCTACGCCCCGGCCCAGATCATCAACGACGTCAAGCGGCACGGGGTCGGTGTGCTGCCGGTGGATGTGCGCCACAGCCACTGGGATTGCACGCTGGAGGGCGAGCACCAAGTACCGAACACCAAGCACCAAGCACCAAGCACCAAATCACAAACAAATTCGAATGATCGAAATTCTAATGTTCAAAACGAAACGCGCGCATGTCGGGACCGCACCACCAAAGCACCAAAATACCAAAACACCAAAACACCGATTCGACTCGGTCTGCGCATGATCAAGGGGTTTCGCGAGGACGTGGCCGGGGGGATCGTCGCTGCACGATCCGAGGGGTCCTTCCGCGGCGTCGACGACCTGGCCGAGCGGGCCGGGCTCGACCGCGGCGCGCTTCGGAAGCTGGCCGACGCGGGCGCGTTGAAAGGCCTGGCCGGGCACCGCCATCGCGCCCGCTGGGCCGCGCTCGGGGCACGCAAGCAGGGCGACCTGCTGGCCGGCGCCGAAATCCGCGAACGCCCGGTGCAGCTGTCCCTGCCCGACGCCAGGAGCGAGCTGCTCGACGATTACGCCAGCCTGGGGCTGAGCCTGGAGCGACATCCGATCAAGCTGCTGAGACGCCGGCTGGGCCGGCAGGTACTTCGCGCCAGCGACCTGCCCCGTCAGACCGACGGACGGCGGACGGCGGCCGCCGGCGTCGTCACCCACCGCCAGCGCCCGGGAACCGCCTCGGGCGTGGTTTTCCTGTCGCTCGAAGACGAGACCGGCATCATCAACGTGGTGGTCTGGCCGAAACTGCTCGAACGCTATCGGCAGGCCGTGCTCGGCGGACGGATCCTTCGCGTGCACGGCAAGCTGCAGAACGTCGAGGGCGTCTGCCACCTGGTGGCCGAGCGCATCGACAGCCTCGATTCATGGCTGGCCGAGCTGGACAACCGCTCGCGGGATTTTTGTTGAAGAACTTTCTACGCCGGTTTCGTTTAGAACATTCGAATTTCGATCATTCGAATTTGTTTGTGATTTGGTGCTTCGAATTTCGAATTTAATGCCGTCCGCCGGGGGCACCTCCCCCGGCGGACACACCAAACCTCACACGCAAGCCAATCAGGTGATGATCGTCACCGGACTCTTCGCGTGTCGGCTGACCTTGTCGCTGACGCTGCCGAGCACCAGGCTCTTCATGCGCGACAGGCCGCGGCGGCCCATCACGACCATCACGCCGGGATCGTCTTCGGCGTAACGCACGATCTCCTCGGCCGGGTCGCCGATGGACGTTTCTTCCTCGATGTCACCGGGCGCATCGTCGCCCAGCGCTTCGCGGGTCTTGTCGAAAGCGCGCTGTGCGGCGGCCTGCGCGGCCTGGTCGATATCGTCGCGCGACATGCCGGCCATGCCGATGACCTCGACCGATGCGGCCGGGAACACATAGAAGAGCCGCATCGGCACGTCCAGCGCCGACGCCATGCCCGCGGCAAAGCGAACGGCGCGATTGGCGTTCTCGGAGCCGTCGACCGGCACCAGAATTTCCTTGACCGGGTGGTTCATGTCTGTCCTCCTGGGTTGATGGTTCTTGTCGCTGCCAATCCTGATTCTGTGACAGTCGGCGCCTGCCTGTCTTGACCTGAAACAAGACCGGCCTCGAAGCCGTCAGCCGCCGTGTTCGTCGAGCAGCCGCTCGAGCGCTTCCTCGTCGAGCACGTCGATGCCGAGCTCGTTTGCACGGTCTAGCTTCGAGCCCGGGCCGTCTCCGGCGATGACGGCCGTCGTGTTCTTCGAAACGCTGCCGGTCACGCGGGCACCCAGGGCTTCCAGGCGCTTCTTGGCCTGGGACCGCGTGAGCCCCGACAATGATCCCGTCAGGACATAGGTGCGATCCGCCAGGGGCAGATCATCGGCATCGGCGGCCGCCTCTTCCGCTTCGTACTTTACACCGGCTTCGAGCAGCGCTTCGATGACCTTGCGATTGTGCGCCTCGCCGAAGAAGGCGTGCACGTGCCGGGCCACGACCGGGCCGACGTCGCGAACGGCCTCGAGGTCGTCGACGGAAGCCTCGGCGAGCTTGTCCAGGGTACCGAAGTGTCTCGCCAGGGCCCGGGCGGTCACCTCGCCGACCTCGCGGATTCCGAGCGCGAACAACAGCCTGCCCAGGGCGACCTGCTTGCTGTCCTCCAGCGCCTGGACCAGGTTGTCGGCCGACTTCTCGCCCATGCGATCCAGGCCGGCCAGCGTGTCACGGCTCAAACGGTAGAGATCGGCCGGACTGTGCACGAGATCCTCGTTCACCAGCTGGGCGATGACCTTCTCGCCCAGGCCGTCGATATCCATCGCCGCGCGACTGGCGAAATGCTCGAGCGCGCGCTTTCTCTGGGCCGGGCACACCAGTCCGCCGGTGCAGCGCGCCGCCGCTTCGCCTTCGACCTGTTCGACGGC
>JAAAPE010000133.1 GCA_009908385.1 Gammaproteobacteria bacterium
CGGCCGAGGTCCGTTTCGAGGTCCGCCAGCCCGAACGCCGCCCGGTCAGCGCCACCGCCGACTACGACGAGTTCCGGAACGTGACCCGCGTCGACGTGCGCCTGCAGCGAGACACGACGCACCGACTGCTGTTCGATCCCGAGCATTCGCTGGAAGAACGGATCCTGTCGGAGCAGTTCTTTCAGTAAAAAGTTGGCCGGTTAGCTTGTTGGCTGGTTGTCTGGTTTGCTCGTTTGCTGGTTCGGCGCGGATCGCGTGATAGGGCGGCTTCGCCGCGGAATGAGCGGTGGACACTGACTGGTTGGCTTCAGGCCTTCGCGGCCGTGCCGCCCCTCAATGCTCTCGGCGGCCGAACCAGCCAACCAGCCAACCAGCCAACCAGCTCACCACCCAACCCTGCCGTTATAATCCCGTCCATGTCCGCCAAACCCGCCAACTCGAGCGAAGCCGATCCGCCGGGTCCCCTGATCATCGGCATCTCGTCCCGGGCGCTGTTCGATCTCGACGAATCCCACCGTGTCTTCGAGGAACAGGGCCTGGAACGTTACATGCAGTACCAGCGCCAGCGCGAGGACGAGATTCTCGGCAAGGGTGTGGCGTTTCACCTCGCCGAGAAGCTGCTTCGGCTCAACAACGACGGAATGGATCACCCGGGCGTCGAGGTGGTGCTGATGTCGCGCAACAGTGCCGACACGGGGCTTCGTATCTTCAACGCCATCGAGCACTACGGCCTGGATGTCCAGCGGGCGGTCTTCACCAACGGGGCCAGTCCGGCCGACTACATCGAGCCGTCCGGGGCGCAGTTGTTCCTCTCGGCGAACGAAGACGACGTCAGGCGTGTACTGATCGCCGGCTACGCGGCGGCGACGATCCTGCCGACGGCGATCCGCGAGAATCGCTCTGAGCAGCTCAAGCTGGCCTTCGACGGGGATGCGGTCATCTTCTCCGACGAGGCCGAGCGCATCTACAAGGAGCAGGGCCTCGAGGCCTTCTCCAGCAGCGAACGCGCCCAGGCCGCGAGTCCGCTGGCGGCCGGCCCTTTCAAGGGTGTGCTCGAAGGCATCCAGCGCATACAGGCGGCCTATCCGCTCGAAGAGAATCCCATCCGCACGGCGCTGATCACGGCGCGTTCGGCGCCGGCGCACAAGCGGGTCATCCTGACCCTGCGGGCCTGGGGCATACGCATCGACGAGGCGATGTTTCTCGGCGGCCGGGAAAAGACGCCGTTCCTGCGCTCTTTCGGCGCCGACATCTTCTTCGACGATCAGACCCTGCACACCGACGCCGCCAGCCGAGAAGTCGCCACCGGGCACGTCCCGCATGGTGTAGCCAATGAAGCGGCGCGGAAGGATTCGGAGGACAATTGACTATCGAGGGTTCGGGTTTCAGGGTTCAGGCGCCAGCCCCGGAGGTTTGCTGGTCGGCTTCGCCGCGATTCAGTCGGGCAACCCGAAGAGCGGAATCCTTCAGGCTTGGCACAGGCAGCTCGCGGTAGTGTCGCCCCGCACCGCCTTCGGCTGCCGACCTGAAACCTGAAACCTGAAACCTGAAACCTGAAACCTGAAACCTGAAACCTAACTCCCCTGTTATCTGAACCCCAGACCCAGAAGGAAGCACAAGCACATGCGAACCCCAACGTCCTGGATACTTTTATCGGCACTGCTGCTGCCGCTGCCACTTCTGGCCGAGGAGGCCCCGCCGGCCGGAGACGGTAACGAAGCCCCCGATGCCGAATGGTCGGTGACCGAACCGCCGGGAGACTGGGAGACGATCACCATCGACACCGAGGAAGTGACCTGGTCCGACGTGGACGTCAGCCCCGACGGCGGGACCCTGGTCTTCCACATGCTCGGTGACATCTACACCGTCTCGATCGAGGGCGGCGAGGCCAATGCGCTGACCGGCGACCTGGCCTGGAATTTCCAGCCGCGCTACAGCCCGGACGGGACGAAGATCGCCTTCGTTTCCGATCGCGACGGTGCAGAGAACATCTGGATCATGGACGCCGACGGATCCAACCTGCAGCAGGTCAGCGACGAGAGCGACCACCTCCTGCACAATCCGGCCTGGTCGCCGGACGGCGACTACATCGCCGCGCGCAAGGGCTACGTCTCGCAGCGCTCGATTCCGGCCGGCTCGATCTGGATGTATCACCGTGGCGGCGGCAAGGGCGTCATGCTGGTCGATCGCCCGCACGGCGAGCAGTCCCAGAAGAACATCGCCGAGCCGGATTTCTCGCCCGACGGCCGCTACGTCTACTTCAGCCAGGACGTGACGCCCGGGCGCGTCTGGGAATACAACAAGGACGCCAACCAGGGCATCTTCGCCATCAGGCGCCTCGACCGCGAAACCGGTGAGACCGAAACGGTCGTCTCCGGACCGGGCGGAGCCATTCGCCCGGTGCTGTCGCCGGACGGCAGCCAGCTCGCCTTCGTGCGCCGCAACCCCACCGAGCTGACCTCGCGACTGATGGTCAAGGATCTCGAGTCGGGCATCGAGCGCACGTTGTTCACCGAGCTCGAGCGCGACAAGCAGGAAACCTCCGGCGACATGGGCAATTTTCCCGGCTTTTCCTGGACGCCGGACGGCGAGTCGATCGTGGTCTGGACCGGCGGGCGCTTCCACCGTATCGGGACGGACGGCTCGCACGAGCCGATCGACGTCCACGTCGTGGCCGAGAAGAAGATTCATCCGGCCCTGCAGCGCACGGTCGAGGTGTCCCCGGACACCTTCCCCGTGCGCATGGCCCGGTGGACGCAGAAGAGCCCCGACGGCCGCCATGCCGTCTACCAGGCCATGGGCTACTTGTGGCTGCACGATCTCGAGCGGGACCGGCATCGCCGCCTGACCGGCCAGGACGAGCACTGGGAGTTCTATCCGCGCTTCTCGCCCGATTCACGACACGTGGTCTACACCACCTGGCACGACGAGGAACTGGGCTCGGTGCGCATCGCACCGGTCGGCCGCGGCCGTACTCGCGTGGTCAGCGACGAGCCCGGGCACTACATCGAGCCCGCCTTTTCGCCCGACGGCGAACAGGTCGTCTTCGTGCGCACCACCGGCGGTTACCTGACCTCGCCGGCCTGGTCGGAACGCACCGGCCTGTACGTAGCCGATTCCGGCGGCGACGGCATGCGCCGTGTCCACGATTCGGGCGGCAATCCGCAGTTCTCCGCCGACGGCGAGCGCATCCTGTTCTCGCAGGGCAGCGATGCGGGCCTGGCGCTCAACAGCGTCAACCTGCAGGGCCACGACCCGCGCGAGCACCTGGCCGGCGAGTGGGTGACCGAATACCAGGTCTCGCCCGACGGACGCTGGGTGGCGTTCACCGAACACTACAACGCTTATGTCGCCCCGTTCTTCCCGGCCGGCGGCAAGGTCACGCTGGGCGGCAACGTCACGGCTTTCCCGGTACGCCGGGTTTCGGCGCGGGCGGGCGACTACCTGCATTTCACCCGGGACGGCGACGCGATCGGCTGGTCGCACGGAGCGACGCTCTACGAGCGGGAACTCAGCGACGCCTTCGCCTTCCTGGAAGGTGCTCCGGAAGAGCTGCCCGAGCCGGAGACCGACGGGCTCGAGTTGGGCTTCGAGGTCGAGTCCGACCGCCATGACGCTCGCATCGCGCTCGTGGGCGGCCGGATCGTGACCATGCGAAACGCCCGTGAAGAGACGGAAATCATCGAAGACGGCATTGTCCTGGTCAAAGGCCACCGCATCCAGGTGGTCGGAACGGCCGACCAGGTCGAAGTGCCGGACGCTTACGAGACGATCGATGTAAGCGGCAAGACCATCGTGCCGGGCCTGTTCGACGCGCATGCCCATGGACCGATGAGCAGCCGGCAGATTACGCCCCAGCAGAACTGGTCGCAAATGGCCAACCTGGCTTTCGGCGTCACCAGCATCCACGACCCCTCCAACGACAATGCCGCCATCTTCTCGATGGCCGAGCTACAGCGTGCCGGCAAGGTGCTCGCGCCCCGCATCTGGTCGACGGGTCGCATTCTCTACGGCGCCATTGCGCCGGGCGCGACCGCGAAGGTGAATGCCTACGAGGACGCAGAATTCCACGTTCGGCGCCAGAAGGAACTGGGCGCGATTTCGGTCAAGAGCTACAACTACCTCCGGCGCGACCAGCGCCAGCAGGTGCTGGAGGCCGGCCGCAACCTCGACGTGATGGTCGTGCCCGAGGGCGGCATGCGCCTGGAGCAGAACCTCAACCAGATCGTCGACGGGCACACCGGTATCGAGCACAGCCTCTCGGTCAAGACCGCCTATGACGATATCCGCCAGTTGTGGCGCCAGACCGAGGTCGTCTATTCACCCACCTTTGTCGTGGCCTACGGTGGCCTGATGGGCGAGGAGTATTTCTACGACCGCTACGAGGTGTGGAACAACGAGCGCCTGCTGGACTTCGTGCCCAAGTTCATCGTGTATCCGCGCTCGATTCGTCGCCAGACGGCGCCCGATGACCACTACAACCACGTCTTCGTGGCCGAGCAGGCCAAGGCCTTCAACGAGCTGGGGATCCCGGTCGTCATCGGCGCCCATGGCCAGCTCGCCGGGCTGGCGGCGCACTGGGAAATGTGGGCGATGGTGCAGGGCGGATTCTCACCCTGGGAAGCGCTGCGCGGCGCCACCATCGACGGCGCCGAGTACTTCGGCATGGGCGAGGACATCGGCTCGATCGAGGCCGGCAAGCTCGCCGACCTCATCGTCATCGACGGCGACGTGCTGTCGGATATCGAACAGAGCCAGAACGTGGTCTACACCATGCTCAACGGCCGACTGTACGATGCATCGAGCATGCACCAGGTCGCGCCGGCATCGGTCGAACGCGAGCCGTTCTTCTTTGAGCGCGAGGGGGGTGACGCCTGGGTGCCGGAAACGATGGAATACATCGAAAGCCTGGGCCGAAGCCACGGCTGGCACCACCACTGACGAGGAAGCAGACTCGCCGGGCGAGGGTCCGGCGGGTCTGCAAGCCTCCCCAAGGTCTTACTGTCGACGACGTGAGTCGCGCAACTCGCGAGCCCGCTCGATGATCTCCTCACCGGTCAGGCCGTCGAGCGACTGGTACAGGTTGGGCAGTCCCGACCACGCGTTCTTGTCGTAGGTGCCGAGGAAACGCAGGGCCGAATCGAGCTGGCGGTACTGCTCGGACGTCGTGTCCATCGCGATCAACTCGAGGCTCTCCTGAAAGGCCTGCGGGCTGGAGCCGTCGACCACCATGGTCAGGCCGTAGCCGTCTTCCTGCGCGCCGCCTTCGATGTCCGGAATCTTCTTCTCCGGATCGACCTCGTCGCGGCGCGGCAGCGGCTGCGGTTCCTCGCGGCTGTCGCCACGCCGGATTTCACGTCCAGACTGTGCGGTCGCTTCCTCCTGCTGGGCCGTTCGGGAGGTTTCTTCCTGCGGGGCTTCCTCCTGCTGGCCGCAGCCGACCGCCAGGGCCAGAACGGCGATGCTCAACACGGTGTATTTCACTCTGGTTCTCCATCGTTGGTTGTTTGAGAATTCGTTCCCTGGAACTTAGAGGGCATCGACCGGCCTCAGTTCCGGCGCTTCGGCCATCTCGGCATGCAGGTCGTAGGCATCGGAGCCGATGATCTTCACGTCCAGGGCGTCGCCGGGAGTCGCATCGCCGGCGTGGGCGACGATCACCTGGCCGTCGATCTCCGGCGCGTCGCCGTAGCTTCGCGCGATCGCGGTATCGCCTTCCATGGAATCGACCAGGACCGGTTCGATCCCGCCCACCCGGCGCTGCAGGCGCCGAGCGCTGATTCCGGCCTGGTGCTGCATGAAGCGATGCCAGCGTTCTTCGGCGACCTCGTCGGGCACCGCGTCGGGCAGGTCGTTGGCCGCCGCACCCCGGACCGGCGAGTACTTGAAGCAACCCACGCGGTCGAGCTGGGCTTCGTCGAGCCATCCGAGCAGCTGCTCGAAATCGGCTTCGGTCTCGCCCGGGAAGCCGACGATGAAGGTCGATCGGATCACCAGCTCGGGGCATTGTGCTCGCCAGGTTCGGATTCGCTCGAGCGTGTTCTCGGACGCGGCGGGCCGTCGCATGGCCTTGAGTACCCGGCGGCTGGCATGCTGGAAAGGGATGTCGAGGTAGGGCAGGATGCGCCCGGCGTTCATCAGCTCGATGATTCGGTCCACATGGGGGTAGGGGTAGACGTAGTGGAGCCTGACCCAGATGCCCAGCTCGCCCAGTGCGTCGCAAAGATCGTAGAGTCGCGTCTGCCACTCGCGATCGCGCCAGTAGTCGGCCTGGTACTTCAGGTCGACCCCGTAGGCGCTGGTGTCCTGGCTGATGACGAGCAGTTCCTGGACACCGCGTTCGGCCAGCTGTTCGGCTTCGCGCATCACCATTCCGAGCGGTCGGCTGACCAGGCGGCCGCGCATCGACGGGATGATGCAGAAACTGCACTTATGGTTGCAACCCTCTGAAATCTTGAGATATGCGTAGTGTCGAGGCGTGAGTTTGAGTCCGCCCGGCGGCACCAGGTCGAAGCGGGGGTCGTGGGGCCTGGGCAGGTGGCGATTGACGGAACGAACCACGGCTTCGCCCTGGTGCGGACCGGTAACGTCGAGCACCTTGGGGTGAATGCGCGTGATGTCTTCGGGCTTTGCGCCCATGCAGCCGGTTACCAGAACCTTGCCGTTGGCCGCCAGGGCCTCGCCGATGCTTTCGAGCGATTCGGCCTTGGCCGAGTCGATGAATCCGCAGGTGTTGACGACGACCAGGTCGGCGTCCTCGTAGCCGGACACGATATCGTAGCCTTCCGAGCGCAGTCGCGAGACGATATCCTCGGAATCGACCAGTGCCTTGGGACAGCCCAGGGAGACCAGCCCCACGGAAGGGCGCTTTTCGGTGTCGGGTTGCGTCATGGGCGCGTATTCTACCCTGCGGATCGGCGGGTCGACACCAGCTGCCGCCCGGGCCCCGGTCGAGCTGGGGAATCGGCGTTCGTCACCTCCCGTGCCTGACCGTCGACACGACCGAGCGCAGCTTCTCGATGCCGTCGATCAGTCTCGGTCCCGGTCGCCCCAGCCAGGCTTCGCTGACGGGGAAGATCCGGTCCTTGGCGATCGCCGGGATGCTCGACCAGCCCGCTCGCCGCTTCACCACGTGCGGGCGATATTTGGCCTCTTCGACGCCGCACCAGCTCATCACGATCGCTTCCGGCGCCGCTGCCCGCGCCATTCCGCTATCCACTTCCAGGCTCTCGGCGTCGCGCTCTTCCCAGGGATTGACGCCGCCGGCCAGTCGCAGCATCTCGTTGACCCAGGAATGCCGGCCGGGAACGATGACGGGCTTGGGCCACCATTCGACCAGGATCGGGACGGGTGCGTGCTCGGGCGGATCGGCGGTCCGGATGGCATCGAGCCGGTCCGCCAGTCGATCGGCTTTCTCCCGGGCATCGATCGCCTCGCCAATGCGGCGGATGTCGGACGCGACGTCCGACAGGGTGTGGGGGCAGGTCACCAGCAAGGGCAATCCGGCCGCCTCCAGCCGCTCTAGACAGCGTTCGTGGCCCGGCACCGTCAGCGAGGTGATCACCAGGTCGGGTTCGAGCGTACGAATCCGCTCGACGTCCACGTCGAGGTCCGGCCCGATGCGCGGCAGCCGGGAGACGACGCTGGCGGGATGGTCGGAGTGGTCGTCGACGCCCACCAGCCAACCGGCCCGGCCCAGCGCGCAGACGATTTCGGTGTTCGAGCAGGTGTGGCTGACGATGCGCATGGGAAAAGGTTTCAGGTTTCAGGCGGCCGCCGCGCAGGTTTGGTGGGCGGCTTTGCCGCGATGACTCCGTGACAGACAGAAAGTATCGTTCGCCAGATTAGCACCGGGGCGCGCGGCAATGCCGCCCCGCACTGCTCTCGGTTGCCGACCTGAACCCTGAACCCTGAAACCTTCACCCCTTCCAGCTATCTGCGGCCCGGTGGCCGCGGTCTTCATCGATCGGCCAGGCGCAGGCGATGGCGGCGCCGAACAGCGCCAGGC
>JAAAPE010000063.1 GCA_009908385.1 Gammaproteobacteria bacterium
GTCGCTTCGGCCTGCAGGAAGGTGTTGGCGAGGAGATTGACGTTGTCGCGCGCGGACTCGACCGAGCGCTCGGACTCGAACACCTGGTCCTCGAGTCGATCTCCGCGGCTGGTTGCCTCGACCACCTGGCGCTCGAGCGAACGGATATCGACCTGCAGCTGCTCGAGATCGGCCTCGCTGGCCGCCTCGAAATCGGCGATGCGCCGCTCCAGGTCGCGCTTCTGGCCCTGCAGAAAGGCGAATTCCTTCTGGTAGGCCTGCTCCAGCGAGGGCGCCTGCGCCGCCACCGGCGCGGACTCTTCGCCGGCTTCCTCGGCCGGCTGGGCCTGTGCCTGACTCTCCGCGCCCGCCTCGCCCGTTTCGGTGGCGATCTCCGGTTCCGCTTCCTGCGCCCCTGCGGGCATGAACAGCACGAGTACGGCCAGCAGGCAGAATGCTCGAAAGACTTGGAAACTCATTATTCGGACTCCAGCCGGATGGCGCCATTGGGCAATTCGAAATAGCCGGTTCGGATCTGCTTCCTGAGGGATTCGAACAGCTGATCGACGCGCTGGATCGATGTGCGATCATCCAGTTCGGCGAAGCGCCAGTCCTCGCCGTTTCGCTGGGCCTGGCCGTAGTCACCGTCGCGCGTCTTGAAGTACATGGCGACCGTGCCCAGGCGGGCGACGTCGGCCAGCACCTGCTCGCCCTCGAGGGTGATGACCTGGCTGTAGAGGCCGTTCTCGCGCGTCAGGCGCAATTCGTCCTCGTAAAAGCTCCACAGGCGGTTGATGGCGCGCGGCGGCGCCAGCGCGCCGCTTTCGAGCTGGGTCTGGATTTCATCCAGCGCAGCCAGGCGTTCTTTGGGCTTGAAGGGCAGCGAGGTTTCGATATGCCCGCGCAGCGAGGCGATCGCTTCCTGGGCGACCGGCACGAGAGACTCTCCAGCGATACCCGCCTGCGCCGCACGCTCGCGATTACGGGCCAGATCTTCTTCCAGCTGGTCGACGCGCAGCCGTTCGCGACGCAACGTTGCTTCCAGTTCTCCCTTCTGGGAGGCCAGGGAGCTCATTTCGTTGCGATGATTCTCCTGCTTACGGTTGAGTTCGGTATTGAGCGACTCGACTTCGCCGCGGATGCGCACCAGCTCTTCGGCCAGCGCCTCGAGGTTATTTCCTTCACCCTCCGCCTGGGCCGGCAGGAGCAGCGGAAACAGCAGCAACCCGATCAGCAGGCCGGGTTGATAGACTCGCCTGTGCATGAATGCTCCACCCTTCGTGTGTGTCGCGTTGATCGATGCACGCTAGGTTAGAGATGCTTCGTTGCATGTCGGTGACGCGAATATGACGGCCGTGTTGCATCGCCCGTCATTGATTCGAAACCTTCGCGCCGGTGCGTCGGTCGACAGCGGCGCGACAAGTCAGCAATAAATCAGGGAGTTTTCGGTCACCGTGGAAAAGGATTTCTGGCACGAGCGCTGGCACCGCGGGGAAATCGGGTTTCATCGATCCGACATCCACTGGGCACTGAACCGTCACTGGAGTGAAATATCCGGTTCGAGCACGCAGCGGGTACTGGTTCCCCTCTGCGGAAAGAGCCTGGACCTGCGCTGGCTGGCGAGGCGCGGGCACGACGTGGTCGGAATCGAGCTCAGCGGCGGCGCGATCGAAGCGTTCTACCGTGACTGGGGCAAGGAGCCGGATCGCGAAGCGCGCGGTGCCCTCGAACGCTGGCAGGCCGGACAGGTCGAGATTCACGAAGGCGACTTCTTCGACTTCGAGGCCGATTCCCCCTATCCGCGGTTCTACGACCGGGCCGCCCTCGTTGCACTGCCCGCGGCCATGCGCCAGACCTACCTGGTGCACCTGCGAAGCCTGCTGGCCGACGATGCGGCGGGCTTGCTCGTGACTTTCGAGTACGCGCAGGACGCCATGGACGGCCCGCCGTTCAGCGTGATGCCGGATGAGCTCGATGCCTGCGCGGCTTTCGAATTCGAATTGCTCGAGCGTCGCGATGTCCTGGCCGAGCATCCGGGCTTCGCTGAACGGGGCCTCACCGCCCTGCATGAATGCGCCTGGCGGGTCACTTGTCGTTGAGGACCTCCAACCAGGGAAAACACGGGGAGACAGGGAATGACCATCAACGTCCGGGTGATTTTCGGATGGATCGCTCGATTCCCGTTCCTACAAAACACGCTCGCCCTGCTTGAAGTGTGCTATTGTGCGCCCGCACTCGGCCGTTGCGCATACCTGCGGCGGACAAACCGGTGCCCTCTCGCGGATAGCATGTAGACCAAGGCCTCTCCCCGATTTGTAGCTCGCCCGATTGACGGGCTTTTCTTCGCCTTGGTTCATACAAGGAAATACAATGAGTTTCGATTCCCTCGGCCTGAAGGCCGAACTGCTGCATGCTGTCGGCGAACAGGGCTATACCCGCCCGACTCCGATCCAGGAACGCGCCATTCCCTTCGTGATGGCCGGCCGCGACGTGATGGCCAGCGCCCAGACCGGCACCGGCAAGACCGCCGCGTTCACGCTGCCGCTCCTGCATCGCCTCAGCGAGCAGCCGCACCACCAGCGCCAGCCGCGCGCGCTCATTCTCACGCCGACGCGCGAACTGGCCGCCCAGGTCAACGAGAACCTGCGCGCCTACGGCCGGCATATCAAGCTGCGCTCGCTCGAGATCTTCGGCGGCGTCAACATCAACCCGCAGATCACCAAACTGCAGCGCGGCGTCGACGTGCTCGTCGCCACGCCGGGCCGGCTGATCGATCACATGCAGCGCGGCACCGTCGACCTGTCCAGGATCGAGTTCCTGGTGCTCGACGAGGCCGACCGCATGCTCGACATGGGCTTCCGGCCGGCGATCGAGCGCATCGTCAAGGTACTGCCCAAGAAGCGCCAGACCCTGCTGTTCTCGGCCACCTTCTCGAAGGAGATCACCCAGCTGGCGCAGAGCTACCTGGAGAATCCCGAGCGGGTCGAGACCTCGCCGCCCAACTCCACCGTGGAGGCCATCGCCCAGCAGGCCTTCCGCGTCGACCAGAAGGACAAGCGCGAAGTGCTGTCCTGGCTGATCGGCTCGAACAACTGGCAGCAGGTGCTGGTCTTCACCCGCACCAAGCACGGCGCCAACCGCCTCGCCCGCCAGCTCGAAACCGACGGCCTGCCGGCGGCCGCCATCCACGGCAACAAGAGCCAGGGTGCGCGAACCAAGGCGCTGAGCGAATTCAAGAAGAGCCGGATCCGGGTGCTGGTCGCCACCGACATCGCCGCGCGCGGACTGGATATCGACCAGCTGCCGCACGTGGTCAACTACGACATCCCCAACGTGCCGGAAGACTACGTGCACCGCATCGGCCGTACCGGCCGGGCAGGCCGTGACGGCCTGGCGGTTTCCCTCGTGGCCGGCTCGGAGCACGGCCTGTTCGAGGACATTCGCAAGCTCGTGCGGGTCGACATCCCGACCTACGGCGTCGAAGGCTACGAGCCGACCGAGCCGCTTTCCCGCGAGGCCGGCAAGACGCCTGCGCGACGCGGACGGGGCAACGGCGGCGGACGGGGCAATGGCAATCGCGGCGGCGGCCGCGGCGCCAGGAACTCTGCCGGACAGAAGTCGGCGCGCGGCGGCGGACGGGGCCGCAATCGCGGCCAGCAGTCAAGGGCGGCGTGAAGCGGGTGGCCCTCGCCCGGTCGTCGGGCGAGGTGCTCCAGGACCGGCCCGGAACGGTCTCGATACATCAGATTGATCTAAAACAATAATACTTCGCATTCATGCGTTAGGATTCGGCGCTTTGCACAGTCGAGCACCTGGACCCATGGACAAATTCCGCCGCGAGCGTGTCGTCAGCGTCCACCACTGGAACGAGGGCCTGTTCAGTTTCCGTACGACGCGCGATCCGGGACTGCGATTCGAAAGCGGTCAGTTCATCATGATCGGGCTGCCCGTCGACGGCAAGCCGCTGATGCGCGCCTATTCCTTCGCGAGCGCGTCCTGGGAAGAGGAACTGGAGTTCTTCTCGATCAAGGTGCCCGACGGGCCCCTGACCTCCCGGCTGCAGCACCTGAAGATCGGGGACGAAGTCCTGCTTTCGAGAAAGCCCACCGGCACCCTGCTGATCAGCGACCTGCACCCCGGCAAGCGTCTCTACCTGCTCTCGACCGGCACCGGACTGGCGCCCTTCCTGTCGATCATCAAGGGTCCGGAGACCTGGGAGCGTTTCGACACCGTGGTCGTCGCCCACGGGGTGCGCCACGTCCGCGACCTCGCCTACCGGGAGCACGTCGACCACGAACTGCCGAACCACCCCATTCTCGGCGAGATCATCGGCGATCGCCTGCGCTACTACCCGGCGGTGACCCGGGACCCCTTCTGCCACCAGGGACGCCTGACGGCGCTGCTCGATTCGGGGCAGATGACCCGCGACCTCGGCCTGCCCGACATCGACCCCGCCGACGATCGCGTGATGCTCTGCGGCAGCATGGCGATGATCAAGGACTTCCGGGAGCTGCTCGACGCCCGCGGATTCACCGCGAGCCCGTCGATCGGCAAGCCGGGCGACTACGTGTTCGAACGCGCTTTCGTGGGGTAAGGGAAGGCGTTGGTTGAACAGTCTTGAGGCAGCACGAGCGCGGCGCCTTGCCCGCTGCTGCTCCAGCTAACCCGGTCCCGCGAGCGGACATTGCTATAGTCGACGTCGTTTACAACTGAGTTGACCGGGGAACCTGACCGCCATGCCAATACGACGCATCCTGATCCTGGGCCACGGCGCCATGGGGCGCATGTTCGAACGACTCCTGTCCGGCCACGAACTCACCATCTGGGAACGGGATCCCGACACCGGCGAGGAGAGCGTCGCGCTCGAACGAGCCTGCGACGGGCAGGACGTCGTGTTGTTCGCCCTGCCCGCCCATCCGCATCGCGAGCTGGCCGAGCGGCTGGTCGGGCATCTCCCTCGCGACGCGGTGTGCCTGTCGATCGCCAAGGGGCTCGATGCCGACGGCCATCCGCCTTCGAGCATCTTCGAAGCCGTTTTCGCCGACCGCGTCGCCTGGGGCCTGATATGCGGCCCGATGATCGCCGACGACCTGAGCGAGGGTCGTGCCGGTTTCGCCGTGCTCGCGGCCACCACCCCGGACGCCCGGGCGGTGGCCCGGCTCTTCTCGGACACCCGCCTGTACCTCGATACCGACGAGGACGTTCGGGGCGCCGGCTGGTCGGTCATCCTCAAGAACGTCTTCGTACCGCTGATCGGTGCGGCCGATGCGCTGAAGCTGGGCGACAACATGCGCGGTTTCCTGCTGGCCGAGTCCGTCGCGGAGCTGGGGCGCATCGTCGAGAAGATGGGCGGGCGCAGCGCCACCGCGCACGGGCCGGCCGGGCTGGGCGACCTGGTCACCACCGCCACCAGCCCCAGCTCCCACCATCGCCGGATCGGGACCGACCTGGCCACGGGACGAACCGACCAGGTGATCGTCGACGACGAATTCATCCGCAGCGAGGGCGTGCACACGATCGAGCGCGTGCGCGAGTTCGAACTGCTGCCGCGCGGCGACTACCCACTGTTCGATCTCGCCGGCGACTTCCTGACCGGCAAGGTCGCGCTCGAGGACGGGCTGGCACGCTACCTCGCCGAGCGCTTCGGTCGCGGTGAATGAGCGAGTCGGCCCGTGAATGGCTGATTGCCCACCGGGGCTGGCCGGCCCGCCATCCCGAAAACAGCCTCGAGGGCATTCGCGCCGTGCTGGACGCGGGCGCCCGCTTCGTCGAGATCGACGTGCAGATCTCCGCCGATGGCCGGCCGGTGGCCTTTCACGACGAGGAACTGCGGCGAACGACCGGCCGCGACGGCCGCCTGACCGCGCTTCGCCTGGCGGAGTTGCGCAGCCTGGAACTGGTCGGCGGCGGTCGCATTCCGACCCTGGAGGAGGCAATCGAGGCCATCGGCCGGTTTCCCGGCACCACGGCCTTCGTCGAACTCAAGCGCCACAGCATCCGCCGCTTTGGCAGGCGCCGCGCCGTCGAGCTGGTCTGTGAGCGAATCCGGGAAGCGCACTGCCCCTGCGTTTTCCTGTCCTTCGATCGCCGCGCCACCGTACTGGCCAGAGACGCCGGGGTCGAGCGGATCGGCTGGGTCCTGCGCCGCCGCTCGATCGTCCATCGCTTGATGGCGCGAAGCCTGCGGCCGGACTTCCTGTTCGTCAGCGCGGGGCGCGCGGGCGGACGGCGCCCGTTCTGGACGGGTCCGTGGCGATGGGCGGTCTACGGCGTCGACACCCTCGACCAGGGCCGGGACTGGCGCAGTAGAGGCGCCGACCTGATCGAGGTCGACGACCTGCCGGGCCTTCTTGAAACGGCGCGGGACGGACGATGAGGCACGCCCGGTCGTCGACGTCTTCTCCAGGGGTGGCCAGATACCCCGGTCTTGTCCGTGAAACATGCTAAGACATTTTCTTGGACGTGTTCATAAAGCATTGAATAAATTGATTCATGTAAAACCTGAAGTCGATTCGAGTTGAGTCTATATACCCCACGGGGGTATACTTCGGTTCATGGAAACACATCCCTCTCACAGCGACCAGCTCCAGCGCCTCAAGCGCGCCCGGGGTCAGCTCGACGGGGTGATCCGGATGATCGACGAGGGTCGCTACTGCGTCGACATCCTGACCCAGCTTCGAGCGGCCCGCTCCGCGCTTCGCGCCGTCGAGGACGGCGTCTTGCGAACGCATGTCCAGCATTGCATCCAGGACGAGCTGGCGAAGGGTCACACCGACAGGCCCAACGAACGCATCGACGAGCTGATCGACGTGCTGACGCGCTACGGGCGCTGATGGGAGATTGGAATGAGTGAACGCGAACAACACTGCTGCCATTCCGGGCAAGGGGACGGCGGCGCCAGGCCCTCGGGCGACAAGGCTTACTACTGCCCGATGTGTCCCGGCGTTGAATCCGACGAGCCGGATAACTGCCCGAAATGCGGAATGTCCCTGGAGAAGGCGCAGTCGGGCCCGTCGACGAAAACCGAATACACCTGCCCGATGCATCCCGAGGTGGTCCGCGACGAGCCGGGCGACTGCCCCGTCTGCGGCATGGCGCTGGAGCCGCGCACCGTAACCCTCGAGGAGGACAACCCCGAGCTGGACGACATGAGCCGGCGCTTCTGGGTCAGCGTGCCGCTGTCGGCCGTCGTGCTGTTCCTGGCCATGGGCAAGATGGTTTTCCCCGGCATGACCGAACTGATTCCGCATCGCGTCGGTCTCTGGCTCGAGCTGGCGCTTGCCACACCCGTCGTCCTGTGGGCCGGCTGGCCGTTCTTCGTGCGCGGGTGGCTTTCGGTGCGCACCATGAACCTGAACATGTTCACGCTCATCGCTCTGGGTGTGTCGGTCTCCTACGTCTACAGCGTGGTGGCGACCGTCGCGCCAAGCATCTTTCCAGCCACGATGATCGACGAGCACGGCACCGTGGGCGTCTATTTCGAAGCGGCTGCCGTGATCGTCACGCTCGTCCTGCTCGGCCAGGTGCTGGAACTGAAGGCCCGCTCGAAGACCAGCCAGGCCATTCGCGCCCTGCTCGGCATGGCGCCGACCACCGCGCGGCGCATCGATTCGGAAGGCAACGAGGAAGACGTGCCCCTGGAAGACGTCCGGATCGGCGACAAGCTGCGCGTGCGCCCCGGCGAGAAGCTGCCGGTCGACGGTGAGGTGGTCGAGGGACGCTCCAACGTCGACGAGTCCATGATCACGGGCGAGCCGGTCAAGGTCGAGAAGTCTTCCGGCGACCGGGTGATCGGCGCGACGGTCAACGATTCGGGCACCCTCGTCATCGAGGCCACGCAGGTCGGCAACGACACCGTGCTGTCGCAGATCGTGCAGATGGTGGCCGAGGCCCAGCGCTCACGCGCGCCG
>JAAAPE010000016.1 GCA_009908385.1 Gammaproteobacteria bacterium
GCCGCCGACTACCGGAAGCACTTTCCCGACGGCCGCATCGGTTCCGAACCCCACCGGGCCACGCCGGAACACGGAAAACGCTTCTACGAGGCCGGCCTGGCCGACGCGCTGGACGATTATCGGGGCTTCACGGCCCAGCGTTAGCCTGACATCAGTCGGCGATGGTCGTCCAGACGGCGACGCCAACTGCCGACACGATCGCCCAAGAGGAGATTTCGACCATGGCGGAAACCAGGGACAGACTGATCGAATTCCTGAAGATTCTCGGTTTCGTGCTGCTCGGGTTCGCGGGCGGCTTCCTGGCCAAGCCCTTCATCGACGGCTTCATGGACGGCTTCAACGATGCGGTCGAGGAGCGCTCCGGGAAACAGCCTGCACCGGGGGAAGTTGCAGGTGGGGCGGGTCGCTAGGGCGGTTGAGCACCGGTCGGAACCGGGCGCCGGACAGGCGTCGAAATCCATCCGGCTTCGTCGTCCGCATCGAAGCCGCTGACCACCCTGGCTATGAACCATCCGTCGGGTTTGATTGGCATGAATTTGAAAAAAATTTCCTATAGCGAATATTATACCCAATAGGAAAATCAACCGATCGGGTCCATCCCATGCCAAATCCGCCCTCTCAGAGTCGTGTGCGTATCCCGCGCGCACTTCGCAAGCTTGCCGGTCCGTTTCGGGCCCCGCCGGAGCTGGTCAGGGGGCATTGGGATGCTGCGACCGCGAATCTCCAGGACCGCCGAGTGCTCCTGGCCAGTGCCTCTTGTGAGCAACCGTCCGGGGCGCTCGTCGATGCGCTGAAAGCGCAGGGCGCGACGCTGGAAACGGCCATGCCGGAGACCGAGAGCGCCCGCGACGGAGGATCAGGATGGCACGGGCTGGTGTTCGACGCACGTGCCATGTCGTCGCTCGAGTCCCTGCATGCTTTGGTACAGGAGATCAGGCCGCTGACGTCACGGCTTGACGCCAACGCCCGGATCGTCATCCTCGGCCTCGCCGAACAGTACTGTGATAAAGGCTTCTCGGCGGAAGTTCAATCGGCCATGACCGGTTTCGCACGCAGCCTGGCGCGCGAATCGGGCCGCTTCGGGACCACCGTTCAGCTCCTGCGGACTGATTCCAAAGGTAGCGAAGCGCTCCATGGCGCCGTCGCGTTCTTTCTCTCGCCGCACTCGGCTTACGTCACCGCTCAGGTGATCGAGATCGACGAACCGTCGAAAGCGGAACCCGCTTCACGACAGACGGCTGCGACTCTGGAGGGTCGCACGGTGCTGGTCACCGGCGCAGCGAGGGGCATCGGTCATGCCGTGGCCGAACGCATGGCGGCAGGGGGTGCGCGAATCGTGGGCGTCGATCTCGAATCATCGCCGCCGCCGCGCGGTTCGCGGCAGGCGTATCTCGACTGGCTGGCGCTGGACCTGAGCCGTAAGGACGCGACCGATGCGCTGGTGAATCGGATCGGCGAGCTCGGCGGTTGCGACGCGGTGGTCCACAGCGCCGGGATGTTGCGCGACCGGACCTTCGCGCGAATGAAGTCCGAAGACTGGCGTGAGGTCATCGACGTCAACCTGGCGGCGCCGACCCGAATCAACCGCGCGCTGCTGGCCTCCGACCTCGTGCGACCCGGAGGCAGCCTGGTGTGCCTGTCCTCCCTCGCGGGAATCGCGGGAAATGTCGGACAGACGAATTACGCGGCCGCCAAGGCGGGCCTGATCGGTCACGTCCGTGCCTTGGCCCGGGAGCTCGAGAGCTCCTCGATCCGCGTAAACGCCATCGCACCGGGGTTCATCGAAACCGGGCTGACGCGCTCGATGCCCTGGCTGATCCGCAGCGTCGCGCGTCGAATGAACGCGCTGGGGCAAGCGGGCTTGCCCGGAGACGTTGCGGCGCTGGCGCTCTTCCTGGCATCCCCGGCCGGGCGGGGGATCAATGGCCGGGTCCTGCGCGTGTGCGGCGGATCGATCATGGGAGCCTGAGCGATGTCCGAGAATCGAGACGGTCGAGAGCCGGGTACTCAACGGCCGGAACGGGTCCGAGATATCGACGATATCCGCCGCATCGAGCGTATACCACTCGACCAGCGCGGGTTGCCGCATAGCACTCTGGCCATGCTGGAGCGCGGCATGTCGCTCAATCCCGAGGCGCCTGCGCTCGAGTTCTTCCTGAGCGCTCGCAGTTATCGGCGCGCCCGGCTCTGGACGCATCGATCGCTTTTCCGCAAGATCGTGCAGACGGCCAATCTCTTTCACACCCTGGGCGTGGGCCACAGCGACGTCGTTTCCTTCGTGTTGCCCAACCTGCCCGAGACGCACTTCACGCTCTGGGGGGCCGAGGCGGCCGGGATCGCCAACCCGATCAATCCGCTCCTGGAGGCCGAAGCCATGGCGGACCTGATGCGTGCGGCGGGCACAAAGCTGCTCGTGGCGCTTGCGCCGACGCCGGGCACCGATCTGTGGGAGCGGATTTCGAGCGTGATAGCGACGGTTCCGAGTCTGGAAACGGTTCTTCAAGTCAACCTGAGCGAACACACGGGGCCGGTCGCCAGACGTCTGCTGCGACTGAAGGCCTGGCGGTCGCGACGGACGGCTTCGGGGTCGGGGCCGAGAGTGGCATCGTTCAATCGGCTCCTGACCGAGCAGCCCGACGACCGATTGCTGAGCGGCCGCGCGATATCGCCGGACGACACCGCTTCGCTGTTCCACACCGGGGGAACGACCGGCGCGCCGAAGCTGGCGCGCCGCACCCACCGAAACGAGGTCTACAACGCCTGGGCGGGCGCGACGGTCAGCGATATCGACGAATCGGTGCGCGTGCTCTGCGGATTGCCGCTGTTCCACGCCCATGCCGCGTTGATCCTCGGACTGTCTCCGTGGGGTCGAGGAGCCAGCGTGGTGCTCGCGACGCCTCAGGGATACCGGGGAGACGGCGTCGTGGAACGGTTCTGGTCGATCTGCCGGCATTTCGAGGTCAACGTCTTCAGCGGCGTGCCGACGCTATTCAATGCCCTGCTGAGCCTTCCGCCGCCGAACGGCGGCCACGGCATCGAATACGCGTTTTGTGGGGCGGCGCCGCTGTCGGCGCATGTCCACGAAAAGTTCGAGCGGGTTTACGGAATCCCGCTCGTCGAGGGCTACGGTCTGACCGAAGCAACCTGCATTTCGACGGTCAACCCGCGACACGGCCGGCGACGGCCAGGAAGTGTCGGCCTCCGTCTCCCTTACCAGCAAGTCGCCGCCGCGCAGATCGATGCAGACGGGACGATCGAGCGCTTCTGCGATGACGGAGAGATCGGCGAGCTCGTGATCGACGGTCCCAATGTTTTCGCGGGCTACCTGCAGCAAGCCCATGAAGCCGGCACCTGGGCGACAGACCCTCATGGTCGACGCTGGCTTCGAAGCGGCGATCTTGGAAACATCGATGCAGCGGGCTATGTCGGAATCCAGGGACGGGCCAAGGATTTGATCATTCGGGGCGGTCACAATATCGATCCCGCGATGATCGAGGACGCGCTCTATGAGCATGGCGACGTCGAATCGGTCGCCGTGGTGGCCCGGCCCGATGCCCATTCGGGCGAGGTGCCCGTCGCCTACATTCAGCCGCGCGCCGGCGCGCAAGTCGATATCGACGAACTCGCCCGGTTCGCTCGGGACCGAGTCGCCGAGCGCCCGGCCTGGCCGCGCTCGATTCGTATCGTGGAATCGATGCCCAGCACCACGGTGGGCAAGATCTACAAGCCCGAGTTGCGCACGCGCGAGGCGGTGGCAGCCATTCGCGAGCGACTCGAGGAAATCGATGCAGACCTCGCGTCGAGGATCGATGCCATCGAATTCGACGCCACCACCGCCCGTGTGACGCTGAGACGAGGCGAAAGCTGCGAAGCGCATGCCGAAAGAATTCTCGAAATCCTCGCGGGATTCGGGTTCGAGGTTCGGGTCGCGACGAAGTAATTGCGCCAGTTTTCTAGCCGGTCGCCACGCGCACCCCGCGTCCTTCCAGTACCGAAATAGGAGTTGAATCCGCGCCATGAAAGACCTGTTTTCCTCATACCGGTCCGCCAGCGACTCGAAGACCGAGGCAGGGCCCGACAAGATTCGAGCCGGGGACGGCTCGCTGTGGTCGCTGGCCGATGCAAAGACGTCGCCGTCGCCGCGATCGCTTCGAAGCCGCCCCTGGGGCTTGTGGCGCTATCGAGAAGTGCTGCCGGACGCGCCCGAAGACTACGTCGGATTGGGCGAGGGCGGCACGCCGCTGGTGCCCTTGACCCTGGGCCGGGCTCGCTTCGACGCCAAGGTCGAATACATGTCTCCGACCGGATCGTTCAAGGATCGCGGTGCCGCCGTGATGCTCGCCGTCGCCGCCTCCTGGGGCGTCGATCGCTGCGCCGTCGATTCCAGCGGCAACGCGGCAGCGGCGGTCGCCGCCTATGCCGCGTTCTTCGGCATGCGCTGCGATGTCTTCGTGCCGACTGCCAATTCCCCGTCGAAGCTGGCGCAGCCCTCGATGCACGGTGCCGAGGTTCATCGGATCGACGGGTCGCGCGCCGACGTGGCGCAGGCGGCGATGGCGTTCGTCGAGGGCAGCGATGCGTTCTATGCCAGTCACGTGTACTGCCCTTTCTTCTATGAGGGCACAAAGACCTACGCGTACGAGATCTGGGAGCAGCTCGGGGGACGGGCGCCCGATTCGATCGTGCTTCCGGTCGGAAACGGGACCCTCGTTCTGGGGGCGGCGAAAGGGTTTCGCGAGCTGCGCGCGGCCGGCTGCATCGATCGCCTGCCGCGTATCGTGGCCGTGCAGGCGGCGGCCTGCGCTCCGTTGGCGAGCGCCTGGGAAGAAGGATCCGAGACGGTGGCCGGATGCGACGCCGGGGAAACAGCCGCCGAGGGCATCGCGATCGCCGCGCCGCCCCGAGGCGACGAGATTCTTCGGGCAGTGCGCGAAACCGACGGTGAGATCATGACGGTGTCCGATTCGGCGGTTCGCGATGCGCGAGCACAGTTGGCCCGGCGAGGGTTCTTCGTGGAGACCACGGCCGCCGTATCGGCCGCCGCGTTGCTGCAGCGTCCGGACTTGTGCGGCGAAGGGCGAAGCGTGGTCGTGCCGCTTTGCGGATCCGGCTTGAAAGGCGGCTAAAGTCTGGCTTCTTCTCCGGGCGTACTCAGAAGCTGAACAGCAGGTTCAGGCGGAAGCGATTCTGCCAACCGGTGATCGCCGCTTCGGCTTGTTCTTCCAAGGGTCGATACCGGAAGAAGGTCAGGTTCATCGCTCTGCTCGCGTCTAAGCGGTAGTCCACCGTGGCGGTATGCAGTCGGTAGTTGGTCGGAATCCGGATGTTGTTCTGCGAGAAGGCGGCGAGCACGGCGTCGGTCTGCGCCCGGGCGTAGCCGTAGCGAAAACGCCAGTGCCCCTCCCGCGCGCGGCCGACGAAGAGATCGGCGGCCCAGCCGCTGTCGCGCTCGTCGATCGCCCCGGTATTGACGACGTAATTCCCTCTCAGCGTGACGGGCCAGCGCGGGTCGAGTCCCGAATAGCTCATGCCGACGATGGTGTCGAGCAAATCGAAATCCGACCGGTACATGCCGTCCGCGCCGACGCGATTGCTGCGGATGTCACCCGCATCGGCGGCGGCGAGGCTGCCGATCTCGTAGTCGTAGTACCCGACCGCGGCCCGGCCCGACCACGGCTCGTTCGAGCGGCTCTCCCACTCGACCTGGGCTCTGAGCATCGTGCTGTCGTCGCCGATCGTCTGCTCGTCGATGAGGAAGGCCAGGGCCCGTGCCGCGATATTCCCACCGGCGAACGGCAGATCGAAGTCGCCCGCCAGGCCCTGAGGCATCACGTCGCCGTCCCAGACCAGGTCCGTGCGGCTGAAAACCTGCGGAAACTTGCCGGCATAGATCGAGCCACGACCGGCCCGGTACCGAGCGAACAACTGGTCGAGCCCGATTTCGAGGTCGCCGTTGAAGTTGCTCAGGGTCACGTCGGAACTGTTCGGGTCGTCGGCGTCGCCCGTGACCAGGCGGGCGCCGACGCTCCAGCGCTCGCTGAAACGGTAGCGCGCGCCGAGCCGGAGCCGGGCAACCCCGCGGTGACGATCGGCTCCTTCGCCTTTTCCGGTATTGGCTTCGTACCGAATCCGCGCGTCGCCGCTGAGGGTCAGCGGGTCCGGATCGAGGCTGGGCGGCGATGGCGGCATTGCCTGCCGGCTCGGGCGCGGCCGGTCTCGAGGCGGGCTTTCCGGCTCGTGGCGGTCCTCCGACGAGGTCAAGGCGCGAACCTGCGCGTCGAGTGACTGGACCTGGCGCTCGAGCCGGGCGATGGTGTCGGCCTGCGCGGCGACGAGTCGCCGCAGCTCGTCGAGCGGTTCCGCCCGTTCCTCGGCACCGTCCGCCAGTGCCGGAGTCGATAGGTGAAGGCAGAGCGCGAGAACGGCCATGCTGAACGAGGGGCGGGGAATCGCCCGCACGGCGTGTGGCGCAGGGCGCGATCGAACGGCCCTCGGGCCGTCGGGTTCACGGCCGGAGATTCGTGCGAAGATCGACATGCAGCTTCACCCACGATTGAAAAATTCCTTTTCACGATATATATTCACGATAAAGAATTCAATTCATGCTTTATCCGTGCAGCACATTTCCGGCGCCGCGACGACGGGCGTCGACCGGGCTTGATCCATGGGCTGCGAAGTGCGGAAGCAAGCGGTCGTTCTTTCCTGACTCCTGGCAATCGAGCTCGACGATGCGTTACTACGATGAATCCGACATTGCGGCCGTTCTCGACGAGGATCTGGCCCTCGACGCGGCCCGGCAGGTGTTCCGGAGCCTCGGGCGCGGGCAGGCCGAAGCCTTCGCGAGCGTGCGCAATGCCATCGGCCACCAGGACGCGGTCTTCGGCAACAAGTCGGGTTTCGATCGCGAAACCATGGCTCTGGGCTTGAAGGCGGGTGGCTACTGGCGCAACAACGTGGCAGGTGGCCTCCCCAATCACCAATCCGTGACGGTCCTGTTCGATCCCGATACGGGTCGTCCGCGTGCAGCCTTGTCCGGAAACCACCTCACCGCCATGCGTACAGCCGCCGCTTGCGCGGTCTCGATCGACGCGCTCGCTCGCAGGGATTCGAAAACGCTCGCCATCGTGGGCGCAGGTCAACAGGCGGCGTACCATCTGCGGGCGGCCACGACCGTGCGCGAGTTCGAGCGCATCCTCATCTGGAACCGCACGACGAATCGGGCCGAAGCGCTCGCAAACGAAGCGAGCCGTTTCGCCCCCGAAGTGAGAGCCGCCGATCTCGAGCAGGCGGTCGCCGGTGCCGACGTCGTGATTTGCGTCGTTTCGAGCTTCGAGCCGGTCGTGCCCGCGGATAGCGTGCGCCCCGGCACGCATATCGCCGCGATGGGAACCGATACGGCGGGCAAGCAGGAACTTGATCCCGCGATCGTGGCCGCCGCCTCGGTCTTTACCGACGACGTCGAACAGGCCCTGGTCCTCGGTGAATCGCAGCACGCGTTCCGGGCCGGCGCGCTGGAACGAGCCGATATCGCGCCGATCAGCGAGGTGCTCGCCGGCCGGCGCGACGGCCGCCGCCGCGTCGATGAGATCACGCTGTACGACGGCACGGGGCTCGGATTGCAGGACCTCGTCACCGCGCAACTGGTGTTGGAGAGAATGGAGCGGCGATCATGACGCGCCTGGCAAGCGTGCTCGCCGGGCTGTGCGTCCTGGCCGCGTCCGTCAGCCACGGGCAGGAGTCGGAGGCGCCTGAACCGATTCAGTCGCTGCGCGAGGGTCGGATCGAGACTGCCGCGGGTCCGAGGGACGTGCAGCGGGGCGTGCTCAGCGCACCCCGTTTCCACGACGAGCCGGGCCGCGGCCGTTTCGAGATTCCCTTCCTGCGGTTCAAAAGCGATGTCGATGCGCCGGGGCCGCCCACCTTTCTCCTGGCCGGCGGGCCGGGCAGCACCTATCGCGACGATCTCGAGGACGACGACTTCCAGCGCTGGCTGGATGGTTTTCTGGCCTTCGGCGACGTCGTGCTGCTCGAGCAGCGAGGCAGTCGCACCACGCCTGGGGCGCTCGACTGTGTGGTCAGCGCGGACATCGATCCGGCGACGCCGATCACGCCGGCGTACTACAAAACGTTGCTCGCCGACAGCCTGTCCGAGTGCGCGGATCGCTACCGCCGGGAAGGCGTGCCGCTGGAGGCCTTCACGATCGTGGAGATGGCTCGGGACTTTCATCTCTTGCGCAATGCCCTGGGCTACGATCGGATGAACCTCATGGGGGGCAGCTTCGGCTCGCAACTCGGCTTGACCATTCTGCGTCTCGACGAAGACAGCGTTCACCGAGCGATCTTCTACGGCGTGGAGGGCCCCGGCAACACGATCGACGAGCCGGAAATGGTTGATCGCCATATCGACCGCGTGGGCGAAGCGGTCGATGAAAACTGGCAGTTTCGGCTCGTCGCCGGTCGGTTCCGGCCCGCGCTGGCGCGACTGATCGAGCGACTCGAGTCCGAGCCGATCCGCGGAACCATGAGCACCGACAACGGCGAGAAAGCGGTCACCGTCGGCGCATTCGATCTCAAGCTCATGCTGTGGTCCCGGGAAGGTATGAAGGGCTATCGCGAGAATATCGCCCGGGTCGCTCAGCTGCTCGCCGTGACGCGGCTGGGCCAGCACGGCTACCTGCTCGATGCGAAGGCCGAGCTGGTCGAGGCCTTGTCCGGCGAGAGCGGGCTCGAGCTCAACCTTATGACCTTTCTGGTCGACTGCAGTTCGCTTTCCCGATCGGCGCACGAGTTTCCAGACCGCGATCCGGCCCATCTCTTCGGTCCGGAGATCGTCGACAGCGAACTGCGGGCCGTTTGCGCCGCGCTGGATCTGCCAGTCATCGCGTCGGACATGCGCTCGACCGTGCAGGCAGACACGCCCGTCCTGCTCATATCGGGTGGCCTCGACGGATTCACGCCGCCCGACTATGCGCGTGCGGCGCTGAACGGGCTGCCCAATGCACGTCTCCTCGACGTCCCGGCCGGAGATCACGACGGCTGGGCCGCGCTCGAGCGCGACCCGGCCCATGTCCAGGCCGCGCTGGACTTCCTGGCGGGCCGGGAGCCGGCGGACCGTCTTCCGGCGCGCATCGACCTGCCGCCCTTGCGGGTCCGGCTGATTCCCGACTGGACCATCTTCGTCGGCTTCGCCGTGGTCGTCGGCCTGGTCGGCCTGGGCTGGCGGCGATCGAGGCGAAGGAAGCGGGCGGGCGACGGCGGTTGAGATGCGCGGGTCCATGAGATTTCTGAAGCGACTTCTCTGCCCGATTCCGCAATGGCTCCGCGCACCTAGCAACTAACCAGAATCGATCCAGTGAGAGAAGAATGATGAAGAATAGTGAGTGCCCGAAGAAACCCCGGCCGTCTTCATGGACGGGCTTGCTGCTGGTCATGCTCGGCTTGCCCTGTGCAGCGATCGGCGGCCCGGCCGAATCGCCGCCGCCGGGAACGGTCTGGCGCATGCCCGCGGAGGCCACCCTGAGCGGCGGGGAGGTCCGCGAGTACGAGGAAGGTCTGATCTTCGTGCCGGCAAACAGATCCAATCCCGAAGGCCCGTCGATCGGCGTGCGCTTCATGCGCTTCGAATCGACCGCCGACGAGCCGGGCCCGCCGATCTTCTACCTGCCCGGCGGCCCCGGCAGCACGGTCGATCCGGACGATCTCGACAAGCCGCGCATCAGCCAGACCATCGAACTTTACACGCGTGCCGGCGACCTCGTGATGCTGGATCAGCGCGGCAACGCCAATGCGCGCTTCAATCCCGATCTCAGGGTCGAGGTGGCGCCCATGCCGCTGGATTCGCCGTCGGACCTGGAGCAGCGCCGCGGCGCGCTGCGCCAGGGCGTGCGCGATGCCCTGGAGCGATGGAGGGGCCGCGACCTTGCGTTGCCGACCTACGACATCGCTCACGTCGTGGCCGATCTCGACGCCGCCCGCGCCGCGCTCGGCTATGAACGCATCATCCTTCGCGGCAACAGCTTCGGTTCGCAGTGGAGCTTTGCCTATCTTCGCGAGCACCCGGACCGCGTGGCCCGGGCGGTTCTGGGCGGTGTCGAGCCCATCGATTTCGGCTACGATCGGCCCTCGCACGTGTGGCAGGCGATGCAGCGGATCGCCGAGCTGGCCGCTCGTGATCCGGACCTGGCCGATCACGTCTCCCAAACCCCGCTCGACGAAATGATCCGCGTTGTCCTCGACCGTCTCGAGCGCGCACCTGTGACGGTCGAAGTGCCCGATCCGAGGACAGGCGAGCGCGTGGAAATCGTTCTCGGTGCGCATGATCTGAGGGCTTCCCTGATGCGTTTCGCCAGTGATTACTACATGCGCTCCGGTCTGAAGCGCTGGCCGAAATTCATCATCGAAATCTACAACGGCGACTATCGATATCTCGGCTTGTTGCGCCTGCAGGCGCGCCGGAGTCAATCGATGCCGCTGGTCTTTCTGACGATCGACAACAGCATCGGGGTGTCCAAGTCCCGATGGAAAGCGATCCAGAGCGATCCGGCGCGCGAGATTCTCGGGCCGATCAATGCCGTCTACGAGTGGACTCGCGACCTGATGCCGGTCGAGGTCATGCCGCCGGGTTTTCGCCAGGACTTCGAAATCCGACCGCCGGTGCTGATGATTCAGGGCGATCTCGACATGAATACGCCGATCGAGAACGCGCGGCACGTCGAGCCATTCATGCAAACGGGCCATCTGCTGCACGTCAAGGGCGGTACGCACCTCGCCATCTACGAAGCCATGCAGTACGTTCCCGAAGTGCGTCGGGAGCTGCTCGGCTTCCTGCGCAGCGGCGAGTTCGGCGAAATGCCCGCGGTGATCGAGCTCGAGGTTCCGGATTTCGAGCTCCCCGGCTCGGGCAAGAGTCTTTTCGAGGCGGCGCTCGATCGCGATTAGCCGGGAACGCTCAAGCGGCGGCCGATCGAGCGAGGCGGTCGACGGCTGCAGGGGGCAGCGGCATTGCCCGGGTCGGCGTGGATCGCCTCAGCCTTCGCTATCGTCGGACTCCGGTGCGAGGCGGGCTTCCGACAACTCGGGTATGGGTCGGGAGCGTCCGGTCCCGTCGTAGGAGACCGAAATGAACTCGACCTCATCGCCGTCGGCGCTGACCACGCCGTGGCGCATCGAGCTGTCGAAATGGACGGCATCGCCGGCTTCCAGCGTCGTCGGCGCATAAAACTCCGACAGCAGCTTGGCGCGGCCGCGGATCACGTAGATGAAACGCTCGCCGGGAAAGCTGTTCCAGCTGCCGCCGGGCGAGTCGTCCAGTCTCCGGGTCCGGATGACGACCGGGAAAAGCGCCTTGCGCACGATTTCCCCGGACAGGACGCGCAGCTCGCTAGGCCCCAGATTGTGAACATCGCCTTCGTCGCTTCGAGTGACCGATCGGACGCCGGTACCCTGCTGTCTGCCGTAGGGGCTGGCCAGGCTGTCGAGCGAGAGTTCCAGGCCGTTCGAAAGCTTCATCAGCGTGTCGAGGTTGATGACACCTTGTCCGTTCTCGAGCTTGGACAGCGTCGACTGCGCGATGCCGGTGGCCTTGCTGACGTCATTGAGCGTCCATCCCCGATCCAGACGAATCTGACGCAATTTTTTTCCGATATCCACGCCTGGATCGCTCCCTTTACTCCGTTTCGTCGTTGCCATGAAGGGTTCCTGAATGCTTGCCACAACTGCTCGCTGTCCGGATTATCGCACGCCGGAAACGCCGATCAATCCGGGATGGGGTTCTACCGATCATGCGCCGCCCCGGCCCAGCTGGAGCTTCTCCCGGGTTTCTTGCGCGGACAGGACGCGACTGCCGATCTGATCGATGATCGAGCAGGCGCGCTCGACCAGCTCGGCGTTGCTGGCCTTGACGCCTCGCTTGAGATAAAGATTGTCTTCGAGGCCGACGCGGACGTTGCCTCCGAGGCAGGCTGCCATCGCCACCATGGGCAATTCCATGCGCCCGACGCCGAAGGCCGACCAGATCACATCCTGACCCGCAACGCTCGCCTTCATGGCCTGAAGCGACTCCGGCAACGCCGGCGCGGCGTAGGGAATCCCCAGACAGAACTGGACCAGCGCCGGCGCCTCGAGCTCGCCTTCGGCGAGCAGTTTCAGCGCGAAGCCCACATGGCCGAGCTCGAAGGCCTCGATTTCCGGTTTGACGCCGAGTTCCCGAATCCGGCGGGCGCCGGTGCGGATCTGGTCGCTCGTCGACACGTAGACGAGGTTGCCTTCGCCGACGTTGTAGGAACCGCAGTCCAGCGTACAGATATCGGGCAGCAATTCCTCGACGTGCGCCAGTCGCTCGAGCGCGGACACGAAATCGGTGCCCTCTCCCGCTTCCAGCGGATTTTCGTTGCCGATGACGAGGTCGCCGCCCATGCCGGCGGTGAGATTGATGATCAGATCCTGATCCTTCTCCCGGATCCGCTCGACGACCTCCCGGTACAGGTCCACGCGTCGACTGCCTTCTCCGGTTTCGGGATCCCGGACGTGGATGTGAGCGATGGCGGCGCCGGCTCGTCCCGCGGCGAGGGCGTCGTCGGCGATCTCCCTGGGCGTTACCGGCACCTTGTCGGATTTTCGGACGTTTTCTCCGGCGCCGGTGACCGCGCAGGTCACGAAGACTTCCTCGTTCATGGTTCCTCCTGTTTGTCAGTCTGGGATTGGCAGCCGCTCGGGGGCTCCGGCGGCCGATCGTGCGGAAGCGGGCGGCCCGCCTTCAACGCCCGCAGGTTTTCGAGGCTCGCCCGTATTCGGGGTTCACGCTCGAGGTAATTCCAGAAATTGCCCGTGTAGGACAGCGTGACGAAGCCCGAATAGCCGATCGCATCGAGCACGCTCACGAGACCGGACCAGTCGAGTACGCCCGTGCCAATGACGGTGTAGGGATCGGCCGACTCGGGACCTGTCGTTGTGGTCATGTCCTTGGCATGGATGGCGACGATTCGCTCGCCGAAGCGGCGAACGACATCGCCCGGATCGTGGCCCGCCCTTGCGTAGTGGCCGATGTCGACCACGGTCGCCAGGTCTGGATGGCGATCCAGCAGCGGCTCGATCGCGTCCGGTGATCCGTAGGGCTTTTCGCCGGCCGTGTTGAGTAGGGCAAGGGTGATGCCGTGGTCCCGCGCCAGGGCCACAAGGTCGGGCACGAGTTCGGGCGGCGGGTAGCCGTCGACGTACTGAAAGTCAAGCTCGCGAGCCACTTCGAAGATGCGGCGGTTGTGCGCCGGATCCCGGGAGAATCGTCCCGTGTAGCTGCCGATCGCCTTCAGCCCGCTGCGTTCCAGGCCGTCGCGGATGACTCGCAGATCCGGCGGCGACGCCAGCAAGGAGACGTGATTGTCGTTGAGTTCGATTCGATCGACACCCAGGTCGACAACCCGCGGCAGAAGGCGCCGCAGATTGAGTTCGTGGTAGCTGTGCGTGGCCAGGGCGATTCGCCAGCCCGACTGTTTTCCGAATGCGGGTATGCCGAAGGCGGCGAGTGCGGCCAGCGCGGCGCTTGCGCTGATGAATGTCCTGCGGTTCACGATCTTCTCCTTTTTTGTCGGAGTGGCATTCAGCCGAGCCAGTCGCCGAGACGCTGGACATTGACGGCGAGAGCGTCGATCCGGGCCTGGATGTCGTCGGGCTGGCCGCCGTACTCCAGCACCACGTGGGCTCCGCTCGCATGGCGCTTGCGGGCCCGGAAGACCGCGTCGAGATCGATCGTCCCGTCGCCGAGATTGGTATGCCGGCCCTCGGCGTCGACATCCTTGACGTGCAGCACGCGGACTCTTGGCCCCATGGCGGAAATCGTTTCGGCCGGGTCATGACCGGCGCGTACGAGGTTGCCGATGTCGAGACACAGGTCGACGCGGGGAAAGCGTCCCAGGTGGGCGTAAAGATCATCCGGAGTGACCAGGGTGGCGTCCGGGCCCGGGCTCTGGTTGTGAACGAGCAGGTTGATGCCCCATTTCTCGGCGAGCCTGCTGACGGTCGCCAGCCGGTCTTCCGGTAGCGAGGTCAGGATGTCGGGAATGCCGGCCAGATAGGCCAGCCGCAGGATGCGTTCGTCGTGAGACAGATCGCCGTTGAATCGTTCGGTATAGAGGCCCGACAGGCTGATGCCGGCTTTCTCGAATTCCCGAACGCCGGCCGTGAAGTCGTCGAGCGAGGCGGTGGGGCTCAGATGCCGGTCGTAGAGTTCGACCCCTCGTATGTCCAACGAGTCCAGGACGGGAACGAGATGGTGTCGATTGAGTTCCTTGAGCGAATAGGTTTGCAGACTGAACGCGGGTCGCGAACGCGCCATCGACGGACGAGCGAGGGACAGGCTCATCGGGGTGGCGGCGAACAGCGCCGCCAGGCCCGTCGCTTGCATAAATTTCCTGCGCGAGTAGTCGGTCATTGAACGGACTCTGTAAATGGTTCGAGCGTGAGTGGATCGAGGGCGATGCCGCGAAACACGATCATCGCGGTTTGTTCAAGCGCGGTGATGTCCTCGAGCGGGTTGTGGTCGAGCACGACCAGATCCGCGAGCTTGCCGGCGGTGATGGAGCCGGTCCGGTGATCGATGCCGATGATGCGTGCCCCTTCGATCGTGGCCGAGCGCAGCGCCTCGTGCTCGGACAGGCCGCCCTCGACGAGAGCGGCGATCTCCCAAATAGTCCCGAGCCCCGTGGGCGAGGGATTGTCGTGGGCGCCGACGCCGACGTCCAGTCCCCCTGCGGCCATGGCCGCGGCGTTTCGCGTGAGCGCCGCATAGGCCGTCTCGGCGGGATCGATGCCGGCGCCACGACGCTGGCGATTGAGCAGCTGCAGCCGCCAGGCGGCCGGCAGCCAACGTTGCAGCCGCCGCGAGGTTTCGATATCGCTCTTGCCGAAGAATCTTTCGGCGCCGATCTGGGTCATCAGGGTGGGTACATAATCCGCGTCGACCCTGGCGGCCAGCCGGATGAAGTCCTCGAACAGCTCATGATTGCCCGGGCTGTGTTCGATGCTGTTGAATCCGTCGAGTAGCGCGCTGAGACCGAGCTTGTAGTCGTAGCCGGACTCGAAGGCCGAACGCAGGTCGCGGCTCCGGGCGGCGTCGGCGATCCATCGGCGCTGGCGGCGATCTGGATAGAGGTACTGTTTGACTGCAGTTACGCCGTAGCCGGCTACGTGGGAGACCGCGGCCGCGGCGTCGGCCGGGGAGCGCACGGGGTACTCGTCGGGCCTCAGGCGTTGTCCAGTCGCGAAATAGCGCGGTCCCTTCATGCGCCCGGCGTTGATCCGCTCAACGATCGCGAAATCCCGGGCGTTGTCGAACAGCGCGGGATCGCGGGTGGATGTGACGCCGTGAGCGAGAAGCGCCGCGGGCGGGGAGAAGTCGCGCGGGATATTGGCCAGCGGGTCGAAGCCCATCAGGAAAAGCGCGTGCTGGTGGACGTCGATGAGCCCCGGCAGGACCGTCTTGCCTTCGAGGTCGATGACATGCGCGCTTTCGGGAACGGCAATGCGGTCGGCCCGGCCGGCCCTGACGATTTCGCCGCCTTCGATGATGACGTGTCCGTTCTCGATCACGCCCGCCGAATCCATGGTGACCAGCCGTCCGTGAACGAGGGCGAGCGTGCCGGTGCCGATGTCGGGTTCGACGGGGATTTCGATGTCGACCCCGCGTCGGGCGCCCTTGTCGCGCAGTTCGATGCGCCCGGGGGCGGCGAAAACGCGCCCGGTTTCGCCGAACCAGGCGGGAAACGCGCCGATTTCGCCCGGATAGTTCGAAAAGCCCCATATCCGCTCGTTCGCAGACGCCAGCGTATCGGCGAGCTTTCGGCGATCGACGTTCAGCACGTGGCCGTCGATTTGGATCAGCCACCTGGCGCCGTCGGGACTTGGAATCGCGGCCGTGGCGCGGCCCAGATTCGCGATGTCTCGCACCGAGTCCGTTTCGCGCGACCAGCTCCGGAGGTTTCGTTCGTCGCGGAAGACCAGGCCGCGCTCTTGGTCCGTCGGCCAGGCCCCCCCGGCACCGGTGACCGCTTCGGCGATCACTTGCGCATCGTGCCCGTCTGCGTCCATCGTCACGATAGACCGATCCCGCTCGCCAAAGATGCCGAGGGCGGGAAGGGGGTCGCTGCGAACCGCGACTATGCGAGTATCCCCATTGATCCAGCGCGGCGCGGCCCAGGCCGCCTCGCCGCCCGCGATCGTCTTGCGGGTGTCATCGCGCAGGTTCTGTGCCTCGATGCGCCAGCGGCCGTTGCCGGAGTCGCAGACGAACAGCAGATTGATCCCGTCCGCCGAAAGATCGGGCTGGCTGCAATTCTTGTCCTCCGGCGTAAGGGCGCGCGGACCGGCGTCGTCTGTGGCATGCCCGGCGATCCAGATTCGGCCGAGCGCTTCGAAAACGAGCGTCTTGCCATCGGCCGAAGCGCTCGGCCAGCGCAGGGAGCGAACGCTCATGCCGTCTTCGGGGATCGGAACGGGCTCTCGAGCCGGTCGGGGTGGATCGACCCGCCTGGAAAACCGGGGGGCAAACGTCTGGCGCTCGCCGCTCGCCACCTCGATACGGTGAACGATGCCGTCGATGGAGACCCAGACAGCCCGGTCGGTCAGGGTATAGCCGGGAAAGAGATCCAGCTGAGCGACGTAAATGTCCTGCAGGTTGCGGCCGACTTCCGCGACGACCCGCTCGCGCCCGCTATTTCGTCGATCGCGGACGACGAGTCGGGAGCGCCCTTGGCGCCAGGTGACGTAGGCCAGCCAGCGCCCGTCGGGTGAAATCCGCGGCCGCACGGCGCCACCCTGGGCCCGGACGACCGTTTCGACGCGTCCGCCGGCGGCCGGCATGCGCGCGATCAGCCAGCGCTCCCGGCGCAGCGGTCTGGGCCCGGGCGGTTTCAGCGTCGTGGCGAAATAGATCCATTCGCCGTGCGGATGCGGCCCCTGCATATCCTGAAGCGGGGTTTCGGGTTTGATCGGGGATGCATCGCCCGAAAGGGGAAATCGCCAGAGACGGCCCTCGGTGGGTGCGGTTCGAACGCGCGCGACGAGCGCGCGCCCGGACGGCATCCAGGCCAGTCCGCTGACCGCGGCGCCCGACAGGTCGCTCAGCCGGCGCTCACGCCCGCCGCCGCGCTCGACCAGCCAGACGTTTTCCCGTCCGCCGGCGTCGGAAATGAATGCCAGGCGACCGCCGTCGGGAGAAATCGCGGGGGAGTGGGAAATCGCATCGGGATAGCGGGCGAGGAAATCCCCGGAGAGCGCAGGTGAGGCATCGGCTGCCGGCCCGCCGTCGGCGTCGGCGCGGTAGATCTGCCCGAGGGCATCGAAGTGGAAACCGTCCTCTCCGGGATGAACGGCGACGCTCGACCAGGTCGCCCGCTCGGCCCCGACCTCGATGCTCGAGGCCGTGCCGTTGCTCGGCTGCGGCGGCGGTGGGGTCGAACACGCGATCGTCGCCAGCGCCAGGGCGGCCGACAGGGGAGCGTGGCGGGCGAGCGTCATACTTCGTATTCCTGGTTTCCGCAAACGCCGATGAGCTGTCCAGAGACGTGCCGGGCCGCATTCGAGCACAGGAAAGCGACCATGCCCGCGACCTCATCCATGCCGATCATCGAGCGCATGGAAATGAAACGCAGAAATTTCTCGCGTGCGGCTTCCTCGCTGATCCCGTTTTCCTCGGCGTGCTTGGTGATCAGCGCGCGGCCGCGCGGATTGTCCATGTAGCCCGGCAGCACCGCATTGCAGCGTATGTTGTACGGTCCCAGTTCCCGGGCGGCGTTGCGGGTCAGTCCCTCGAGGGCCACTTTGGAAACTACGTAGGCCGAGCGATTGGGAAGGCCCGTGCGCGCCGATGTCGTCGAGATGTTGACGATGGCGCCCGCCCGTCGCGCCTTCATGAACGGAATCACTGATTTCATGGCAAAGAATGCGCCGTGAAGGTTGACGTCGAACGCGCGCCGCCACTCATCCGCCTCGATGGCCTCGAGCGGGGCTCTCGGGCCAGGTATGCCGGCATTGTTGACGAGAACGTCGATACGGCCCGTGTCTTCGTGAAGCTCCGCCACTGCCTCTTCGGTCGCCCGGGAGTCGGCGGCGTCGATGCAGCGGGTCCTGATGTCGGGCTCTCGCCTTCGCCAGTCGGACAGCAGGTCGTCATCGACATCCGTGATTAGGACTCGATGGCCGGCCGACCTCAACTGCTGAGCGATTTCGGCGCCCAGCCCGCTTCCGCCGGCGGTAATGATAGCGGTCGGTACGGATTCGCTTGGCAAGGACAGTCTCCTGATGGAAAGTGGGCAGTAAGTATATTTCTTATCGTGGAAATATATTCTTACCCTAATTTGGTGCTTCTTACAAAGTAAAGCGAGCGCGCCTAATTTAGGAAGATGAGCGTGGTTTTTCGAAATAATTGTATTTCGTATCGTGAAATGATATCGTTATAAGAAATTAACATGCCTGAAAGCTGCGGCCATCATTGCTCGGCAATCGACGCAATTCAGCCGAGCGAGTCGCACTGCACGGCGGGTTCAGACAGAGGAGGTTCAGCATGGAAATCGATCGGAAACGAATTCAGCCCCTCCTGGTGGCGTTCTGCATCACCAGCTTGCTGTTGACGGGCGTCGCGGCCGGGCAGGACGACGACGCGGAATCGGCGGGATCGGAGGAGGTGCAGCGTCAGGACGCGGAGGCCGATCAGGAACAGTCAGCCGATCTGGAAAGGATTACGGTCAGCGCCACGCGCGGCGCTCGCCTGCAGCAGGATATTCCACGTTCAATAACGGTCATCACGGAAAGTCAGCTCGACGAACAGTTGGCGTTCAGCCGTGATCTGACCGGCGTTCTAGAGATGCTCGTGCCGGGTCTGGGAACTTCGGTCGAGGGCAACATCAATTCTCAGGGTCAGGATCAGATTCGAGGTCGCCGGCTTCAGTTGGTGATCGACGGGGTGGTCATGAACAACGATCTAGTCGATTTTCGCGAAGAGTTCCTGACGCTCGATCCGGAGTCCATCGAGCGTATCGAGGTCATCCGGGGCGGCACGGCCGTATACGGGTTTGGCGCGGTTGGCGGCGTCATAAGTATCACGACGAAGAATCCAGGCGTCGGCCCGCCCAGACTCAGGACGACCCTTGGCATGGGCGCCAATCCCAGTGATTTCTCCGAGTCTCTCACCTGGAACGCGAGTCAGGAGGTAAGCGCCAAGTCGGGGCCCTTCGATTACCGGCTGACGGCCGCCTACGAGTGGTACAACAGCAAGTTCGATGCCCGCGGCGATCGTATCCCGTCCGAACGCAGCCTGGACGAGAACAAGGACTACAGTCTCAGCGGCAAGATCGGATTCGATTTGTCCGATCTCCAGCGCATCGAGATCGGCGGCAGCTGGTATCGCTACGAGGAGCATGATCGCTACTTGTCCGTCGGAGCCGATCCGGTCGCAGGGATCGTTGGTGACGCGGTCCAGGTTCCAGTCGGTATCCAGGACCTTCAGACGCTTCAGTTCCTCGAGCAGCTTGGAATCGCGAACGAACAACCCCCCAAAACCTTGACCACTCAGATCTATACCGCTCAGTACGAGCATGCAGACCTGGTCGGAAGCCGAGTTGACGTCAACGCTTATTTCAGCGAACGCGACAACGATAGCGTGACGTTCCTCCTGGAGGGTCCGGCCGGCATCGAGTTTGGACGCAATAAAACCGAGTTCGAGCGCTACGGCGTGCGTTTGACCATCGATACGCCATTGTCGTGGTTCAATAACAGCACCGACTTGCTGTGGGGCATCGACTATGAGGAAGTCGATTATCGGCAACCTGTCACTTACGAGTCCATCGGCCCCATCTCGCCGCCGATCGAACAACCCGGATTCGCACAGTTTGTGCAGTTGGATGCTGATGTGACCGATCGACTGCATTTCTCGGCCGGAATACGGCACGAGGAACTTACGCCGACCATCCCGGACTTCATCGTCGTTCCGGGATTCAATCTGGGCCCGGGATCGGGCTTCGAGGAGCAGTTCGTCGAGGGCGGCGAGTTCGAACTCGAAGAGACGCTGTTCAACGCTGGCGTGACGTACGAGATTTCACCCGGGCTGACGGCATTCGGGAGCTTTTCTCAGGGGTTCACGGCTGCCGAGGTGCTCCGCGCAGTCCGGTTCACCACGGCGCCATCGGTGAACGAGGCGGCCAATACCGGTGCCCAGGTCGTTGACAACTATGAACTGGGTCTGCGTGGTCAGGTCGGCGGGCTGAACTACAGCCTCGCGGCGTTCTACACCGAATCGGATCTGGGGACCACGTTCGGCGTCGTCGAAATCGGGGGGCAGCAGCTGTCCACCGTCGAACGCGCGCCCGAGGAGGTATGGGGTGCGGAAGCGACGCTGGACGCGCGGCTGGCCGACGCAACGCGTATTGGCGGCACCGTCAGCTTCCAGGACGGTCATCGGCGATTCGAGGGTGAGGATTGGGAGCGCCTGCCGGGCAACCGGATCAGTCCTCTCAAAGTCACCGCCTACCTGCAGCACGCGTTTTCCGACCGCCTCAATGCCCGCGTGCAAGCTCTCTATTCGGGCAGTCGCAACGAGTTCGGTAGCGACAACAAAAATACCAACGAGGGCGATGTAGACAGTTACTTCCGACTCGATGCCTCGGTCGATTACCGCCTTGGGAACGGCACGTTGACTTTTGCCGTCCGCAATCTACTCGACGATTTTTACGTTCCCGCGCCGTTGCAGGCAAAAAACATCGAGCGTGACTATATTGCCGCGCCCGGCCGCTTCACCACGCTCTCCTATACATACGACTGGTGATGCCTTCCGCCCGGGTTCAGCCCGGGCGGCTTTCAAGACGGTGGATCACAGAGCGGCCGTAATAATCCTAAATTCATGAGGAATCGGATGAACATCAAGGAACGGGCGCCCGTCGCCCGCGAATTTACACGCTATTCAAGTGCACGGAGCCGCTTTCTGGAGGCCGCACAGCGTCTGGGGGCGAGCTTCGAAAGCTACGAAAACCCGATGGGCGATCGCGAAGAGCCTCTTGTCACCGACGTCGCCGTCTTCGGCGAGGACAACGCAGAGCGCGCTTTGCTCGTGATCTCCGGCACGCACGGACTTGAAGGGCCCGCCGGATCAGCGGCTCAGTCAGCGTGGCTCGAGAATCGGAATTCTACGGGCCTGCCCTCGGGCATCCGCCTCGTCTTCATACACGCGCTGAATCCATGGGGGTTCGCGCGAATGAGCCGGACCACCGAGGACAACATCGATCTCAATCGCAATTTCGTCGATTTCGAGCGCTCGCTTCCCGGCAACGAGCGCTATCCAGAGATTCATGCCATCGCCTGCCCAGAACATTACGATGAAAAAGTCGTGGAAAGAATTACCGAAGGCCTTAAGGCCTACGCCGAGCAGCACGGTTACGAGGCATTGACAAACGGACTCGGTGGCGGACAGTACACTCATGCCGACGGTCTGCATTACGGAGGGCGCGGCAAGGCGTGGTCTCGCAAGGTGCTCGAGGAAGTGATCGAACGCCACCTCGCCGGCGTGCCCAGGGTCGGCGTGATTGATTGGCATACCGGGCGTGGCGACTACGCCGAGCCCTTCTTTCTGTGCTTCAGTTCTCCGGGCAGTGAGACCTATCGTCTGGCGATCGACTGGTGGGGCGAAGAGGCCATCTTGCGCAAGGATGAAATCGGTGCGGCCTACGAAGGCGAAGCGCCGCCGCCGCGCTCCGGGTTGCTGTTTTCGGGCATCGAGGCGGCACTGGGCGAGGAAAGCGATACCGTGGGCGCAGTGATCGAATTTGGAACCTACGAACCCGAACGCGTCATACGGGCTGAATTGATCGATCGATTCCTGAAATTCGGAACCGTCGATGAAAGCCTCCGGCCGCAGTTGCGCGCAACGATGATCGAAGCGTTCTGCCCCAACGACGCGCGTTGGCGCTCCGCGGTCGAGGCTCACGGGCTCGAAATCACCGAGCAGGCTGTCGAAGGATTGAAGCGGTGGCCTTGATTCCGTCGATTGTGCGCCGGCTCCGACGGAACGGATCGGTCGAGGAGGTATCCAGGGGTGGCTGACTCGCCCGTCACGGTATTTCTGGCGATCGCGACGCTCGTCGGGCTGCTCTACTCCCTCAAGCGTGTCGGCTTCGTAGCACGGATCTACGGAATCGTTCCCGTCGTCGTCTGGATTTACCTTACGCCGATGATTCTCTCGACTTTCGGATTGCTGCCTTCGGAGAGCGCGGCCTATGAGGTCATGGGGACTTTGCTGATGCCGTTCGGTCTGTTCCTGCTCTCAGTGACGATCGATGTGCCCGCTCTGCTGCGGATGGGCAAGCCGGCGGGCGTTATGGTGCTGACCGGTACCGTCGGCGTCTTTCTCGGCGCGCTGATCAGTTTTTCGCTCTGGCATACGTTCATGCACGAACAGGCCTGGCACGGATTCGCCGTGATGTCCGGTGCATGGATCGGTGGCTCCGCGAACGCCATCGCCATGCAGCAGTCCCTCAACGCGAATCCCGACGTGCTCGCGCCGATCCTCGTGGTGGACACGGTCGTGGGCTATGGATGGTTTACGGTCCTGGTGGCCCTGAGCGCTTACCAGGACAAGTTTTCCCGCTGGCTCGGAGCCGGTGATTATCGCTTCGAGTCGTCGCAGGTGGGAGAAGAACATGCCGAGGAGCGCCGGCCGCTCGAAATTTCGTCTCTTGCCGTGATCGTCGGGCTCGGATTCGCCGCGACGATGTTCGCCGGCGGACTCGCCAACGTGCTCCCCGAACTGGGCGATCCGCCGATCGTCACAAAGACGATGTGGGCGATGCTCATCGTCGTGACGTTGGGTCTGGTGCTTTCCTTCACCCCGTTGCGACGCGTTCAACGAGACGGCGCCAACGACGTCGCCTATCTCGCGATCTTTCTGCTTCTGGCGACGCTCGGTGCGCGTGGGGACCTGAGCGCGTTCTTTCAGGCGCCCGTCTATCTGGCTGCCGGACTCACCTGGATCGTGGTGCACATCGGCCTGCTCTTGCTAGTCGCGCGTGTCATGCGATACCCGTTCTTCTTCGTGGCGACCGGTTCCATGGCCAATCTCGGTGGCGTCGTCACGACGCCGATCATCGCTGGGATCTATCGTCAGCAGTTGGCGGCACTGGGCGTCCTCATGGCCCTGGGAGCCCAGATACTCGGCGTTTACATCCCGGTCGTGGTGGCGCGGATCCTGTCCTGGATCGCGGCTTGACTCCTTTGTGGGGGCATGAGCATTTCACGTGCGTCGCCGGCAGAAACCCGCATTCCAGAAGTCTTTGCACATGAGCAATCACGATAAAGCGTCCCGGTCCGATCTGGCCAGACGCCTGGGCGTCTTTCACCTTTTCGCCATGGCCTTCGGGATGATCGTCGGCGTGGGATGGATCACGGTGGCCGGCGTCTGGATCGCCGACGGCGGTTCGCTCGGCTCGATCGCGATGTTCGGGCTGGGGTGGATGTTCATGTGCCTGATCGTGCTCTGCTATGCCGAAATCGCCGCGATGTTCCCCGTCGCCGGCGGCGAGGTGCCGTACGTCTACCGAATTCTCGGAACCGCGCCCGCCTTTCTCGCGGGCTGGTTTCTGGCGCTGGTCTACATCAGCGTGACCGCTTTCGAAGCGATTTCGATCGCCTGGGTGCTGAGTGCCATGTTTCCGGGCCTGGAAGGACCCGTACTCTATTCGGTACTCGGCACCGACGTCGATCTGCACAGTTTGCTCATTGGCCTGGCGGGGATGGCCGTGGTGACCGGCATCAACTATATCGGCGTGCGCCAGGCCGCGGCCTTTCAGAGCGTCATGGTCTACAGCCTGCTCGTCGTCGTTGCGGTCTTCGTGACGGCCGGTATCCTGGCCGGCGATCCCGCCAACCTGGCCCCCGCCTTCGGTGCGCCCGGCACACAGGGTGTTTCATGGCTGGGACTGCTTGCCGTGTTCGCCGTGACACCGTTCTGGTTCTCGGGATTCGATATCGTTCCCCAGGCGCTCGGCGAGCGCAACGAAGACTTCGACCTCAGCCGGCTTCCGCGCATCCTGCTCGGATCGATCACGGTGGCGCTGGTGCTTTATTGCCTGGTCATTCTCGCCGCCACGCTCAGTATGCCGCGCGAGGCCCTGCTGGCGGCCGATTTGCCGCCCGCGGCCGCGATCGGCGCTGCTCTGGAATCAGAGTGGTGGGCGCGTGCGGTGCTCTTCGGCGGCCTGCTCGGGCTGATATCGACCTGGAACGCAATTTTCTACGGCGCGACCCGGCTGATCTACGCGCTAGGACGGGCCCACTTGATTCCGAGAGCCTTCGGCTTCGTGCATGCGCGTCACCGAACCCCGCACGTCGCGATCTGCTTCGTCGGCGCAGTCGGCGGGCTGGGCGCGTTCATGGGCAAGGAGGCGATCATTCCCATCGTCAACATCGGAGCGACGATCCTCTCGACGCTCTTTCTGATCATCAGTATCGGGGTGATTGTGCTGCGCCGACGGATGCCGAGCTATCACCGCCCCTATCGCGTTCAGGGTTTTCCCTGGCTACCGGGCGTGGCGGCCCTGTTTGCCGCTGCGATGCTGATTCTATCCCTGATCACGCCGCTGGAGGACGCGCAGGGCATTCCCGTCGAGTGGTGGATTCTCGGCGGCTGGCTCGTTCTGGGTCTGCTTTTCTGGCGGCTGGCTTCGAGAACTCGAGTCAGCCTGAGCGAAGCCGAACGCGAGGCCCGATTGCTCCACGGCTGAGGGAATTCGGTCCCTCGTCATCAAAAAGAACCAACCTGATCGAAAAGGACTGCACCATGCAACGACCCATCCTGATTCTGATGCTGGCAATCTCGCTGTCGTCCTGCGACGTCCCGGATTCATCACGGAACGCCACGTCTTCGGAGCAGCCGGCCTCGATCGAAGCCGTTTTCGGCAAGCTCGAGTGCCGTAGCCAGGAAGATCAGCGCCTATGCAGCGGCGGGCTCGAGCGTCGCGTTCCTTCCTTCGATGGCGTGCCGCTCGATGTCGACGTCGCGTTTCCGCTGGCGGGGCGGCCGCCGTTTCCGCTGATCGTGAGACTGCACGGTTACACGGGCGTCAAGGAAGGACCGTATCTGGGCGGCGTACGCGGCGAACGGGTGTTCGAAGACTACACCCGGCACGGGTTCGCCGTGATGGTCTTCACGGCTCGAGGGCGTGGGCATTCCTGCGGATCCGAGGAGTCGCGCGCGGCGACGCCAGAGGCTTGCCGACGCGGCTGGGATCACCTCGGCGACACCAGAAAGTCGGTCAGGGATATCCAGTATCTCGCCGGCCGTCTTGCAGATGAGGGGCTGGTCGAACCGGCGATCGGCGTGCAGGGCGGATCCTACGGCGGCGGGCGGAGCTTGACTCTGGCCACGTTGCGCGATCGACAAGTCATGCCGGACGGATCCATCGTTCCCTGGACGAGTCCCGGCAAGGACATTCCAATGAGCATCGGCGCGGCGGTTCCCTTCATTGCCTGGTCCGATCTCGCTTATGCGCTGGCGCCCAATGGGCGCGTTCTGGACTATGCGCTCGCCGACGCCTCGATCGCGTGGGAACCGCTGGGCGCCATGAAGCACAGCGCCGTTGCCGGACTCTGGCGACAGGGGCGCTCCCACTACAACGCGCCGCCCGGTGAAGACGCTTCGATCGACCTGCAGCGCTGGTTCAACGCCTTCCCGACCAGCGCGCTCGAATCCGAGGTTTCGAGACAGGCCGCCATCGAGTTCGCCAGCAATCATTCCGCCATGGGCGTGCCCATTGGTCCCGAACCGTCACCGACGCTGATCGCCAACGGATTCACGGACGATATCTTCCCGGTCAACGAGGCAGTGCGCTGGGTCAACCATGTCCGCCGGCAGCATCCCGATGCCGTCATCGCTCAACTGTACGGCGATTTCGGTCATCGTCGCGCCAACCAGAACAGTGAGCCGCTTCTCAAGCCCAGAGCGCTCGCCTGGTTCCAGAAGCACCTGCAGGGCAAGCAAGTCGAGGTATCGGACGGCGTCAAAGCGTTCGTGCAACAGTGTGGCGGCGGATTCGGCGAACTGCATACCGCCCAGAGCTGGCAAGAACTCTCCGCCGGTGAGATTCGGCAGCGATTCCCGGCGCCCGTTACGGTCGCCTCCGGTGCGGAGAATTCCAGCGTTTCCCGCCAGATCGATCCGCCGAGCGGTCGCAGTGAAGACGTTCAATCGGACTCCTGCCGCACGGTCGAGGCTGCCCCGGCAGAGGGGACCGGGCTCTTCGAGCTCGACGCGTTGGATGCGTCCGTCACGCTGATGGGCAGTCCCATAGTCATTGCGAAGCTCTCGATCGAATCCCAGCACAATGCGGTCCTCGTGGCCCGATTGTGGGCGCAGGATGACAGCGGCCGTCGAACACTCGTGACTCATGGAGTCTACCGTCCCGACGTCGGAGCGAACGGCTCGCCGGCCTCGGAGGCCGTGTTCCAGCTGAATTCGAACGCATGGACGTTCGAGGCCGGGAGTCGGCCGGTGCTGCAGATCCTCGGCCGCAGCACGCCTTACGTCAGAGCGCCGGAGCACCCGTTCACCGTGAACATTCAGTCCCTCGAAGTTCGCTTGCCCACCGTCGAGGCGCCGGAAGCGAGCGGGTCGGAACAAGTGAAATCCAAGGCGCCCCGTCCGTTGCCTGCCGGCATGCGATGGGCGCCGGGATACGGCAGTTGATCAGGACTGGTTTGGCGACTTCCCGCAGTGGCGACGAGCGAGCCCTACGGTGCAGTCAACTCGAGGATCGCCAGGCGCGCCAGCCAAGGAGGATGCCGGCGAAGGTAGCGATCGCCGCGGGCAGGGAATGGTCCTGCCACAGGGGCGCGACCTGGTAGCCGGCCAGCACCGCGCCCGAGATGACCAGTCCGGCGGCGAAGATCGCGCCGGGCAGGCGGCGGTTGTGGCGGCCCAGTTCGCCGGCCAGTTTCTCGAGGTCCTCGGAGTCGATGCGGGTGCGCAGCCGACCCGCGCCGGTGGTCTTGAGGAAGTCGTGGACCAGGCCCGGCAGTTCGGGGGTTCGCGCCAGCAGGGCCGGGGTTTCCTCGATGAAACGGCGGGCGGTCTGGCGCAGGCCGTAGCGCTCGGCGAAGATCGCCTCGAGTTCGGGCTTGGCGACGTCCCAGATGTTGATGCGTGGATAGAGCTCCCGACCCATGCCCTCGATGTTGAGCAGCGTCTTCTGCAGCATGATCAGCTGGGGCTGGATGGTGAGCTTGAACTGCCGTGCGACGGAAAACAGCTCGATCACCATTTCCGCAAACGAGACCTCTTCGAGCGGACGCGTGAAATTCGGCTCGCCCACGGTCCGCGCGGCGGCCGCCAGCTCGTCGACGCGTGTATCGGCCGGGACCCAGCCCGCTTCGATGTGCAGTTCCGCCACGCGCCGGTAGTTGCGATTGAAGATCGCCAGGAAGTTCTCGCCGATGTAGTAGAGGTCCTCGGGCGTGAGGCTCTCGACGATCCCGAAGTCCAGCGCGATCCACGTGGGATCGTCGGGGTTGCGGGTATCCACCAGCAGGTTGCCCGGGTGCATGTCGGCATGGAAGAGGTTGTCGTGAAAGACCTGCCGGTAGAACACCTGGATGCCGCGCCGGGCCAGGCGCTCGAGATCGACGCCGCGGCGCTTGAGTTCGGGAATGTCCTTGACCGAGACGCCGTTGACGCGTTCCATGGTCAGCACGCGGGAGGCGGTCAGCTGCCAGTGGATCGCGGGGACGTAGAGGTCCTTGCGTCCGTCGAAATTGCGCCGCAGCAGCGACGCGCTGGCCGCTTCGGCCTTCATGTCCAGCTCGCGGTAGATGACGCGCCGGAATTCCGAGACCACGTCGTCGGGGCGGATGCGCTCGCCCTCGGGGTGGTAGCGGCGCACCACCCGGGCCATGGCGCGCAGCAGTTCCAGGTCGCGCCGGATCTGCTCCTCGATGCCGGGTCGTACCACCTTGACCACGACCGCTTCGCCGGTCTTCAGTCGTGCGGCATGGACCTGCGCGATGGAGGCCGAGGCCAGGGGGCGGTCCTCGAAGTCGTCGAACAGTTCGGCGATGGTCGCGCCCAGCTGCTCCTCGATGATGACGCGAGCCTGTTCGGTGGGGAAGGGCGGAACGTCGTCCTGCAGGCCGGCCAGGTCGTCGGCGATGTCCTCCGGCAGGAGGTCGCGGCGCGTCGACAGGATCTGGCCGAACTTCACGTAGATCGGTCCGAGTTCCTGCAGCGCCAGGCGCAGGCGCGCGCCCCGCGACAGCTCGCGCACGTGGCGCCGGCCCCAGGGCAGCAGGCGCACCGCGCGGGCGAATTTCAGGGGCGGCAGGGCGACCAGCAGCTCGTCGAGCCGGTAGCGCGCCAGCGTCAGCGCGATGCTGGTCAGCCTAAGGCCGCGCGAGATCATGCGCGGCCCCGGCGGCGCAGCCGCGCCTCCAGACGGTCGGCGGCCTCGCGCAGTTCGTCGACCTCGTGCACGAACTCGTCGACTTCCTCGCGCGAGACCAGCAGGCCGGACTCCTCTCTCAGGAATCGCGCCGTCTGTTCGGCGGCCGTTCTGGACACGTGCCGCGCGCCGGCCCGCGCGTCCGAGAGCATCCGCCAGAGCTGGTGACCCACGACCGGGCCGAAGCGCTCGACGAACACCGCTTCCCAGTCCGGATCGAGCTGCTTGAGCAGTTTCTCGAAGGCCTGGCCGGTGCCGGCCTCGCCCTCGATGCGCACGCCGCTGCCGGCGGCGCGCCAGTCGGGCACGGCCATGGCCAGCAGGGCCACGGGCGTGCCGCTGATGGTGGTGTGGGGCTCGGCGTCGTCTTCGGCGCTCACGCCCAGGGCGTCCTTGCGGCCGTGAAAGTAGAGGTCGATGCCCAGGCCCACGAGTTCCAGGCGTACCCGCTTGTCGCGAAGCGGTTCGAGCCGGGCCGGGGCGTTCTCGTCGAGCGCGATCGCGCGCGCGAGTGCCTGCTCGACGGCGCTCGCGAGCATTCCCGGCAGGGGCGTGAGGTAGCGCGACATGCTCAGGTCCGGGCGCCGCGGTGGATGGCGCAGATCCCGCCGGAGAGATTGGACCAGCTCACGCGCTCGAAGCCGGCCTCGCGCATCTGCTCGGCCAGGCCCGGCTGGTCGGGAAAGCGCCGGATCGACTCGGCCAGGTACTGGTAGCTCTCGGCATCGCCGGCGATGCGCGCCCCGAGCCGCGGCAGCACCTGGAACGACCAGGTGTCGTAGACCCGGGCCAGCGCCGGCAGGCCGACCTTGGAGAACTCGAGAATATGGACGCGCCCGCCGGGCTTGAGCACGCGATGCATCTCGGCCAGCGCCCTGTCGCGCCAGGTGACGTTGCGCAGGCCGAAGGCAATGGTGAGATGGTCGAAGTGGTTCGAGGCGAAGGGCAGGGCTTCGGCATTGGCCTGGAGCCAATCGAGCCCCTGGACGAGGCCGATGGCGTCCATGCGCGAACGGCCGGTGGCGAGCATGTCGCGGTTGATGTCGGCCACGATGACGTCGGCGCCGCGCTCACGCGCCAGCCGGGCGATGTCGCCGGTGCCGCCGGCCAGGTCGAGCAGCTTCTGCCCCCGCCTGATGCCGCAGGTGGCCGCGAAGTGACGCTTCCACAGCCGGTGGATGCCCAGGCTCATCAGGTCGTTCATCAGGTCGTATCGCCGCGCCACGGAAGAAAACACGCGGCCGACCAGCTGCGTCTTTTCCTCGGGTGATACGTCGCGGTAGCCGAAGTCGGTCATTTCGAATTAGGTTTCAGGGTTCAGGGTTCAGGTTTCAGGGTTCAAGCTTGAGGTTTCAGTGTTCAGGTTTCAGGTTTCAGTGTTCAGGGGTCGAGGTCAGGGTTCTGGCTACAGGCAGCGGATCCAGCCGCGGGCCCCCGAAACACCAGAAAGCATCGAAGCCCCTTGTTTTTCTGAAACCTGAACCCTGAAACCTGAACCCTATTCCATCCCATTTTCTTTGAGTCGCTGCCGGTAACGGGCCAGATTGCTTTCCATACGACTGCCTAGATCATAAAGGAAAGCCCATGAATAGATGCCTGTATCGTGGCCGTCGTCGAAGGCGATCTGGACAGCGTAGCTGCCGACAGGCTCGATGGCCTCGATGTCGACGCTTTCCTTGCCCGTCATGAGTTTCGGTTCGGAGTAGCCGTGGCCGCGGACCTCGGCCGACGGCGAGTGGGTGCGCAGGTACTCGGCCGGCAGGTCGAAGCGCTCGTCGTCTTCGAAGATCACGACCAGGACGCGCCGCGATCGCTCGTAGCGCAGTTCGACGGCCTCGGGCTGGCTCACGGCGAGCTGTAGTAGGTGGGCGAGCCCGGGCCGACCGGAAGGTCGAGGCCGAACACCCACAGCAGGAACAGCAGGGACCATCCGACGAAGAAGCAGATCGAGTAAGGAAGCATCGTCGCGATCAGCGTGCCGATTCCGAACTTCTTGTCGTAGCGCGTCGCCCAGGCCAGGATCAGCCCGAAGTAGCTCATCATCGGGGTGATGATGTTGGTGGTCGAATCACCGATGCGGTAGGCGGTTTGGATGACCTCCGGTGAGTAGCCGATGAACATCAGCATCGGCACGAAGATGGGCGCGGTCACCGCCCACTGCGCCGAGGCCGACCCCAGCGACAGGTTGACGATGCCGCACATGATGATGAACAGAATGAACACCAGCGGCCCGGTCAGGCCGATGTTCTGCAGGAAGTCCGCACCGGTCACGGCGGTGATCAGACCGAGGTTGGTCCAGCCGAAGAAGGCCACGAACTGGGCGGCGAAGAACACCAGCACCACGTACAGGCCGAGCGTCGAGATCGCCGAGGCCATGCCGTCGATCACGTCGCGGTCGTTCTTCATCGTGCCGACGACCTTGCCGTAGGCAAAACCGGTGACCAGGAAGAACACGAAGATCCAGGCCACGACCGAGCGGAAGAAAGGCCGCGAGCTCTCCAGGAAATTGCTGGCGTCGGCAGCCGGATCGCGCAGCACACCATTTTCGGGGATGACCAGGAAGGCGATCAGACCGAGCACGCCCAGGGTCGCCAGGCCAGCGACCGCCAGGCCCTTGCGCTCCTTGCCGCCGAGCGGCGTCATCTGGCTGTCGTCGAGCACCGAGGGATCGGCGTTCGAGTCGTCGTACTTGCCGAGCTTGGGTTCGACGATGAAA
>JAAAPE010000140.1 GCA_009908385.1 Gammaproteobacteria bacterium
AATCGGTCGGGATGCTGCATGGGGGTGGCAAGCTTTTGAAAAGGCGCCTATTTTAGCGCCAGTGCGCTGCTGTGCACAATCGTCTCGCGCCTCAGCGCCGTTCGCGTCGGCCTTCGCCGCCGGACCGGTCGGAGGCCGAGCGGCTGCGCGTCGGCGCGCTCGGACGGCTGGGCGGGGCGGGCGCACGGCGGGAGGCACTGTGATCCGGCTGCACCGTCGGCCGCGACTGGCGTTCGACCGGCGCGGGGCTGCCCCGGCGCGGCGAGACACCGGAACGCGGGGGTGCGATCGGGCGTCGGGACGGACCGGCTTCGGACTCTCGCAGCGGCGCGCGCCGGCGGACGTCGACCGGGGCGCGGGGCGGCATGCGTGTGGCCGGGTTTCGCGCCTCCGGTGGGCGGCTGCGCAAACGCTCGATCACCCGGCTCCTGCGCGACTCGTTGCGGACGTCGGCGCGCGCCGGGCCGGCCGACCCGCCGCGAAGGATCGCGCCGCGGCGGCCGCGGTCGACTTCGCTGGCGCGCAGCATGGCGCGGCGCGAGGTCGCCGGAAGCGACTGGCTCACGGCGGGCACGAGCATCGTCGTGCGGTCCGGGCGCTGCGCTCGCACGGCCAGGGAACGCCGGGTCTCGAGCTCCGCGAGCCGGCTGTCGATCTGGCGCACGCGCGGCCAGCGGTCGTGGTCGTAGCGACCGAAGGCGTACCAGCCTCCGAATCGCCACGGCTGGTAGTGGCTGTAGTAGCCGCCGTGCCCGTACCAGGGGTAGCGATGGCGCAATCCGACGCGATAGCCGTAGTACCAGCCCGGGTAGGGGTAGTACCAGGGGTCGTAGCGGTGAACCACCACCGAGTACGGATGGTAGTGGCGGCTGAAGTAGAAGTAGTCGAGCGACCAGTAGGGGTAGACCAGGGGGTCGACGTAGGCGACGCGGGCCTGGTAGCCGTAGGGCGATTCGTAGTGGACGCCGTCGGACTGGCTGTAATAATGAGTCGCGCAGCCGCCCGAGAGGCCGGCCGCGGCCAGGATCAGCATCGATTTCAGCGCAATGGTCCAGCGGTCCATTTCACCATTCTAGCTGGTCGTCGTGAACCGGAGCTGAATCGGCGGCCAGGCGTTCCACCTCGGTCAGCCCCGCGCGGCGCTGGGTGCGGCCGTCGATCGGGCTCGGCGGGGCCTGTCGTGCATCCGGGCCGATCATCTGGATGAGTTCGACGGCATGGCCGCCGCCTTCGATGACGATGATCTCGAGGTCCCGACCGCTGCCGTCGTGCCAGCGAATCCGCCGCGTCTCCTGGCTGAAGGGGACGTGGCGCTCCATCAGGAAGTGGACCACCGCATCGGGATCGTCGGCGAATACGTGCAGGCTGATGCGCGAGTGCTCGTCGGCCGTCCCTTCGAGCACCGGTCCGACCAGCCGCGGCCGGAATTCGGCCAGGAAGCGCATGGCCGAAGCGGCCGCCTCGCGAAGCTCGAACAGGGTGTGCTCGTGTTCGGCGCCGCCGTAGAGGTGCTGCCACTCGCGCAGCGCCTGTTCCACTTCGGCGTTGGACGGCAGGTTGGTGCGGGTGGAGGCGCCGACCCGGCGCGCGGCCTTTTCCTTGGCCGCGAGATAGCTTCGCTGGCCTTCGGTGGCGATGATGCGCGCCGCCTCGGCGGCGATCTCCTGGCGGATGCGGTTGTTCCGGGCTGCGGAGCGGCTACCCATGTCAGTAGATCTCGTAAGGATCGACGGTTTCCTCGTCACCGCCCTGACCCGCCAGCGGCGGCAGGTGATCGGCGTGGAACCACTCCGGGATCGCTCCGGGCGTGCCGGGGCGCACGCGCGCGCCGGTCTCGGGATCGATCAGGGCGCGGGTGACGCCCACCGGCACCGGCCGGCTGGTCTCGGCGCGGCCGTCCAGGGCGGTGTCCATGAAGTCGACCCACAGCGGCAGGGCCGTGCGCCCGCCCTGCTCCTGGCGGCCCAGGGACTCGTTGTTGTCCATGCCGAGCCAGACCACCGTCACCAGGCCGCCGCCGTAACCGGCGAACCAGGTGTCGCGCAGGTCGTTGGTGGTACCGGTCTTGCCGGCCAGGTCGTCGCGTTCGAGGGCGAGCGCTCGCCGGCCGGTGCCGCGGCTGACCACGTCGGAGAGCATGGAGTCGATCAGCCAGGCCGTGGCCGGCTCGATGACCCGCTCGGCGCGCCTGGGCCGCGGCGGTCCCACCAGGCCGGGATCGGCCTCGGACGGCGCTTGCCGCGCCGGCTCCGTGCCGGCGAGCTCCGGGCGAAGCAGCCGCGGCGCGAGCTCGACTTCGGTCTCCTCCGGCGACACTTCCGGTTCCGTGGGCGGCGGAACGTCCGGGCAGCCGTCGCAGGGCAGGGCCCACTCCGGTTCGTAGAGGATGCTGCCCCCGGAATCGCGCACGCTGTAGAGATACTGCGGTTCGACGGCATGCCCGCCGTTGGCGAACACCGTGTAGGCGGCGGTCAGGCTCAGGGGCGTGATCGAGGCCGAGCCGAGGGCCATCGACGGGCCGGCCGGCAGCTCGTCGCGATCGAATCCGAACCGGGTGACGTAATCGCGGCCGTAGTCGATGCCCATGTCCATCAGCAGGCGGACGCTGACCAGGTTGCGGGAGTTGACCATCGCCTCGCGCAACCGGGTCGGGCCGAAGAAGCGCTGGCTGAAATTGGTCGGCTTCCAGACCCGCTCCATCGACGGGTCGTCGACGACGATCGGCGCGTCGTTGACGCGGGTGGCGGGGGTGAAGCCGTGATCGAGGGCCGCGGCGTAGATGAACGGCTTGAACGAGGAGCCGGGCTGGCGGCGGCTCTGCGTGGCCCGGTTGAACTGGTTGTGCGCGAAGTCCAGCCCGCCGACGAGGGCGAGCACTTCCCCGGTCTGCGCCTTCATGCTCACCAGCGCGGCTTCGGCCTGCGGAATCTGGACCAGCTGCCAGGCGTCTTCGACCCGGCGCAGGCGCACGACGTCGCCCGCCTGCAAGACATCGGTCACCGCCTGGGGCGCCGCGCCCACCGCGTCGCTGTCGATGAAGGGGCGCGCCCACTGCATGCCCTCGAGGCCGAGTTCGACGCGCTCGCCGTCGGCCAGCTGGAGGGAAGCGGACTCTTCCTCGGCCGACATCACGACCGCGGGCACGAGTTCGGCGATCGTGCGGATCGAAGCCAGGCGTTCCTCGAGCTCGGCCGGGTCGTCGAGCGCCTCGGGGGCGATTCGGCTTTCCGGGCCGCGCCAGCCGTGGCGCCGGTCGTAGGCGACCAGGCCGTCGCGCACCGCCCGGTTCGCCGCGCGCTGGAGCTGCGAATCGACCGTGGTGTAGGCTACGTGACCCTCGTTGTAGGCGGCTTCGGCACCGAGCAGGTCGACCACGTCCTGCCGCACCATTTCGGCAATCCAGGGCGCCTCGAGCTCGACGACCGGGCCGTGGTAGCTGGCGGTGTTGGGTTCGGCGACCGCGCGGGCGTGCTCGTCCTCGCTGATGTGATCGAGCTCGAGCATGCGTCCCAGGATCCAGTCGCGCCGGCCCATGGCGGCCTCGGGACCGGAAATCGGGTTGTCGCGCGAGGGCGCCTTGGGCAGCCCGGCGATCATCGCCGTCTCGGCCAGGGTGAGTTTCTCGAGTGCCTTGCCGTAGTAGACCTGGGCGGCGGCCGCCACGCCATAGGCGCGATGGCCGAGGAATTCCTTGTTCAGGTAGAGCTCCAGGATCTGGTCCTTGGTCAGCTCCCGCTCGATCTTGAAGGCGAGCAGCATTTCGCGCAGCTTGCGCGTGACCGAGTAATCCGTCGACAGGAAGAAGCGGCGGGCGACCTGCTGGGTGATCGTGCTGCCGCCGGGCACCCGGCCGCGTCCCATGCTCAGCGCATACAGCCACACCGCCCGCGTGGTGCCGCGCCAGTCCACGCCCGGGTGGCGATAGAAGCGATCGTCCTCGGCCGACAGGAAGGCGAGCTTGAGGCGCTCGGGCATGTCCTCGAGCGCGACCGGCCGGCGGCGCTGCTCGCCGATCTCCGCCATCAGCTGTTCGTCGGCCGAATAGATGCGAAGCGGCACCTGCAGCTGGACATCCTTGAGCGACTCGACCGAGGGCAGGGAGGGTACGATTGTGAGCCAGATGACCAGCACCCCGATTGCCGCCAGAACGAACAGCAGGAAAAACAGGCGGATAGAAAAAACTATTAAAGGCTTTATTCGAACCATCAGTTATGGTAAATGTAGGCACAGACAAGTCGTAATGACGCTCGTCTTGGACGGGGTTCCGGGGAGAAAGTGCCCGCGAACTGAGGTCCGGACGACCTTGGAGCAGAGGGTAGCACAGACTTATACTTGTCCAGACCGGCGTTGGGAGGGGGCAAAGTCGGGCAGGTCAAGCCAGCATAACCAGTCAAGAATGGCCATGCCGACCAGAGGGCAGAAGACAACAACATGAGCGATTTTCTCAGAAAGCTGCTGGGTGCAGCGCCACCGCCGTTGGTGGGAGTCGATATCGGCTCGAGCAGCATCAAGGTGCTGCAGCTCAGCAACAGCGGAGCCAACTACCGCGTCGAGGCTTTCGCGGTCGAAACGGTGCCCGAGGGCGCTATCAGCGAGGGCAACATCAGCGATACCGATCGGGTGGCCGAAGCCGTCAAGCGGGCGGTCAAGCGTTCGGGCAGCAAGGCGAAGACCTGCGCGATGGCGGTCAGCGGTTCCGCCGTGATCACCAAGGTCATCACCCTGCCGTCCGATCTGTCCGAAGACGATATCGAGGCGCAGATCGAGGTCGAGGCGGGGCAGTACATCCCCTACCCGCGGGAGGAAGTCAGCCTCGACTTCGAAGTGCTCGGCCCGGCCGCGCGAAACGCCGAGCTGGTCGAGATCCTGCTGGCCGCCTCCAAGACCGAGCACGTCGACATCTGTCGCGAGATCGCCGAGCTGGCCGGCCTGAGCGTGCGCGTGGTGGACGTCGAGTCCTACGCCGTCGCCAGTGCCTTCAACCTGGTGCGCAAGCGTGCCGGCATAGACGAAACCGAAGCCATCGGCGTACTCAACATGGGCGCGGCCGCTTCCACGCTCATCGCCCTGCGCGGCGATCGCACCATCTACAGCCGCGAACACGCCTTCGGCGGGCAGCAGCTGGTCGAGGACTGCATGCGACGCTACGGCATGGACGCCGAGCAGGCGGCCTTCCTGCAGCGCGGCGAGACGCCGCCGGCCGGATTCGAAGACGAGATTCTCGAGCCGTTCCGGCAGACCGTCATCCAGCAGATCAGCCGGGCGCTCCAGTTCTACTCCTCGTCGAGCGACTATTCGAACATCAACACCTTGTTCCTCACGGGAGGCGCGGCCTCCACTCCCGGCCTGGCCGAGGCCGTGGGCGACGAAGTCGGCATCTCCTGCGAGGTGGCCGATCCCATCGAGGGCATGCGCCTGGCGCCCTCCATCGATGCGGGCCGCCTCGAGCGGGTACGGCCGGCCCTGACCACAGCCTGCGGGCTAGCCTTGCGGGGATTTGACTGATGGCCAGAATCAACCTGCTTCCCTGGCGCGAGAACCTCCGCCAGGAACGTCAGCGGAACTTCCTGATCGCGCTGGTCGCCACGGCGGTCCTGGCTGTGCTGCTCGTCTTCCTGGGCTCGCACCTGGTCCAGCGCCAGATCAGCGACCAGGAAGCGCGCAACAACTTCCTGCGCCAGGAGATCCGCCAGCTCGACCGCGACATCGCGAGCATCGAGGAACTCGAGCAGACCCGCGACAACCTGCTGGCGCGCAAGAACGTCATCGAGCGCCTGCAGGAGAATCGCTCGATGATGGTGCACCTGTTTAACACCCTCGCGCGCACCGTGCCCGAAGGCATCCGCCTGACCTCGGTGCGGCAGGCCGGCGAAGAGCTCACCATCGAGGGCACGACCCAGTCGGAGACCCGCGTGTCCGACTACATGCGCAATATCGAGGCGGCCGAGTGGATGCACGAACCGGACCTGCGAATCATCGAGGCCAGGGACGGAGCGGAAGGCAGCGCCGAACCGTTCCGCTTCGAGCTGCGGGCCCGCGTCGCGTCGCCCAAGGCGGTCGACGAGGAAGCGGCCTTGGTTGACGCCCAGAGCGAGGAGACTTGACCCATGGATCTTTCCGAACTCAGAGATCTCGACTTCAACAACCTCGGCTCGGCGTCGACCGGCGTCAAGGCGGTCCTGCTCGGGTTCCTCGCGGTCATCATCATCGTGGGCGGCTATTTCTACATCATCAAGGACAAGCGCGAGACGCTCGACCAGCGCGAGCGCGTTGAAAACGAACTCAAGCAGGAATACAGCACCAAGCAGCAAAAGGCGGCCAACCTGCCGGCGTACGAGCGGCAGCTCGCCGAGATGGAGGAAATGCTCGAGGTCATGCTTCGCCAGCTGCCGTCCAAGACGGAGATGCCGGAGCTGCTCATCGACATTTCGCAGACCGCGCTGGGCGCCGGCATCGACAACGAGCTCTTCGAGCCGCAGAACGAAATCAAGCGCGACTTCTACGCCGAGCAGCCGATCAACGTTCGCATGGTCGGTTCCTACCACCAGTTCGGCAATTTCGTCGGGTCGGTCGCCTCGCTGTCGCGAGTGGTGATCCTGACCATGCGCGACATCGAGCTCGAACCGGTGGAAGGTTCGCAGGGGCGCCTCAGGCTGGAAGGTGTCGTGACCACCTACCGTTACCTGGATGAATCCGAGGGCGGCGCCGTTTCGACGGGAGGAGCACAATGAGTCAGATGATGCGAACCCTGGCGTTGTTGCTGCCGGCCCTGCTGCTGGTCGCCTGCACCAAGGGTACCGACGACCTGCGGGACTGGGTCTCCGAGATGAGCCAGCGCGAGCCCGAGCCGATCGAGCCGATCCCGCCGATCCGGACGCCGGAAGTCGTGGCCTACGACGCCATGGACCTCCGGGATCCGTTCCAGGCCGTCCGCCAGCAGACCGAGGAAGAAGACGAAGAGGTCGCCAGCGAGGAAGGCGAGGGCCTGCGGCCCGACCCGAACCGTCGCAAGGAATACCTGGAAGGCTTCCCGCTCGATACGCTCGAAATGGTCGGAACGATCGAGGTCGATGGCACCCAGTTCGCGCTGATCCAGGACAACGAAAGAGTCGTGCATCGCGTGCGCGAAGGCAATTACATGGGACAGAACCACGGTCTGGTAATGAGCGTCCAGTCCAACCAGGTCGAAGTTCGTGAACTAGTACAGGATGGTCGTGGCGGCTGGTCTGAGCGCCGTGTACGCGTGACCATGGCTGAAGACTAATGAGTACCGGCAAGGAATTGAACATCATGATGAAGTCTTCATCGGCGAAGAACGGGAGATGGGCAATGAACAGCAGTAGCAAAGCCCTTGCGCTTCTGATCGGGCTGTTCTGGATGGTTTCCATGGCCCAGGCCACGGAGTTGACCGATATCCAGGTCGAAAGTGAATCCGGCGAGGTGAGGTTCGTCCTTGCCCTCGACGGCGAACCGGGCAACCCGTCCGTTTTCACTACCGAGCAGCCGCCTCGAATCGTGCTGGAGTTGCCCGACACCGACTCGCGCGTGGATTCGTCCCGCGTCCCGGTCGGCATCGGCCCGGCCCGCAGCTACACGGCGCTCAGTGCCGGTGGGCGGACCCGCCTGGTCGTCGACATGTCCCGTTCGGCGCCCTACGAGGTCCAGGTCTCCGGCAATCGCGTGTCCCTGATCGTCGAAACCGGCGGCAGCACCGTGGCGCAGGCGCGTGCCGGCCAGGCCGGTCCCGTCTCGACCGGCGCAGCCCCCGACTACGAGGTGACCGGCATCGACTTCCGCCGTGGCCCTGACGGCGAGAGCCGCGTTCTGGTCGACCTGGACGGCGAAGGCGTCAACATTTCCGTGAACGACCAGTCGGGCGGCCTGCGTCTCGACCTGTTCAATACCGAGTTGCCCGACGACCTCTATAACCGACTCGACGTGACCGACTTCGCCACGCCGGTGCAGATGATCACGCCCGATCAGCGCGGCGACCACGTGCGCCTCAATATCGAAATCGCCGGCGCCTACGAGCACCTCGCCTACCAGTCCGGCGGCCAGGTCGTGCTCGAAGTCGGCCGTCCCGAAGCCGAGGAACCGCAGGATCGCGAGCTGACCTTCTTCGAGGAACGCGAATACGGCGGTGACCGCATCACCCTGAACTTCCAGGACATTCCCGTTCGTTCCGTCCTGGCCCTGATCGCCGATGTCTCGAACCTCAACATCGTCGTGTCCGACTCGGTCAGCGGCAACCTGACGCTTCGCCTGACCAACGTTCCCTGGGACCAGGCACTCGATATCGTGCTGGAAACCAAGAACCTCGACATGCGCCAGTCGGGCAACGTCATCTGGATCGCACCGACGGCCGAGATCGCCGCGCGCGAGCAGGCCATCCTCCAGGCCCGGGCCGATCGCCAGACGCTCGAGCCGCTGCGGACCGCGATCATTCCGCTGAGTTACGCCGACGCCGGCGAAATGGCCACCCTGATCCGCACCGCCTCGGAAGGCGGCGAGGACTCGGAAACCGGCCTGCTGTCCTCGCGCGGCTCGGTCACCATCGACCAGCGCACCAACACGCTCCTGATCAGCGACACCACCGACCGGGTCGACGAAATCCGCGCGCTGGTCACCGACCTCGACCGGCCGGTCCGGCAGGTGCTGATCGAATCGCGCATCGTCATCGCCCGAAGCGACTTCAACCACCAGCTCGGCGTGCGCTTCGGCGTGACCGGCGCGCGCCAGGACTCGCGCGGCAACCTCTACACGCTCGCCTCGAGCAGTGAAGGCACCGACCAGATGATCCGCGACGGGCTGAACAACCGCCGCTCGGGCACGGGCTCGTCGACGCCGGTCGGCGTGCCGCCGCTGAGCGAACGCCTGAACGTCAACCTGCCGGTTTCCAGCCCGACGGGCAGCCTCGGCTTCAGCGTGCTCGCCGCCGACGTGCTGCTCGATCTCGAGCTCAGCGCGCTCGAGAGCGAGGGCCGCGGCGAGATCATCTCCACGCCGCGCGTGATCACGGCCAACCAGGCCGAGGCCTACGTGCTGCAGGGTGTCGAGATTCCCTACGAGTCGACCCAGGGCGGGTCCACGGCCGGCGCCATCAACGTGCAGTTCAAGGAGGCCGTGCTCGAGCTGAGGACCACGCCGCTGATTACCCCGGACAACCGCATCCAGCTGCAGCTGCAGGTCAAGCAGGACACCGTCGGCGAGCTGTTCCCCAACGGCCGCGGCGGCTTCATCCCCTCGATCGATACGCGCGAGCTCTCCACCCGCATCCTCGTCGACAATGGCCAGACGGTGGTGCTCGGCGGTATCTTCCAGGAGGAGCGCACTTACCAGGAGCAGAAGGTCCCGGTGCTCGGCGACGTGCCGATGCTGGGCAACCTCTTCCGCTCGCGCAGCACCGAAGATCTCAAGCGTGAGCTGCTGATCTTCGTCACGCCGTCGATCCTCGACGAACGAGTGGCTGCGGAATGACGAGTCGAGGGAGCGATTCAGCCATGAACATCACACAAAAAAACTCGGGATATCAATTCATGAAGATCTTCAGATACGGCATCATCGTGGCGGCTACCGCCCTGCTCGCGGCCTGCGGTGGCAGCTCGTCGGGCAGCTTCGACAACGGCGGGAGTGCGAGTCTGACCATCACGTCCGAGTCCTCGGAGGTGGCCCAGAACGCGACCGTCCAGATCACGGTCCGTTTCCGCAACGCCGACGGCAGCACGGTCTCCGACGGCACCGAGGTCACGCTCAACTCGAGCAACACCAATCTGGGTGAAGTCGCCGCCGTCGACGACCCGTCCGCCGCAACGGCTTCCGCCACGGCCGCCACCGGCGGCGGCGTGGCCAACTTCTGGTTCACGGCCGGCACCAACAGCACCGGTACCGTGACGCTCACCGCCTCCGCCGACAACCCGAGCGGCGCGGGCACGGTCAGCGCTTCGATCAACATCAACGTGATCGAGGACCCGGACGCCGTCACCCGACTGTCGATCGAGGGCAGCAACACCATGCCGGCCAACCCCGCCGGCGTCGGCATCTTCCTGGGGTCGCCGTTCATCAATGAACTGACCCTGCGTTACCGCAACGCCGATGGTTCGGCGGGCAGCGTTGCCGACGGTGAATTCGGCGTGGCCGTCTCGCCGGTCAGCCGCGGCGCCTTCTCCACGCTCGACGACCCCGAAACCGACGACGTCAACGAGTTCTTCGTGCTGCTCGGCAACGGACCGGTCAGCTCGGCGGCGGGCGTCGCGACGATCTTCGTCCACAGCTTCGACCAGCCCGGTCCGCTGACGGTCACCGTGTCGGCCCAGGACGCCACCACCGGCGACACGTTCTCGCAGGACTTCGTCATCGAAATCGAGGAAGGCGGCGCCGACTTCCTGCCGGCCAACATCGATTTCCAGGTGCCGCCCGCTCCCGTCTACATCCAGGGCTCCGGCGGCGCGAACACCAAGAGCGCGTCGGTGTTCGTCAGCGACTCGGGCGACAACGCCGTTCCCAATCCGGAAGACGGCGAATTCAACAACGTGACCCTGTCGCTCGAGGCTCCCGCCGGCAGCGGCGCGAGCCTGACCGGCACCGGCGCGAACGGTTCGGTTTCGGGCAACGAAATCAGCGTCCGGACGGTCAACGGCATCGCCAACTTCTCGCTCAACGCGGGCAGCGTAGCCGGCGAGCACGTCGTGACCGCGACGGTGGACCGCGCCGACAACAACGTCGACAACGACCTGGTCGACCCGCTGACGGCCCAGACCACGATCAACGTGGGCGACGGCCGCCTGTTCAGCCTCGAGATCGTCAGCCCCGAAGTCAACGCGATCGCGGTCAACCGGATCGTCGGCGGCATCCAGACCGAGATCGAGCCCGAGATCGATCCCGAAACCGGCATTCTCGTGCCGCCCGATCCCGACGGCACGTATTCGCTGACGATTACCTCGCAGGGCAGCGACCAGGCCGGCAACCCGGTCCTGCTGGGCACCGAGATCGCGTTCGGCAAGATCGACGCGCCGCTGACCCAGACCCTGCCGCTGAACTTCGTGTTCTCCGGCGGTGACGGCAACCCGCAGGAAGGCGGCGACATCTTCACCGTGTTCGATCCGGCCGAAGGCTTCGCGCCCAACCCGCCGACCGTCGACGAGGCCGTCGAGCCCGGCGACACGGTCGCGCTGTTCGGCAAGGAAGTGCCGGGCAATCGCGAGCACGAAGCGGCCCGCACCGTCGCATCGGTCGTCGACTCGACGACGCTGACGGTCACGCGTGACTTCAACCCCAACAACGGTGCCGGCCCGATCGTCAACGACGGCTTCGTCATTCCCTGGGTCGTCGGTCGCTCGCAGTTCGGCGTGGTCGACAGCCAGGCCAACCTGGGCAGCCAGGGCCGCGCCTCGGTCGACCTGACCTATCCGATCAGCGCGCTCGGACGCCCGCTGGTCCTGTGGGGGCAGGGCGACCGCGTCGAACCGGACGTGACCAAGACGGTCGCGGACGTCCGCGCCATGGTCTTCCCGGGCATCGAGCCGCTGCGCCTGACGGCGAACCCCTCGTCGATCCAGGGCAACTCGACGACCTTGATGGAACTGTGCCTGACCGACGGACTCGGCGCGCCGATCAACAACGTGTTCATCCGCGGCGACGTCATCGAGGGGCCCGCCAACGGCAGCCTCGACGGCGAGCCCATGCCGGCGGTCACCGGCCAGCCGACCGGCTCGGCCGGCGCCGGCTGCACGGTCACCGAGCTGACCACCAGCGGTATGGTGCCCGAAGGCGACGAATCGACCATTCGCTTCAGCGTCCACGAGACCTTCGCCGACGTCACCGTCGTCCCGCCGGGCTCCGCCATGCTGCTGGTCAGCCCGTCGCGCTACACCGACCCGTCGCCCAACATCGTGTCGGTGCCGGTTCTGCTGACGCTGCAGAACGCCCAGGGCGAGCCCATCTCGGGCGTGAGCCTGACCGGCGAGTGCAGCGTCGACGGCGACGGTTCGCTGCAGATCCAGCAGACGCCGGGCGTGACCGACGAGAACGGTGAAACCACCGCCGTGGTCGCCGTGGGCCTGACCGCCTGTGCCGAGGCCGATGCCGATGGCTTCCCGCGGACCGGCACCTGCCAGTTCACGACCTCCAGCGGCACGCCGGTGGGCAACTTCCTCGCGGTGGGCGTCAACGGCACCAATTCGGGTGTCTCGCCGCCCTGTCCCACGCCCGACCCTTAAGCGGGGACGCCGGCCGCCCGCGGCCGGAGCATAGCCAGATCCGGGCCCGGCACTGCCGGGCCCTTTCTTTGTCCGGCCCGCCGTATACAATGCCGCCATGCTTCTTGACTTCACAGCGGGCGACACGCCGCTTCTGGTCAACGTGCCGCACGCCGGCACCGCCTGGCCCGAAGGCGTCGAGCCGCGCCCGGCCGGCGCTGCCGAAGCGCTGCCCGACACCGACTGGCACGTCGAGCGCCTGGCGGCCTCGGCACCCCGTCTCGGCGCCAGCCTGCTGGTCGCGCGCTACAGCCGCTACCTCATCGACCTCAATCGCGGCCGTGAGGACAAGCCGCTCTATCCCGGCGCGACCACCGGCCTCGTGCCCGGCGTGACCTTCGACGGCGAGCCGGTGTACTCGGGAGCGGAGCCGGACGCCCAGCAGCTGCGGGAACGCATCGAGCACTACTGGCAGCCCTATCACGACCACATCGACCGAACCCTGCGCGAGCTGCGCCAACGTCACGGCCACGCGGTGCTCTTCGACGTGCACTCGATCCGCAGCCGGGTCCCGCGCCTGTTCGAGGGTCGATTGCCCGACCTCAACCTGGGCACCTTCGAAGGGCAAAGCTGTGATCCCGGATTGCAGCGGGCGGTGGTCGCGCACCTGGAACGCAGAGAGGCCTTCGATCACGTGGTCGACGGCCGCTTCAAGGGCGGGTTCATCACCCGCCACTACGGCCAGCCAGCGAAAGGCATTCACGCCCTGCAGCTGGAGATCGCCCAGGCCTGCTACATGCTACATGGACGAGGACCGTCCGGAACACTGGGACGCCGGTCGGGCCGCTCCACTGGTGACCCTGCTCGAAGACCTCATCGCTTTCCTCGCGGCGTGGCGACCGTGAGCGGGGTGGTCTTCCACTGTCCGCGCATCCTGCTGGCCGAGGGCTGGCGGGAGAACCGCCTGATCGAATGCGACGCCGCCGGCGTCATCGTCGACATCCGTCCGGGCGAGCGCGGTGACGGGGAAGCGCTCGAGGGTCCCGTCCTGCCCGGCATGGTCAACGTCCATTCGCACATCCACCAGCGTCTGATCGCCGGGCTGACGGGCTTGAGTGCCGGGCCGCAAGACAGCTTCTGGAGCTGGCGCGAGCGCATGTACGAAGCGGTTTCGCTGCTCGACGGCGACGACTTCGAACTGCTCGCCGCGCACGCCTTCATGGAACTGCTCGAGGGCGGCTACACCACCACCGGCGAGTTCCACTATCCCCACCGGCTCGCGGGCCAGGCCGCGCTCGAGACCGCGGGGCAGGTCCTCCGGGCGGCGGCGCGAGCCGGAACCGCCCTGACCCTCTTGCCGGTCTGGTACCGCTACGGCGGTTTCGGCCGGCAGCCGCTGGGGGAGCGCCAGCGCGCCTTCGGGCTCTCGCTGGATGAGATCGCGCAGCTCGTGGCCGCGCTGCGGCCCGGCCTCGACGAGCGCCTCCAGCGGGTCGGCGTCGCGCCCCATTCGCTCAGGGCGGTGGACGCGCGCGAGCTGCCCGGCCTGCTGGAGCGCATCGGCGAAGGGCCGGTGCACCTTCACGTCTCCGAGCAGCCGGCGGAGGTGGCGGCCTGCCTGGAACACCACGATTGCCGCCCGATCGACTGGTTGCTGCGGCACGTCGAACCCGACGAGCGCTGGTGCCTGATCCATGCCACCCACGCCAGCGACGAAGAAGCGCGGACGCTGGCCGGCCTGGGTACGGTCGTGGGCATCTGCCCGACCACCGAGGCCGACCTGGGCGACGGCCTGTTCCCGGTGCGCGAGTACCTCGACCGCGGCGGCCGGGTGGCGATCGGCTCGGACAGCAACCTGGTCACCGACGCCGCCGAGGAAATCCGGATGCTCGAGTGGGGCCAGCGTCTGCGGCTCAACCAGCGCAACGTGCTGGCCGATGCCGGCGAACACGTCGCCACCGCGCTGTGGTGCCATGCGGCCGCCAGCGGCGCCCGCGCCCTGCAGCAGCCCGCCGGCGAGCTCGAGCCGGGACGGCGCGCGGACTTCATCGTGCTCGACGGCGATCACCCGCTGCTGTGCGGCCTGCCCGCCGCCGAACAGCTCGACGCATTCGTGTTCGCCGGCCAGCCGGGAATGATCGACCAGGTCCGGGTCGGCGGCCGGCAGGTCGTCGCCGGCGGCCGCCACCCCGCGCGCGCCGAGCTTTCGCCGCGGGTGGCCGATCTGAGGCGGCGGCTCGCGGCCGGCGCGCCATGACGGACGAGATCGGCCTGTCCCATTCCCCGGCCGCCGAGCGCAATCGCCGGCCCATCGGCGACATCCTCCTGCGCTGGTTGCCGGCCGAGGGCCGGGTGCTCGAAATCGGTTCCGGCACCGGCCAGCACGCCGCCTGGTTCCACCGCCTGATGCCCGGGCTGACCTGGCAGGCGAGCGACCTGCCGGACCATCTCGAGGGGATTCGCCGACGACTGGCAGCGGATGCGCCGGACCTGCCCCGGCCGCTTTCGCTGGACGTGACCGCGGCCGCCGACTGGCCCGAGGGTCCGTTCGACGCCGTCTACACCGCCAACACTCTCCACATCATGCCCTGGGACCATACGCCGGTTCTGTTGGCCCGCGCGGCCGAGCGGGTGACGTCCGGCGGCCTGCTGGTCATCTACGGACCGTTCCGCGACGGCGAGCGCTTCGACGCCGACAGCAACGAGCGCTTCCACGGAGAGCTGGGCCGGATGAATCCGGCGATGGGCCTTCGCGACGTCTTGAAAGTGCGCGCCGAGGCCGAATCTACCGGTTGGCGGCCCGAAGCGGAAATCGCCATGCCGGCCAACAACCGAATGTTGATCTTCAGGAGAATCGAATGACCGTCGACTACGACGAACTGGCCCAGCAGGCCGAAGGGCTGCTGTCCGGGCAGAAGCACCGCATCGCCAACGCCGCCAACCTCAGCGCGCTGATCTACGACGCCCTCCCGGACGTCAACTGGGCCGGCTTCTACTTCCTCGAGGGGGACGAACTGATCGTCGGGCCCTTCCAGGGCAAGCCGGCCTGCGTGCGCATCGAGACGGGCCGGGGCGTGTGCGGGACCGCGGCGACGACCCGCGCCACCCAGCGCGTCGAAGACGTGCATGCCTTCGAGGGGCACATCGCCTGCGATCCCGCCTCGCGTTCGGAAGTGGTGGTGCCGCTGATCGTCGACGGCCAGGTCATCGGCGTGCTCGACATCGACAGCCCGCGCCAGGGCCGATTCGACGACGCCGACCAGCGCGGCCTGGAGAAGCTGGCCGAAATCTACGTCAGGTCGCTGGGCTGAACCAGCTTGCGGATCTGCCCGCAGCCCGGTGCGGGCGGCATGTCGGCGTCGATGATGACCAGCGTGCCGGGTTGAATGCCCAGGCGTGGGCGCTGGTTGGTCATCCACTGGACCAGCCATTCGAATCCCGGGTTGTGACCGACGAGCATCAGCGACTCGGCCTCACGGTACTTCTGCAGGACGCCGATGAGGTCCTCCTCCAGCGCCTCCCACAGGGCGGGCTCGAGCATTTGTTCCGGTGCCTCGATGCCGTCGAGCACCAAGCGGGGGTCGTCTCGCGGGTTCGTACCGAGGGTGAGACGCGCACGCGGGTCGGCACCTCCAGGTTCGACGCCCTGATCCACCCTCCGAGCTTGCGCGCCGTCTCGCGACCCGTGTCGGTCAGCGGCCGGTCATGGTCCTTTTCGACGGAAGCGGCCGGGCGGGCGCGCGCGTGGCGCAGTAGCCAAAGCTCCATGCAGACAACAATCCCCAGATTCTCGATCGAATGAGGCGCTCAGCATACCAGCCGCCGGTGGCCGTCGGGCAAAACGTCGCGCGATCAGGCCAGCCCGGCCAGCAGGGCGTCCACGTCGATGTTGCCGCCGCTGATCACCACGCCGACGCGGCGCGAGCGAAAGCATTCGGGATAAGCCAGCACGCCGGCCAGGGCCACGGCCCCGGAGGGCTCGGCCAGCTGTTTGAGCTCGATCCAGATGCGCCGCATCGCCTCGACGATCGCCGCCTCCTCGACGGTCAGCACGCGATCGACATCGCGGCGAATGATGTCGAGGTTGCGCTCGCCGACCAGGGCGCGCAGGCCGTCGGCGATCGTTTCGGGCCGGTGATCGGCGACGCGGGAACCGGCCGCCAGCGAGCGGGCGGTATCGTCGGCCCCGGCCGGCTCGACGCCCACCACTTCGATGGGGCGCTCCGTACTGCGCGCCGCCAGGGCGGTGCCCGCGACGAGCCCGCCCCCGCCGACCGGCACCACGATCGTGTCGAGATCGGCGACCTGTTCCATCAGTTCCAGCGCGCAGCTGGCCTGTCCGGCGATGATGCGTTCGTCGTCGTAGGGCGGCACCGGCGAGAACAACCCCTGCGCGGCGAGTTCGGCCAGGGCGTCCTCGCGGCCCTGCTGGGTGGGCGGGCAGAACCGCACCCGTCCGCCGTTGCGGCGGATGTTGTCGACCTTGGCCGGCACCGCGCCCTCGGGCACGACGATTTCCGCCGGAAAGCCGCGCAGCGCGGCGGCCCGGGCCAGGGCGGCGCCGTGGTTGCCCGACGAATGGGTGGCCACCCCGGGACAGTCGTCGGGCAGCCGTGAAACGGCGTGGCTGGCGCCGCGCAGCTTGAACGAACCGGTCTCCTGCAGGTGCTCGCACTTGAAAAACAGCGAGGCGCCGGCCAGGTCATCGAGCACATCGGATGTCATCACCGGCGTGACCCGGATCATCGCGCGAATCCGCTCGCGCGCTTCGAGCGCGGCTTCGGGTGTCAATCGGGAATCGTCGTACATGCCTCTATAATACGTGTCCAATTCGTTCATGGAGTCGCACATGCCCGCACGAGGTGATCAGCCCCGAACCCCCGTACTTCGCCAGGCCTACTCTCCGCCCGCCTGGTGGGTCGATCACGTCGAGCTCGACATCGCGCTGGATGCCTCCGAAACCCGCGTGCTCAGCCGCATGAGCGTGGTGCGGCGCAATCCGGAGGTCGAGCCCGAAGCGCTGCAGCTGGCGGGTGCCGGTCTCGAGACGCAGCGCGTCGAGATCGACGGCGATCCGGCGCGCTTCGAGGAGCGCCCCGACGAGGAAGCGCTGATCGTCGAGCACGTGCCCGAGCGCGCCGTGGTCACCACCGAGGTGATCATCCGGCCCGACCGCAACACCGCGCTCGAGGGGCTCTACCGCTCCGGCGCCATGCTGCTGACCCAGTGCGAGGCCGAGGGCTTCCGCAAGATCACCTGGTTCCTCGACCGGCCCGACGTGATGGCGCGCTACCGCGTGCGCCTCAGCGGTGATCGCGAGCGCTTCCCCGTGCTGCTGTCCAACGGCAATTGCGTCGAGCACGGTACGTCCGGCGATGGAAGGCACTTCGCCGTGTGGGACGACCCCTTCCCCAAGCCCAGCTACCTGTTCGCGGTGGTTGCCGGCGACCTGGCGGTACTCGCCGACACCTTCACCACGCGCTCCGGGCGCGAGGTCGCGCTCAAGTTCTATTCCGAGCCGGAGAACATCGACCGGCTGCCCCACGCTCTGGCGAGCCTCAAGCGGGCCATGACCTGGGACGAGGAGCGTTTCGGGCTGGAGTACGACCTCGACGTGTTCCACGTTGTCGCGACCCACGACTTCAACATGGGCGCGATGGAGAACAAGAGCCTCAACGTATTCAACGCCCGCTACGTGCTGGCCGACCGCGAAACGGCCAGCGACGCCGACTTCGAGGCGATCGAGTCGGTCATCGGCCACGAGTACTTCCACAACTGGACCGGCAACCGGATCACCTGCCGCGACTGGTTCCAGCTCACCCTCAAGGAAGGCCTGACCGTCTTCCGCGACCAGGAATTCACCGCCGACCTCCGCTCGCGCGGCGTCAAGCGCATTCGCGACGTCGGCGACCTGATGGCGCGCCAGTTTCCCGAGGACGCCGGCCCGATGGCGCACCCGATCCGCCCGGAACGCTACGTCGAGATCAACAATTTCTACACCGCCACGGTTTATGAAAAGGGCTCCGAGGTGGTGCGCATGTACCAGACCCTGCTCGGCCGCGAAGGATTCCGGCGCGGGATGGATCTGTACTTCGAGCGCCATGACGGCCAGGCGGTGACCTGCGACGACTTCCGTCGCGCCATGGCCGACGCCAACGACACCGACCTCGAGCAGTTCGAGCGCTGGTACCGCCAGGTCGGCACGCCGGTCGTCAAGGCCGAGACCGACTACGACGCCGGGCGCGGCGAACTGGTGCTCCGGCTGACGCAGGAGCTGCCCGAGCATCCCGACAACCGCGACATCGGCCCGCTGATGATTCCCGTACGGGTCGGTTTTCTCGACGCCGACAACCGCCCCCTGCCGGTCGCCCTGGCCGGGCAGGGCGGCGAAGCGGAGGAGACCGCTCTGGTTGTGCTGACGGAAGCCAGCGGCGAGTTCCGCTTCGGCGGCCTGCCCGAGGACGCGCTGCCTTCGCTGTTGCGCGACTATTCGGCGCCCGTGCATCTCGAATACGACGGGTCGAGCCGCGACCTGGCCCGCCTGGCCGGCTTCGACCCCGATCCGTTCAGCCGCTGGCGGGCCATGCGCCGGCTCAGCGAGGCCGTGCTCGCCGACCTGATAGACCACGATCGCGAAGGCGACCTCGAGCTGCTGACCTCGGCCTGGCGCGCGGTGCTGGAGGAATCGTCGCTGGACCCGGCCCTGGCGGCCGAACTGCTGACGCTGCCCTCGGAGAACGAGCTGGCGCAGGCCCGCGACCCGGTCGACGTCGAGGCCATTCACGCCGCTCGGCAGCGCCTGCAGCGCCACCTCGGCCAAGCGCTGGAGTCGCAGCTCCTGGCGCGGCACGAAGCGCTGGCGCCGAACGGCGAATGGTCCTCGGAGGGCCCCGACGCCGCCCGCCGCCGGCTGCGCAACGCCGCGCTGTGGCTGCTGGCCGTTTCCGGTTCCGGCCAGGCCGAGGCGCTGGCCCGCGGCCAGTACGAATCAGCCGACAACATGACCGACCGCCTGGCCGCCCTGCGCACCCTGGTGCACGCCGGCCTGGCGGGCGCCGACGAGGCGCTGGCGGATTTCGGCGACCGCTTCGGCGACGATCCGCTGGTGATGGACAAGTGGTTCGCCGTCCAGTCGCTCAGGCCCGACGCGTCCACCGTCGAGGACGTCGAGCGGCTGATGTCGCACCCGGCGTTCCGTCTCAACAATCCCAACAAGCTGCGGTCGCTGATCGGCGCGATGGCCATGCAGAACCCGGTGGCCTTCCACCGTGGCGACGGCGCCGGCTATCGCCTGGTCGGCAACCTGCTCGACGAGCTCGACGCGGTCAATCCGCAGGTGGCCGCGCGCCTGGCCACCGCCTTCAACCGCTGGCGCGCCTACGACGCGAAGCGCTCGGCGATGATGAAGGAACAGCTGCAGAAGCTGGCGGCCAGAAAGCGCCTGTCGCCCGACATGGAAGAAATCGTCACTGCGGCACTCAAGGATCGCAGCGCCTGAAAGGCGGCGCTTTGAAACGACAGGGCACAGAACAGGCGAAGTCGAGAAGAAACCAGGCAACCACCGAAGACACCGAAGGGACAATCGCCCGGCTCCGGGTACACCCTGCTTCTGTCGTTCGGTGTCTTCGGTGCTTTCGGTGGTTCCGAGCTCCTGATTTTTCGCGCTTCAAGGGACTTTCGTCCCGGAGCGCTTCAGATCGACCGTTGCCTCGATGTCGTCCCAGGGAAACAGCGGGCCGGGATCGACCTTGCGCCGGACCTTGATCGCGGCGTTGTCCGTCGCATCGACCACGCCGATGTCGAGTTCGTCGTGGCCGGCCATGGTCTTCAGCCCGGGCAGCCGGGTGCGCAGTGTCTGCAGCAAGAGGCTCAGGGCCTCGATCTGCTCGGGGCTGTAGTCCTCGGCCCACTCCTGGTGGCGGCTGTCGAGCCATTTCGGCCAGCGGCCGCGGTTGACCAACTCGATGCCAATAGACTTCCGGTTGTAGCCGCGCACGTGATGCGCGACGCGTTCGAGCGGTACCCACTGGTGCACCGACCCGTCGCGGTCGATGTAGAAGTGTCCGCTGTTACCCGTTTGACTCCTCTGGTGATGAATCCGCTCGCCGTACTCCCGCGCCGTCTCGAGATCCGGCAACTCGGTGGCGTGAATGACCACCAACTCGATCGAGTCCACGTCGCGCTCGTCGAGCCGGTCGATGTAGCTGAGTGGATCGTTATGTGTCGGTAAGGGCATGGGATCTTCTGTGGGTGGTGTCGCTTGCGGGTTGCCCCCTGAAGTACCAAGTTCCAAGCATCAATTGCCAAACAAATATCAATGTCCAATGTCTCGAATGTTTGAAACACAGCGAGCCCTGAGCAAACGCGAGCCTATTGGGAGGGGTGCTCCAACAATCTTCGGGCCGCTTGCCTGGACTGCAAGCGCCTGATGAATGACGTTTCGGTCATTGGCGTATTGGAATTTGAGATTTGTTTGGTACTTGGTGCTTCGGATTTGGTCATTGAAGCGATGCGCAGCTACTCCGTGTCAGAGGTTCCGCCCGCCCGCTCCTCGATCGCCTCCAGCGCTCGATCCAGCCGCCCCCGGTTGAACCATTCGCCAGCGCGCATCACGCCGAGGATCGATCGGGTGTTGTCGATGTCTTCCAGCGGATTGCGTTCCAGCAGCACCACGTCGGCCACGCAGCCGGGCTCGAAGCAGGCGCGGTTGGATTCGCCCAGGTACTCGGCGACATTGGTCGTCGCCGTGGCCAGTGCTTCGACCGGCGTGAGGCCCGATTCGGCATAAATCTTCAATTCATGGTGAATGGCGTCGCCCGGCACGCTCAGGATCTGCGGTGAATCGGCTCCGGACAGAATCGTGGCGCCGGCTTCGTGCAGGGCCTTGATCAGGCGGCGGCGCAGCTCGATGTAGCGCGCGGCGTCTTCCTCCGAGTCGTAGCTTTCGCGTAGCTGCTCGACCTGCTGGCGCCAGCGCGCCTTCGTGTCGGCCGGTATCCAGCGCATCGCCTCGCGGTTCATCAGCGCCTCGACGTCGCCGGTGGCCCAGTTCTCGACCAGGCTCTGCGTGGGCACGTTGGCCACGCCGGCCTCGGCCGTGCGGCGGGCCAGGTCGTCGATACGGCCGGCGTCCATGCCGCCGATCAGGTCGACACCGAACAGGCCGGGGCTGGTGCCGTAGAGCGCGTGATCTTCCGGCACCATCAGCTGGGCGTAACCGTCGAGGTGGTCGATCGTGCCCTGGTTCGATTCGAACACGCGGTCGAGACCCACGGCCACCGAGACGTGGCCCGAGTAGTCGATGCCCAGGCCGTCGGCCGCGGCGGCGATGGACTCGAAGACGACCGGCCAAAGGCCGGGATGAAGCTTGAGCAGGTCGTATCCGGCTTCGTGCTGGGCCAGTACCATCCGACGGGCCGCCTCCGGCGAGGCGACCGAGCTGCCGTTGAAGGACGGGCCGGACGTGATCAGGCGCGGGCCCGGCACCTCGCCGTCGGCCAGCTGTTGGCGCAGCGCCAGGTGACCGGGCTCGCCGAGCATGCCGCGGGCGGTCGTGACGCCGTGGGCCAGCCACAGCATGAGCGTGTCGTGCACCACCTGCTCGCCGGCGCGCATCGGCGGCACGTGGGCGTGCATTTCCGCCAGGCCGGGCACCAGGTAGCCGCCGGTCGCGATCGCCTGGTCGGGCCGGTCGATCGCGTCCGCGTCGACGATGAACCCGTCGAGCACGGCCAGGCGCACCGGTTCCGACACCGACCCGTCGCGCACGTCGACCACGCGGACGTTCTCGAACACCAGCGACTCGGCCCGCGCGCCGAGAGCCGGGACCAGGAGCAGGGCGGCCAGCAGGCTACGCATCGGTGGTTCTCCGGCAGGATCAGGGCCTTGAGTGTACTCCGGCCAGAAGAATCTTTAAAACGCAAAGACGCAAAGCAGCAAAGAACGCCTCTTCGCGCTCTTTGCCGCTTTGCGACTTTGCGTTTCAGAGATTTTGACTTTCCCGCCTTTCGAACGCTCCCACAGCCTGGCCGGATTCGTGACCACTGGCACGGTCCCGTGCACGAGCGAGCGGGTACAATATGCACAGTCGCTTGAGAAACCGTCCGGAATACGACTATGTCGCTCAATCTCGAACAGGCCCGAATCAACATGGTCGAGCAGCAGGTGCGAACCTGGGAAGTGCTCGATCCGCAGGTGCTCGAGGCCTTGCGCGAAGTGCCGCGCGAGGATTTCGCACCGTCGGACTACCGGCGGATGGCCTTTTCCGACCTGCGCATCCCGCTCGGGCAGGGACAGGTCATGATGAAGCCCATCGAAGAGGGGCGCATGCTGCAGACGCTGGAAGTCCAGCCCGGCCACCGCGTTCTCGAAATCGGCACCGGTTCGGGCTTCACCGCCGCCTGCTTCGCGCACCTCGGTGCCTCGGTGCTGAGCATCGACATCGTCGAGGCCTTCACCGAGCGCGCGCAGCGGCGCCTGAAGCGGCTGTCCATCGACAGCGTCGAAGTGCGTCACGCCGACGCGCTTAGCGACTTCGAACCCGGCGAGCAGTTCGACGCCATCGCCATCACCGGCTCGGCGGCGCAAGTGCCCGAGCGCGTGCTGCGCTGGGTCAAGCCGGGCGGTCGCGTGTTCGCCGTTCGCGGCTACAGCCCGGTGATGGAAGCCGTGACCCTTACGCGCAGCGAGCACGACCACTGGCGCACCGAAAGCCTGTTCGACACCGACCTGCCGCGCCTCGCCGGCGCCGAGGATCGGCCGCAGTTCGAGTTCTGATCAAAACCTTTCAAGCCGGAATCATCATGATCAATCGCAAGCAAGTCTTCCTGTCCCTGGCCATCGCGCTGGGACTGAGCAGCACGGCCAACGCCGTCGACCTGATGGGCGTCTACGAACTGGCCCAGAGCCACGACGCCGAAATCCGCGCCGCCGAGCAGCGGCTCAACGCCGCCGGCGAGAGTACCGTGCAGGCGCGCGCAAGCCTGCTGCCGTCGGTCACGGCCTCGGCCGGCAAGACGATCGGCTCGTCGACCACGACGATCGAGGGCACGGAACTGCCTTCGGAGGACACCGATACCGAGCGCTGGGGCGTGACCCTGCGCCAGAGCATCTACGACGACGCCAACTACGGCCGGCTCGCGCGCAGTCGCGCCGAGGTCAGCGTGGCCGAAGCCCAGTACCGCGAATCCTGGCAGAACTTCCTGTTCCGGGTCTCGGCGCGCTACTTCGACGTGCTCACCGCGCTCGATTCCGTGCGCTTCGCCCGGGCCGAGGAAACCGCGCTCAAGCGCCAGTTCGAGCAGGCCGAGCAGCGCTTCGAGGTCGGGCTGGCCGCGGTCACCGACGTGCACGAGGCCCGCGCCGTTTACGACGCCGCTCGCGCCCGGGTGATCGTCGCCCAGAACACGCTCGAGGATGCCCGCGACGCGCTGCGCGAAATCGCCGGCGCCTGGTTCGAGAATTTCGCCCGCCTGGCCCAGGACGTTCCGCTCGACCCGCCCGATCCCACCGCGGTGGAGGAATGGGTGTCGCGCGCGCTGGAGTTCAATCCCAGCGTCCTGCAGCAGCGTTCGCAGGTCGACGTCGCCAGGGCCGACCTGCGTATCGCCCGCGCCGGCCATCTCCCGACACTCGACCTCGAGGCCGGCTATTCGGACTTCACCAACAACGAGTTCGTCGGCCGCGATCCGGCCACGCAGCAGCCGGTCGCCGCCGGCACGCTGGGTAACGTGGGCTGGGACGTGGGCATTACCCTCAACGTTCCGATCTTCTCCGGTTTCGCCACCCAGTCGCGGCGTCAGCAGGCCGGCTTTTCGCTGCGCGCCGCCGATGCCACCCTGTCGGCCACCGAGCGGGCCATCAAGCGCGAAACCGAAACCGCCTACCGCGCCATCGTTGCCGGCATCCAGGAGGTCGAGGCGCGCCGCCAGGCCCTGGTCTCGGCCGACAGCGCGCTGGAAGCCACCAACGCGGGCTTCGAGGTGGGCACGCGAACGATCGTCGACGTGCTCAACGCCGAGCAGCGCTTCTTCCAGGCCGAGCGCAACTACTCCGACGCGCGCCACCAGTTCATCCTCAACCAGCTGCGCCTGCGCCAGTCGGCCGGCCTCCTCGAAGAAGCCGACCTGGAGCAGGTCAACCAGCTCCTGACCGAGTAAGCAGCGGCTCGAGCAGGCGCAGGGTGCGGCGGACGCTGCCGCGCCCGGCTTCCACCACACCAAACGCGGCGCGCCCGTATTCGAGCGCGCGCTGCGGCTCGTTCCAGATCGAACGCACCGCGTCGGCCAGTTCGTCGGCGCCGCGGACCTCGACCAGCGCGCCCGCCTCGCGCAGCGCCCGCGCGGAGTCGGCCTGCTGGTGCAGCTGCGGGCCGGCGATGACTGCCTTGCCGAAGGCGGCGGGTTCGAGCAGATTGTGCCCGCCGATGTCGACCAGGCTGCCGCCGACGAAGGCGGCCGGTGCGGCCGCGTAGCAGGGCACGAGCACGCCGATGCGGTCGATCAGCACCACGGCCGTCTCGCCCGCCACGTCTTCCCCGATGGACTGCTGCCGCAGCCCGGACGCCTCGATCAGCGCGCGGACCTCGTCGCTGCGCTCGGGGTGGCGCGGGGCGAGCACCAGCAGCGCGTCGGTATGCTGCTCGCGCAGCAGGCGGTGGGCGGCCAGCACGATCTCCTCCTCGCCGGGCCGCGTGCTGCCGGCCACCCAGGCGGGGCGTTCGCCCCACTGCTCGCGCAGGCGGCGCACCGAATCGCCCAGGTCCGCGGGAATGGCGCTGTCGAACTTGAGGTTACCGGCCACCGCCACGCGCGCGTCTTCCAGTCCCAGCTCGCGGAAGCGCGCCGCGTCGTCCTCGCTCTGGCACACGGCCAGGTCGACGGCCGACAGCGCGCCGGCGAAGAGCGAACGGAAGCGCCGGTAACGACCCATGGCCTTGCCGGTCAGGCGGGCGTTGACCAGCACCATCGGGATGTCGCGCTTGCGGCAGCCGCGATACAGCTCCGGCCAGATCTCGGTTTCGGCTACCATGGCCAGCTGCGGTCGAACGCGCTTTAGCCAGCGTCCCACCGCCGGCGGGGTATCGAGCGGCGCGAAGACGATGTCGACCCGATTTTCATGACCAGAGTCGTCGCCGGCGCCGAAGCGCCGGATCGCTTCGGCGCGGCCGGTGACCGTGATCGTGCTGATCAACAGGCGATGCTCCGGGTAGCGGTTCAGCAGGGCGGTGACCAGGGCGGCGATGGCATTGACCTCGCCCACGGAAGCCGCGTGCAGCCAGAGGACGGGCCGGTCGGGGCCGGATTCCGGCACGGAGCCCAGGCGCTCGGTCCAGCGCGCGCGCAGCTCGGGCGGCCCCGGAATTCTCCAGCGCAGCCACAGCAGCGCGAAGGGCGCAACGAGCAGAATGAGCAGACGGTAGACTGCGATCATGACGGCGACGAGTTTACTTGATGACCCGGGCGTTCGCCCGCCGCCCCGGATGGAGGACCGACCAGTCGCATGATCGAATCCCTGACCTGGCTGCTGCTCCAGCCGGTGCGGCTCCTGGGCCGGCTGCCGCCGGGACCGGCGCGGGCGCTGATGCGGCCGATCGGCCTACTGATCTACTGGGCCATGCCGTCGCGCCGGCGCATCGCCGAGCGCAACCTCGAGCTGTGTTTTCCGGAGTTTTCGCCCGAAAAGCGCCGCCGCACGCTGCGCCGCCATTTTCGCCTGCTCGGCGAAATGCTGGCCGAGGGCGCCATCGCCTGGTGCCGGCCGGGCCGGCTCGACGAGCGCTTCGGCTCGGTCGAGGGCCTGGAGCATCTCGAGCGCGCCAGCGCCTCGGGCAAGGGCGTGCTGGTTCTCACCGGTCATGCCACCTCGCTCGAGCTGGCCGGCCGGCTGGTGGGCGAGCGCTGGCCGATGCACGGCGTCTACCGGCCCCAGCGCAACCAGGCCGTCGAGCGCTTCCAGAACGACGGCCGCCTGCACTACGCCGAGGGCATGTTTCGGCGCGAGCAGCTGCGCGGCATGGTGCGCCACCTGCGCCGGGGCGGCACGCTCTGGTACGCCCCCGACCAGGACTTCGGCCCGCAGCGCTCGATCTTCGTGCCCTTCTTCGGCCTGCCCGCGGCCACCGCCACCGGCATCTTCAACCTCGCCCGCATGGGCGACGCGGTGGTGCTCGGCATGTACCCCCTGCGCGATGCCGCCACCGGCCGGGTCCGGGTCGTCATCGAGGCGCCCTTCGAGGACTTCCCGAGCGGCGACCGGGCGCGGGGCCTGGCGTGCTACAACGCCTTCCTGGAAAAGCACATCCGGCAGGATCCCGCCCAGTACTTCTGGGTGCATCGGCGCTTCAAGACCACGCCCGAGGGCGAGCCCGACCGCTACCCCGGCATCCGCCGACGACGCAGCAAGCGCCGCCGCGGCCGCTCGGGGCAGGGCAGCCAGCCGCGACTGATGTTCGCGCCGGCCAGCGGCCCGGGCGGCAGCGGCGAGTACTACCGCTGCCTGGCGCTGGCCCGCGCGGTGAGCGAGGCCGAGCCCGAGGCCGAGATCGAATTCCTGCTCAGCCGCGAGGCGCGGGTCGAGCGCGACGAGCGCTTCGCCTATCACGAGCTGTCGGCCACGCCGGCGCGCGCCGGCGACGAGGTGATCCGCCTGATCGAGCGGCGCCGGCCCTCGCTGGCGGTGTTCGACTGCACCGGCCGGGTGGCGCAGTTCCGCGCCGCGCAGCTGCTGGGCTGCCGGGTCGCGTGGATCAGCAACCGGCCGCGCAAGCGTGCCAAGGGTTTCCGGCCGCGCCAGATGCGCTGGACCGACCTGCACGTCATCGTCGACTCGCTCTCGCCCCGGCCGCGCCTGCGATGGTACGAGCGCGGCCTGCTCAGGCTCTTTCCGCGCGTCGAGATCGAGCTGGTCGAAGCCGTGGTGGCACGGGCCGACGAGGCCGCGCTGGCCCCCTGGCGCCCCGATCTGCCGGCCGAGGGCGCGTTCGCGCTGTTCGTCGCCGGAGGCGGTGGTTACGGCCACCAGGGCCGCCCCGTGCCCGAGATCTTTCTCGACGCCGCCCGGCGCTTTCGGCGCGCGAGCGGACGCCCGGCAGTGGTCGTGCTGGGGCCCCAGTACCGGGGCGACGCCGCCGGCGACGAGGAGGTTACCGTGATCCGCGAGCTGCCCAGCGCGGCGCTGGGGGTGCTGCTCGCGCGCGCGCAGGTGGCGGTCGTCGGGGCGGGCAATATGCTCTCGTCCCAGGCCCTGGCCGCCGGGGTACCGCTGGTGATCACGGCCGTTGGCGGCCGCGATCAGCCCCGCCGGGTCCGGCGATTGGCGAAGGCCGGGCGGGCACGCCCGGCCGGCCTGGAACCGGAAGCGCTGGCCCGTGCCGCGCTCGAGCGACTGGAGGAAGGAGACAGCGGTGCCGGGCCGAGCCGGCCGGAAGATGACGGCGGAGAGACGCAGCGTGTCGCCCGACGGCTGCTCGACCTGGCGGCCGGGCGGAAGGCCTAGCGCGGCTGTCGATCCAGGCTGCTGCCGGTCGCCAGTGCCGTGGTGGTGGCGGCGAGGAAGGTGAACCAGACCACCCCGTCGTTGCGCTCGAACAGCGACTCCGACAGCGCCAGCACCGCGATCACCACGCCGGCGGCGAGCGCGCACCAGGCCAGGTAGCGGCACTGCGTCGAATAGCGCCGGCTCATCGGCGAGACCAGCGCCACCGGGGCGGCGAACATCAGGGCGAGCACCGCCAGCAATCCCACGCCGCCGGCGATCAGGGCCGAGAGGTACTGGTTGTGGGGGTGGTCGTAGCGCAGCAGCACCTCGTCGTGCGCGCCCACCTGCACCGACTCGACCAGGGCCACCCGGAAACTGCCCGGCCCGGTGCCGGTCAGCGGCTCGGCGCCGATCAGCCCGCCGGCGATGTCCCATAGCTGCACGCGCAGCCCCAGGCCGCCCTCGCCGTTCTCGCCGGCGGCGATCAGGTCGAGCTCGGCCAGGGTTTCGTCGAGGCGGTCGCTCATGGGCAGGATCGGCGTGAGCAGCACGACCAGCCCCAGCGCCAGGACCGCCGCCGGCACGCCCAGCCGCCAGCGAATCGGCTGCCCGGCGCCGGCGGTGAACAGGTAGACCGCCAGCAGGGCCGGAATCGCCAGCCAGGCGCCGCGCGAACCCGACAGGGCGTTGGCCACGAAGGCCAGCACGATGGCCAGGCCGGTGAGCGTGCGAGACCAGTTCGACACGCGATCGTCGGCCAGGCGCGGCACCAGCATCAGGGCGAAGGCCATCGAGAAACCGCCGAAGTAGATCGGGTTGGTCGGTCCGGTCGCGCGTCCGCCGTAGTCCCCGACCTGGCCGCTCAGGTGGTACCAGAGCGCGTAGGCGCCGGCCACGATGGCGCCGGCGACCAGGCCGTTCCACCAGGCCGTCTCCAGCCCGTCGACCCGGCGCAGGAAGAGGTAGAGCGGAATCACCCCGAGCAGCTTGATGATGCGCTCGGCCGTACTGGTGGCTGCTTCGGGCAGGCCGTGGCCGATCCAGGCCGCCATCCAGGCGGCCACGAACAGCAGCACGCTGGCCAGGAACAGCCACTCGAGCCGGTGCAGGCCGTGCCGGCGCCAGCCGTCGGGCCGGGGCAGCCACACCAGCGCCAGCAGCACCAGCGCGACCAGGCCGGCGTCGAGCGCGTCGGGCACCACCAGGCCCAGGGCCAGGGTGAGAAACACGGCCAGGCCCGTCAGGCGGGCGAGGAGGGAATCGGCCGCGACGCGCGTCACGGCCGGCTCAGTCATCGGACAGCAGTCGACGTTCGGCTTCGCGGTAGCGGTCCATGCTCTGCTCGATGATCCCGGCCGGCAGCTTCGGCCCCGGCGCGGTCTTGTCCCAGTCGAGGGTCTCGAGGTAGTCGCGCACGAACTGCTTGTCGAAGCTCGGCGGGCTGATGCCCAGGCGCCACCGGTCGACCGGCCAGAAACGCGAGCTGTCCGGCGTGAGCAGCTCGTCGATCAGGTAGAGCTCGCCGTCGCCATCCACGCCGAACTCGAACTTGGTGTCGGCGATGATGATGCCGCGGTCGCGCGCGAAGGCCGCCGCCCGGCGGTAGATGGCCAGGCTGATGTCGCGGATTCGCAGGGCCAGGTCGGCGCCGACCTGTTCCTGCATGGCGGCCATGTCGATGTTGACGTCGTGGTCGCCCACCGCCGCCTTGGTCGAGGGCGTGAAGATCGGGTCGGGCAGGGCGGCGGCCTGTTCCAGCCCGGCCGGCAGCTCGATGCCGCAGATCCCGCCGCTCTTCTGGTAGTCCTTCCAGCCCGAACCGGCCAGGTAGCCGCGCACGATCGCCTCGACCGGCAGAGACTTCAGGCGGCGCACCAGCATGCTGCGCGGCCCGAGCTCGGCGGCCAGCTCGGCGCTGCCGACGATGCCGGCCAGGTCGTCGTCGAGCAGGTGGTTGGGCACCAGGTCGGCGAACTGGCTGAACCAGAATTTCGAGATGCGCGTGAGGATCTCGCCCTTGCCCGGAATCGGGTCGGGCAGCACCACGTCGAAGGCCGACAGGCGGTCGGAGGCGACGATCAGCAATCGATCGTCGTCGACGGCGTAGATGTCGCGCACCTTGCCCTGGTGCAGCAACTCGAGCGGTGGAACGGTATAGTCGCTCACGTTGGCGGGTACAATTGAAAGTCGCCCCGAATTATCGCATGACCCCAGCCATGAAGCAGCCCACCCTGATCGCCCCGAGCATTCTCTCCGCCGACTTCGCCCGCCTCGGCGAGGAAGTCGAAAACGTGATCGAGGCCGGCGCCGACTGGGTGCACTTCGACGTCATGGACAACCACTACGTGCCCAACCTGACCATCGGCCCGATGGTCTGCCAGGCGCTCAGGAACCACGGCATCAGCGCGCCCGTCGACGTCCACCTGATGGTCAAGCCGGTCGACCGCATCATTCCCGACTTCGCGAAGGCCGGTGCCAGCATCATCAGCTTCCACCCCGAGGCGAGCGAACACGTCGACCGCACGCTGGCGCTGATCCACGAGCACGGCTGCCGGGCCGGCCTGGTGTTCAACCCGGCCACCCCGCTGGACGTGCTCGACTGGGTCATCGACAAGGTCGACCTGGTGCTGATCATGTCGGTCAACCCCGGCTTCGGCGGCCAGAAGTTCATTCCCTCGGCGCTCGACAAGCTGAAGAAAGCGCGCGAGATCATCGACGCCTCCGGCCGCGACATCCGCCTCGAGATCGACGGCGGCGTCAAGCCCGACAACGCCGCCGAAATCCGCGAAGCCGGCGCCGACACCCTGGTCGCCGGCTCCGCCATCTTCGGCCAGGACGACTACGCCGAAGTCATCCGCGAGCTTCGCGGGTAGGGCGGCGGCCTTGCCCGCCCAGTGCGTCCGTGGTCAGTGCGTCTGTGCGTCAGGAAACTGTAGTCCCGGCCGGAGCGAACACGGAGAGCCGGGACCTTCCCTGACGAAGGCGCCAACTTCGAGAAGGCCCCGGATCGAGTCCGGGGCTACAGGTGTTCTCGGCAGGCCGTCGTTTAGACATGTAGTCCCGGCCCCCGAGCCGGGACCTTCCCTGACGAAGGCGCCAACCTCGACAAGGCCCCGGATCGAGTCCGGGGCTACAGGTGTTCTCGGCAGGCCGTCGTTTAGACATGTAGTCCCGGCCCCCGAGCCGGGACCTTCCCTGACGAAGGCGCCAACC
>JAAAPE010000111.1 GCA_009908385.1 Gammaproteobacteria bacterium
CAGGGCCATCGAGATACCGCCGGCCATCATGCGCGGGTCACCGGTGCCGAACAGCGTGATCTGCTGGAAGGTCACGATCATGCCGACCACGGTACCGAGCAGACCGATCAGCGGCGCAACCACGTAGAGCACCTTGATCAGCGGCAGCCCGGATTCAAGCGGCGCGGTCTCGCGCAGGATCGCCTCGTCGAGCTTGAGCTCGAGCGTTTCGACGTCCTGGTCGGGGTTGTCCTGGTAGACCTTCAGAACACGACCCAGCGCGTTGCCCTCGTCGGCCTCGTCGCGCTTGAGCTGACGCTTGATGGCGTTGCCCTTGATGGTCAGCACGATGCCGCGCCACAGGGCGAACAATACGCCGAAGATACCCAGGGCGATGATCACGTAGCCGACCTCGGCACCCTGCCGGATCCGCTCGCCGATGGTGGGTGAACGCACCACCTGGGCCAGGATTGCGCCCATCGAACCGTCGACGGCCATGTCGACCACATCGCCGGGTGACGCGTCCTGGAGATCCTGCGCCATCGACTGGAAGCGGCCGGCCGGCTGGCGCGGCAGCTCGATCAGCAGACCCTGGTCACCGTCCCACTGGAGGAACTTGCCGTTGGAGACGACGTTGAACACGCCCACGCGAACCACCTCGCGGTTCTGTTCGAGCACGCCGTCGGCGTTGATCACGTCGGAGGTGAATTCAACCACCTTGCCCGACTGCGCGATCTCGCGAACCATCTCGTACCACATCCGGCGAAGTTCGGTCACCGTCGGCAGTTCGCGCCGCTCGGCCAGCTCGGCGAAGAATTCCGAGCGTCCCGGAAGCTGGGCGCTGACCATCGAATCCTGCAGGTTGCCGCGCATATCGCCGGCGACCTGGCGCACCACGCCGAACAGCTCGCCGAGGTTGCCCATGCGCTCGTCCAGCGTGGTCTCGAGCTCCACCAGCTCAAGTTCGTTCTGGTCGAACTCGTTACGCAGCCGGTCGGAGCGCTGCTCCTCGGCCTGCAGCTGGGCGCGCGCTTCCTCGAGCAGGGCGCGCTGGTTGTTTCGCTCGCGAATGAAACGCTGCAGGCGCTCCTGATCGATGCGCTGTTCGTCCTGGGCAGCCTGCTGCACCTGGTTCAGCAGCTCATCCAGCGGGCTCTGTGCGCTGGCGGCGAACGGAATGGACAGCGCCAGCAGTGCGAAAAGAAGTCTGGTCATTCTCATTGTTCACTCTCCGGAGCGGGCACGGGGAGACGGACGAGGTCCGGCGCCACCTGGTTTCGGGCAATGGCGAGCGCGTCGCTGACCGGCAGCCGGTAACTGTCGTCGAGCTGTTCGAACTGCCGGCTGTTGGGATTCCACCAGCCGGTGGTCCGGCCGTCGAGCGACTGCCAGAACAGCAGCGTGCGACCCACGCGCAGGAACTCGACCTGCTGCCCGTCGGGCAGCGCGCTACGGTAGGCCTCCATGGTGCGGCCGTATTCCAGCTCGCCCTGGTAGGCCTCGATGATCAGGCGGTACTTCTCGGAGTTGGTGATGTCCGAACGGTCGAGCAGATCGACGATGTTCTCGGCACGCTCCATGCGCTCCTCGAGTCGGAACGGCAGATCGGCCTGGACCAGCTCCTCGAGCGTATTGGCCATCTCGATCATCAGCGGGACGACGTCGCGGTTGGTCTGCTCCAGCCCCTCGAGCTGATTGTTGATCGAGGCGATCTCTTCTTCCTGGTTGTTGACAACCGCCTGCATCTGCTCGTTGTACTGTCGCAGACTCTCAGTCTCCGCGAGAACGCGACGGTATTCGTCGACCAGCTGCTGCGTCTGCTCGTCGACCTGGTTGATCTGCTCTTGGGCATCGGCCGCCTGTTGCGTAATGCGGTTCTCCGTTTCGATGCTGCGATCAAGCACCTGCGCGTGAACGGCGGTGGCGCCGAGCAGGAGCCCGGACCCCAGCACCAGCAGGCGTGAAAAGTGGGTTGAGTGTTGTGGCATTGTCGTATCCGCTATGCTTGAAATCGTGGCTTTGCGTTCGTCTCGACTTTGGCTCGAGACCGGCAATCGAAATAGAATACCGCGCACACCCTCGAATTGAAAGGCAGATGCCTGGAGGAAGGCTCGCGCCGAATTGCCGGAATGCGGAACCTACCCGCATCCAGGCCCGACGTCAAATCCGATGAAGCAGGAAATACCGCCAGCGAACGCCCAACAGACTGACGACGCCCTGCCCTGCGGGCTGCTTCGCCGCCTTGCATCAATGCTTTACGACAGCCTGCTGGTCGCCGCCCTGCTGATGGTCGCCGCGGCCCTGGTCGTGATCCCGGCGGGCGCGGAGGTCGCATCCGGCAACATCGCGTTCCAGCTCTACCTGCTGGCGGTATGGTTCCTCTACTTCGCAGTTTGCTGGCGATCCGGCCAGACGCTGGGCATGAAAGCCTGGCGCATCGACCTGGTGGGTTCGGGGCGTAAGCCCGAGTGGCACAGGCTGGCGATCCGCTTCTTGATGGCCGGCGTTTCGCTGCTGGCCGCCGGCCTCGGGTTCGCATGGAGCCTGCTCGATTCGTCGCGGCGAACCTGGCACGACCTGGCTTCGGGCACGCGGCTCGTTTACCGGCCCCGCCGCTAGGGAGGCTCTGAACAACTCTGCGCGGGCGCTGCGCCGGGTACATCGACTCAGAGGCGACGAATCAGCAGCAGGCCGAGCGTACCGAAAAACAGAGCCGGCAGGATCATCAGCAGCCAGAGCGGTCCGGGCCACAGCAGCGCCGTGCCGCGAATCAGGCGACTGATCACGAAGAACATCAAGCCCAGCGACAGGCCGACGAATATGCTCAGCCCGCGCCCGCCCTGGCGCCCGCCCCGGAAAGCGAACGGCAGGCTGATCAGGATCATCGCCAGCACGTTGAGCGGGAAGAACAGCCGGTTCCACAGTGCCTGCCGATATTGACCGGTGTCGAGCTCGTTGGCGCCAAGCAGCTCGATCATGCCCAGCAGGTCGTCGATGGCCAGCATCCGCGGCTTGCTGACCGCCGAGGCGAACAGGTCGTAGCTGAGCGTCGAATCCACGGTCAACGTCGCCTCGCCACGCGAATCCTCTCCGTCGAAGACGCCGCGACCGACCACGTCCCTGAGCTGCCAGGCATCGCCGGTGTGCGTTGCGCTCTCGGCATGCATCACGCGCTGGGGCGCCATGTCGTCCCCGACGCGATAGATCAGCAAGTCGCCGAATTCGGGCTGGTTGCGATCCGACCAGGCCGAATAGCCGATCCGGATCATCATGCCGCCGTCGCGAAGCCACAACGCGCCGAAACGACCCAGGTGCACCTGCCCGCTTCTGAGCTGATCGCGCTGGGCGCTGGCCCGCGCCTCGAGACCCGGAATCACGAATTCGGCCAGCAGGAACAACACGACGAGGCATGCGCCGACCGACAGCATGATGCTGCCCAGCACGCGTCCGCGGTCGTAGCCGGCCGCCCGCATGGCGACCAGTTCGTTGCTGCCGGCCAGCCCGCCGAGACCGAGCATGGTGCCGATCAGGGCCGCGAAGGGGAAGATATCGTAGAGGCGACTGGGCATGGTCTGGGCGATGTAGCCCAGCATTTCCAGCGCCCCGTAATTCCGCGTGAGATCCTGCGATTCACGCAGCAGTTCGATCAGCGTGTACAGGCCGACCAACAGAACGGCCACGATCAGGATCCAGACCAGAACCGTTCGGCTGATGTAGCGACCGAGGATCCCGGCGATCACCAGGACCTCCAGTGTCGCCACAGCAGTGCGCCTACCAAAAGGGCCAGCGCGCCGTGCACCGGCCACAAGCCGGGACCCCGCATGGCCTCGTGACGCTCCATGAGGATGAGCCCGCCGTGCACAGCGTTGCTGTAGACCAGGTAGAGCACCAGCGCGGCCACCACGCTCGCATGGCGCCCCTGGCGCGGCCGGCGGCTGGCAAGCGGAAGCGCCAGCATGCCCAGCAGGAGACCCGCCAGCGGCGCGGCGAGCCGCCAGTGCCACTCCCGCCGCTGGGCGGGCGTCGCCGCGGGCAACAACTCGGGCAGCAGAAAGCCCGCCTCGCTCTCGACACTGGCTTCCTCCGGCGCCGGCAGCCTGAGCTCATTGCGCGCGAACCGCATTTCGCGCACGCCACCGGTTTGCGGGTCGGAGGGATGGTGGACCTGGTAGCCGTCGGACAGCAGCAAGTACCGCCCTTCGTCTTCGCCGGGCAGCCAGAGCCGTCCGCGATTGGCGGTCAGCACCTGCGTTTCGCCGTCTTCCATGTGCTGGATGAACAGGTCGCTGAGTTCGTCGCTGCGGCGGTCGATACCGCCGACGTAGACCGTGGTCCGGCCGTGGTTGAGTCGGTCGAACTGGCCCGGCCGCAACCCGGCGACCATGGCATTGCGGGCGGCATCGGCCAGAAGCGTGGCAGAGCGCTCGATCGCCAGCGGCGACAGCCAGCCCGAAACCAGCAGCAGCCCGCCGGCCCAGAGCACGGCCACCGCGAGCACAGGCCGAAGCAGGCGCCGGTAGGCGAGCCCGCCGCTGCGCATCACCACCAGTTCGCTTTCCTCCTGCAGGCGGCCCAGGGTCATCAGCAGACCGGTCAGCAGGGCCAGCGGCCCGACGAGCATGATCGCCTCGGGCAAGCGCAGCCCCAGCATCAGCAGCACGCTGCCACCGGGCAGCTCGCCCTGCGCCGCCTCTCCGAGCAGTTCGGCGAGGAAGAGCGCGCTGACCACGCCGAGAAACACGACCAGGCTCAGAAGGCTGGCGAGCAGGCCCTGTCTCAGGATGTAGCGCTGGAGAATGACCATTCAGGTACTCGCCGACCACGGTTACAATGACAGGCTGTCATTATCATGCAGATTCGCGCAGGACTGAGGAGAGACATGCAGTTTACAACCACCGATTCATCCGTTACCGAGATCGCGACCGATTGCCTCATCGCCGGCCTGGCTGACGCCGGCCTGGCCGGCGCCCTGGCGGACATCGACCAGGCCAGCGACGGTCTGCTCACTCGCCTGCACGAAAGCGGCGACCTGCCGCGCAAGGCCGGACAGACCGTGTTGCTGCATTCGGTGCCCGGCATCTCGGCCGGGCGCCTGCTGATCGTCGGGCTGGGCAAGGCCGAAAAACTCGACGGCGTGGCCTTCGACAAGGCCGTCAAGGCCGCCGGCAAGGCGCTCAGGCAGTCGCGAGCGGCGTCCGGTCACTGCCTGCTGGCCGAGACCGAGGTGATCGATCGCGGCCGCGACTGGACGATCCGCCAGGCCGGGATCGCCCTGATCTACGCCGACTACATCTACGCCGCCACCAAGCAGCCCAAGGACGACGCGCCCCCGGCGACCGAATCGGTCAGCTTCCCGACCGGCGAGAGCGTCGAGGAACAGCTGCGCCAGGCCGCGGCGATCGCCGCCGGCGTGAAGCGCGCGCGCGACCTGGCCGACCTGCCGCCCAACATCTGCACGCCGGCCTATCTCGCCGACATCGCGGGCAAGATGGCGGTCGAACACGACGGGCTCGACGTCGAGATCCTCGAGGAAGACGAGATGAGATCACTGGGCATGAACGCCCTGATGGCGGTCGCCGACGGCAGCGCCAACCGGCCCAGGCTGATTCGCCTCAGCTGGAAGGGCGGCCGATCCGGAGATGCGCCGCTGGCCATGGTCGGCAAGGGCGTGACCTTCGACACCGGCGGCATCTCGATCAAGCCGCGGGATCTCATGGAACAGATGAAGTTCGACATGGGCGGAGCGGCCGCCACGATCGGCGCCATGGAAGCGGTTGCCCGTCTGCGCCTGCCGATCAACGTCGAGGGCGTGGTCGCGGCGGTCGAGAACATGCCCGACGGCCGGGCCTACCGTCCCGGCGACGTGATCACGGCGATGAACGGAAAGACCATCGAGGTGCACAACACCGACGCCGAGGGCCGCATGATCCTGGCCGACGCGCTGACCTGGACCGGAAAGAACCTCAATCCCGACACCACCGTCGACCTGGCGACGCTGACGGGCGCCTGCGTGGTCGCCCTCGGCCACCACGCCAGCGCGGTCATGACGCAGGACGACGAACTGGCCGGGGAGCTGCTCGGGGCCGGACAGCGTTCCGTCGACCGCACCTGGCGCCTGCCGCTGTGGGACGACTACCAGGAACAGATCGAGACCCCATTCGCCGACATGAAGAACGTCGGCGGCATGCCCGCCGGCAGCATCACCGCCGGCTGCTTCCTGTCACGCTTCGCCGATGGCCAGCGCTGGGCCCACGTCGACATCGCCGGCTCGGCCTGGCAATGGGGCAAGCCCGAATCCGGCACCGGCCGGCCCGTGGGCATGCTCGTCGACTGGATGGTCGACCGCGCCGGCGGCTGGGACAAGATCTAGGAGGCCGGAGGCGAATCCAGGTGCAGTCCGTGCCGCCAGTCCCGAGTGCCGAGTCACCATACCCGTGCGCGTAGATTTCTACGAAATGGGCGGGCGGTTCACCGATCCGCTCTACGTGGCCGGCGTGCTGGTGTCGAAGGCCTGGCCCGCGACGCGGGATATCGCGATCGTCGGGACCCCCGCCGACCTGGCGAAACTCGACGACCAGCTCTGGGAAATGCCCGAGGGACGCTTCCTGCCGCACGAGCGCGGCGCGTCGTCGGCGCCGATCCGGCTGCTCGACGCCGCCCCCGACGAAGCCGACATCCTGATCAACCTGGATCCCGCCTCACCCCTGCCGGATGGTCGCTTCCAGCGAGTGCTCGAGATCGTGCCGCCGGACGAGGCGCTCAAGCGGAAACTGCGCGAGCGCTGGATGGCCTGGAAGGAACGCGGGGCCGAATTGCAGCATCATGTTCTTAAATGAAGGGCTCAGGGTCAGGTTTCAGGGTTCAGGTTTCAGGGGCGGGCTTCGAAGGGGCTTTCCTGAAACCTGAACCCTGAAACCCGAAACCTTCGAGACCTGAAAGAGATCCCGAAGACCATGGACAAGACCTACAACCCCGAAACGATCGAAGCGCGCTGGTATCCATACTGGGAAGACAGGGGCTGCTTCGTGCCCTCCGGCGAAGGCGAGCCGTTCACCATCCTGCTGCCGCCACCCAACGTCACCGGCACGCTGCACATGGGGCACGCTTTCCAGCACAGCCTCATGGACGCGCTGATCCGCTACCAGCGTCTCAAGGGCCGCGACACGCTCTGGCAGGTGGGCGTCGACCACGCCGGCATCGCCACCGAGATGGTCGTCACGCGACAGATCGAGGCCGAGGGCGGCAAGCGCGACGATTACACGCGCGAGGAATTCATCGAAAAGGTCTGGGACTGGAAGGAGCATTCGGGCTCGACCATCACCTCGCAGATGCGCCGCCTGGGCGCCTCGGCCGACTGGTCGCGCGAGCGCTTCACCATGAACCCGGACCTGTCCGAAGCGGTCACCGAGACCTTCGTGCGCCTGTTCGTGGAAGGCAAGATCTACCGCGGTCCGCGACTGGTCAACTGGGACCCGGTACTGAAGACCGCCATCTCCGACCTGGAAGTGGTCAACAGCGAGGAACAGGGCAAGCTCTGGTCGATCCGCTACCCGCGCACCGACGGCCAGGGCGACGTGATCGTCGCCACCACGCGTCCCGAAACCATGCTCGGCGACGTCTGCGTGGCCGTTCATCCCGACGACGAGCGCTACGCCGACCTGGTCGGCCAGACCGTCGAGCTGCCGCT
>JAAAPE010000070.1 GCA_009908385.1 Gammaproteobacteria bacterium
GGCGAGCAGTGCGGCGATGACGAGGCGGGCGAATCGCCAGCGCGCCATCCAGTGCCGCCCGGGGATGTCGCCGTCGCGGATGGGCAGGTGCAGCCAGAGGGGAAAGCGCTCGCGGAAATGCCCGGGCAGGTGCTCCAGGCCCAGCATGTCGAACTCCCGGGATTCCATCAGCGACACCACCGCCGTGGCCGGCCAGCGGGCCAGCGCATCCACCCCCGCATCCGGATCGGGCCGCCCGAAGAAGGCCCCCATCCCGCCCGGGCAGCCGCACAGGCCGAGCTTGCCGGCAAAGAGCCCGATGGGCGTGATGTTGTACTCGGTCATGTTTCCGACCGTATCAAACGAGGGGCGTGGCGTTTGCTGGTTGGCTAGTTTGCTAGTTTGCTAGTTGGCTGGTTCGGTTCCCGTTGCATTGCGGGGCGGCTGCGCCGCGAATATGTGTGCAGGCAATGCCTTTCGGCAAGCCGCACAGCATCCGCGGCGAGGCCGCCCACCAATCCTCGCGGATGCCGAACCAGCCAACCAGCGAACCAGCCAACCCGTATCTTTCTCACCTTCTGAGAAAGCCCGGCCCCCATAATGCGCGCATGTCGCTTTTCGATGCCAAGACCGAGCTGGACGGCTGGTTCCTGAATGCCCTGGGCGAGCCGACGGCGGTGCAGCGCGCGGCCTGGCCGGTGTTGCGGGCCGGGCGGCATGCGCTGGTGATCGCCTCGACGGGCCAGGGCAAGTCGCTGGCGGCCTGGCGGCCGCTGGTCGAGCGGCTGGCGGAGACGCCGGCCCCGGGGCGGGGCGTTCGCGCGCTGCACATCGCGCCGCTGAAGGCCCTGGCGCGGGACATGACCTTCAACCTCTCGCCGCTGCTCGAAGCCGCCGGCCCGGTCTGCGGGCGCTCGCCCGCGATCGCCCTGCGCTGCGGCGACACGCCCCGCGCCGAGCGCGATCGCCAGCGCCGCAATCCGCCCGAGATTCTCTCGACCACGCCGGAATCGCTGTTCGTGCTGCTGGGCAGCCGGGGCGGGCGCTCGCTCCTGCGGACGGTCGAGGCGGTGGTGGTCGACGAGCTGCACGCCCTGGCCGGCTGCAAGCGCGGCGCGCACCTGGCGCTGTCGCTGGCGCGGCTGGACCGCCTGGCCGGACGATCCGTCCAGCGCGTGGGCCTGTCGGCCACGGCGCGGCCGGCCGAAGCCCTGGCGGGTTTCCTGGTTGGTTCGGAGGATTGCGAGATCGTGGCGCCCGACGCTGCCGCGCCGGTCAGGCTCGAGATCGAACTGCCCGGCATGCCGCTGGGTCCTTATCCGAATTCGATCCACTGGGAACAGATCCATTCGCGGGTGGCCGAACTCGCCGCCCGGGATCGTTCGCTGCTGGTGTTCTGCCAGACCCGCGCCCAGGTCGAGCGGACCGCCGCGACCCTCGATGAGCTGCTGGAAGCCGCCGGCCACCCCGACCAGGTGGGCGCGCATCACGGCAGCCTGGACACCGCGCACCGCGAGGCGATCGAGGCGCGCTTCAAGGCCGGCGAGTTGCGGGTGCTTGTCTCGAGCGCCTCGCTGGAGCTGGGCCTCGACCTGGGCCACGTCGACCGCGTCTGCCAGATCGGCGTGCCGGGCTCGGTGAACCTGGTGCGCCAGCGCGCGGGCCGAAGCGGCCACCGGCCCGGCCGTCGGCCCTGTATGCACCTGTTCCCCCTCACGCTCAACCAGCTGCTGGAAACGCGCGCGCTCGGCGACGTGATCGCCGCCGGAGGGGTGGACGCCGTGCTGCCGCTGGAAGCGCCGCTGGACGTACTGGCGCAGCAGCTGGTGGCCCTGGTGGCCAACGGCATCGGCCGGGTGGACGACCTGCTCGAGGTCGTGCGCCGCGCCCGTCCGTATCGCGACCTGTCCCGCGAAACCCTCGTCGCGCTGCTGGCCTCGCTGGCCGACCGGCCGCAGCTGATGCCCGCCGAGCAGCTCGACCCGCTGCTGATCGCCGACGGGCGCGGCGGTTACCGGGCGCACGCCAAAGCCGATCGCCTGGTGCTGACCAATGCCGGCACGATTCCCGAGTGGTTCGAATACGACGTGGTCCGGGTCGACACCGGCGACATCGTGGGGCGCCTGGACGAGGAAGTGGCCTTCGAGTCCTCACCGGGCCAGGTGCTGCAGCTGGGCAATCGCCCCTGGCGCATCCTGCGGGTGCTGACGGGGCTGGTCCGCGTCGAGCCGGCCGGGGAGGAGCCGGGCGAACTGCCGTTCTGGTTCGGCGAAGGTCCGGGTCGCACGCCGGAGATGGCGGAGGCCATGCTGCGCGTGGTCGCCGGCGAATCGCACAACGGGCTCGATCCGCAGGCGACGCGGCTGCTGGCCGAATCGCGCCGGCGTCTCGGGGCCCTGCCGGGTCCCGGGCGCCTGGTGATCGAGCAGTTTTCCGACCCCGGCGGCGACCGCCATATCGTCCTGCACAGCTTCGCCGGGGCGCGCATCAACCGCGCCTGGGGGCTGGCGCTTCGCAAGCGCTTCTGCCGACAGTTCAACTTCGAGCTGCAGGCGGCGGCGACCGACGACGGCGTGCTGATCTCGCTGGGCGTCACCAGCCAGTTCGAGCTGCCGGCGGTGGCGCGCTTCGTGAAATCCACCAACGTGGCCGACGTGCTCACCCAGGCCATGCTCGACACGCCGCTTTTCGTCACGCGGTTTCGCTGGTGCGCCAACAACGCCCTGGTGCTGCTCAGGAACGGCCTGAACGGACCGCTGCCCTCGCAGCGCCAGCGCAGCCAGGCCGAAAACCTGATCGCCTGCGTCTTTCCCGACCAGCTCGCCTGCCTCGAAAACCTCAGCGGCGCGCGCGAGGTGCCCGACCATCCGCTCGTGCAGCAGGCGCTTTCCGACTGCCTGGACGAGTATATGGATTTGAAGGGCCTGCAGCGTCTGCTGGAGCGCCTGGAGTCGGGCGAGATCGACGTCCACGCCGTGGAGACCGAGCGGCCTTCGCCGCTGGCCGAGGCGCTGATCCACGCGCCCCGCTACAGCTACCTGGACGAGGACGACGCCGAGGAGCGTCGTACGCGCAATTTCGAGCGGCGGGCGCAACGGCCGGGCGCTTCGTCGCGCCCGCATTCGGTTGCGCGGATCGCCCCCGCGGGGCGTTCCACCACGGATCGACCGCCCGCCCGCGGACCGGCTGCCGCGGCCCCGCCGCTCGCCTCCGTGGGTGGTTTCCGGCCGCTTCAGCCCTCCACGACCGCGCTGGAACGCCTGCTCGAGCGGGCCGGCTTCCTGACCCAGCGCGAGGGCGAGTCCGGCCTGGGGCTGGTCCGACCCGTGCCCGCCGGCGGCTGGACGCGCTGCTTCTCCCGGCTGGTGGCCGAAGGCCGGGCGCTGAGCCTGGTCGAGCCCGTCAGCCGGCAACGCCTGTGGATCGCCACGCGGCGCCTGGACTGGTTCCTGTCGCTCGACGGGCGCTGGCAGCCCCAGCCGCCGCCGGGCGGCATCCCGCGCGATGCCCTGCCCAGCGACCGCGGCGTGGTCTGGCAATGGCTGGTCGAGAGCCGCCGGCGCGTCGAGGGAGAGCGAGCGTTCGAGACGGTAGCCGGGATGTTCGGATTGAGCGATGCCGGGGCGGCCGGAGAAGGCGCGTCGAAGATTGGGTAGGTCGGGGTCGCATCCCCGACCGACGACATGTCGGTCCTGTTCAAGCACCGTTACACGTGTACAGATGCTCGACCGTCGTCCGTCGGGGATGCGACCCCGACCTACATCAATCGCTCCGTCTCGAGCGTCGTCTGTCGCGGATGCGACCGCGACCGACTCCGTGTCACGCCATGTGAGCCCTTGAGCCGGTATAGTCGGCAGCCGAAGCCCCTCAACTGGAGAGATGGTGATGCGTTTTCTTCTTGCCGCGCTGTTTGCCGCTTGTTCCCTTTCCATTTCGGCTGCCGAGATCGTGGCCGGGCCGATGCCGGGGCATTCGACGATGCGCCAGGTGAAGGTCTGGATCCAGACCGACGAAGCGGCGCTGGCGCAGATTCGCTACCGCGCCGGCGAGGCCGCGGACTGGCAGACGAGCCGGCCGGTAGCCACCGATGCGACGAAAGCCAACACGGCGACGCTGCTCGCCACGGGGCTGGAACCGGGGCTGACCTACGCCTACGAAGTGCTGCTCGACGGCGAAGCGCAGCCGGCCGAGCACCAGCAGCGTTTCGTCACCCAGCCCTTGTGGCAGTGGCGCGAGGATCCGCCGGACTTCCGCTTCGCGCTCGGCTCCTGCGCCTTCATCAACCAGACCGAATACGACCGGCCGGGTACGCCCTACGGCGGCGACTACCGCATCTTCGACGCGATCGCCGACACCCGGCCCGCCTTCATGCTGTGGCTGGGCGACAACGTCTACTACCGGGAGGCGGACTGGAATTCGGTTTCGGGCATGTTCGCGCGCTTCAGCCACACGCGCGGGCACGACGCACTGTCGCGCCTGGTGACGGGTACGCATCACTACGCGACCTGGGACGACCACGACTACGGGCCCAACAACTCCGACCGTGGCTACGCCAAGCGCGAAACCGCGCTGGAGGTGTTCAATGCCTTCTGGCCCAACCCCGACTTCTCGGCCGCGGGAACGGGCGGGGTGACCAATTATTTCGAATGGCACGACGTGGGTTTCTTCCTGCTCGACAACCGCTATTTCCGCCAGGCCAACTACCGCGTGACGGGCGAGCGCACGATTCTGGGGGCGCAGCAGGTCGAATGGCTGATCGACGCCCTGAAATCGAGTAACGCCAGCTTCAAGTTCGTGGTCATGGGCGGGCAGTTCCTCAACTCCGCCGAAACCAGCGAGAGCTACATCAACCTGGCTCCCGGCGAGCGCCGCGAGATCCTCGACCGGATCGAGGCCGAGCGCATTCCGGGCGTGGTGTTCCTGACCGGCGACCGGCATCATTCGGTGCTGCTGAAGATGGATCGCTACCGGACCTATCCGCTCCACGAATGGACGGTCTCGCCGCTGACCGCCGGCTCGCACAGCCCGGGCGACGAGGCCATGCAGTACGACGTCGAGGGCAGTCTCTACACCGAGCGGAATTTCGGCATGATCGAGGTGACCGGACCCCGCAACCAGCGCGTCGCGACGCTGACCCTGCACGACAGCGACGGCAACGAGGTCTGGCGCACCGAAATCCGGCAGCAGGATCTGCAGCCGTAGAAACGAGTTCTAGGGTTCAGGTTTCAGGGTTCAGGTCGGCGACCGCCGGGCCATGGTGGGCGGCTTTGCCGCGCCCGGGTTGAGAAGTCCGAAAGATCAGCAAGTTGGCCGGCTGGCTCAGAGCACTCGCGGCAAAGCCGCCCCGCAATACGGCCGGGTGCCGACCTGAACCCTGAAAACTGAACCCTGAACCCTTTTCCATTCAGCCTGACTTCAGGTGGGTCGCGGTACAAAGGCTCCACGCGGCGCGGAATGCCGCAAGGAGGAAATGACATGAAAACGCTCACGACGCTGGTTTTTGCCCTCATGCTGACGGTCGGCTGCAGTGCCACCGGCCAGGTGCAGGCCAAGGACGACTACTTCAGCCAGGCCGAACTCGATTCGATGCTGGCCCCGGTGGCGCTCTATCCCGACAGCGTGCTGTCGCACGTGCTGATCGCCGCGACCTATCCGCTGGAGGTGATCCAGGCGGCCCGCTGGTCGCGCGAGCATCCGGGCCTGCGCGGCGAGGACGCCGTCGCCGCGGTGGAATACCAGAACTGGGACGCGAGCGTGAAGGCGCTGGTGGCCTTCCCCGAACTGCTCAGGCGGATGGACGAGGACCTGCAGTGGACGCAGGACCTGGGTGATGCCTTCCTGATCCAGGAGGAAGAGGTGATCGCGTCGATCCAGTACCTGCGCTCCGAAGCGTACTCGCAGGGCCACCTGCGCAGCAACGACCACGTCAAGGTCGTGCGAGAGCGCGAGTACATCTACATCGAGCCGGCCCGCACGCGGGTGGTCTACGTGCCTTACTACGACCCGCGCGTGATCTACACCAAATGGCGCTGGACGAGCTATCGCCCTCACTACTGGCATCATCCGGTCGGTTACCGTGCGGGCGTGAGCTTCTACTGGGGGCATGCCTATCACATCCGCCCGAGCTTCTATTTCAGCTCCTTCCACTGGCCGACGCGCCGCGTGGTGGTGGTCAATCATCATCACTACTACCGCGAGCATCGCTTCCATTCCGCCCGGGAAGTGGCGCGCTTCGATCACGCCCGGCACTGGAAGCACGACCCGGTGCACCGTCGTGGCGTGAGCTACCGCGGACGGGTGGAACAGACCCGTTTCGTCGACAGCAGCCGGCACGTGTCGTCCCGTTCCGGCGCGAGCGTCGACCGTGCGTCGACCCGGAGTTCGACGCGGTCCTCGACCGCCGCGGTCCGTTCCGATCGTCGCGAGTGGGCGGCACAGCGGCGCTCGAGCATGGATTTCGATCGCCAGGCCTCAACCTCAACGCGCAGCAGCGCCCAGTCCCGGTCGGCGTCGCGGTCGGAGCGAATTTCCGAAACGCGCGACATCGCCCGCGGCGAGTCTCGCTCGGCAGCGCGGAGCAGCAGCGAAAGCCGTTCCGCGGTCCGCGGTTCCGAGCGGGCCACGTTGCAGGCCGAGCGCAGCCGTACCGTGAGCGGACGGGCACCGTCCCGCTCCGAATCGAGCTCCCGGAATTCGGGCGCGTCGCGCGCCTCGTCCGCCGGCCGCGTGAGTGAATCGCTGCGCAGCGGCTCGTCTTCGCGGGCGGCATCGACGCGTTCTTCGTCGACCCGCCAGGCCTCCTCGCGCGAGTCGGCGATCGACCGCTCCCGCGGTGCCGAGCGCTCGTCGAGCATTTCCGGCAGCCGGTCGGCCTCCGACCGGTCCTACGGGGGCAGGTCGTCGGATCGCTCGAGGAATCGCTCCGGCCCGGATCGCTACCCGGACTCGAGCAGCCGTCAGTCGGCCACGATCTCGTCGTCGCGCCCGGCGACCCTGCGGTCGAGTTCGGGCCGCGAGCGCCAGTCCTCGCCGTCGCGCTCGAGCCGGGCCGGCGCCGCCTCCTCGTCGCGCCAGGCCGTGATCTCGCGCCAGACCGCCCCGAGCCGCCAGTCGGCACCCACGCGGAGCCGCTCCAGCGGCGGCCGCGAGCCCACGCAGTCCGCACCGCGTTCGCGCGCCTCCGCCCCGAGCCGCTCGTCGCAGTCGGCCCCGTCGCGCAGCCGCAGCGCCGGCACCCGGTCATCGCGCGGCTCCGAATCCCGACGGTCGCGCGGTAATGATGGCCGGGGTGGTGGCCGAGGCGAGGAGCGGCGGTAGTTGAATAGGTTTCAGGGTTCAGGGTTCAGGTCGGCGACCGCCGGGCAATGGTGGGCGGCTTTGCCGCTTACGGACATTCCAGTCCGAAACTACAATAAGTTGGCCGCATGTCATAAGCCAATCGCGGCGAAGC
>JAAAPE010000148.1 GCA_009908385.1 Gammaproteobacteria bacterium
GGGCCGCGCCGCCGACCAGCCGCGTGACCAGCACGGCAAGGCCCGTGAGCGCGCCGCGCACGCGGCCACGCATGCGGGCGGCGCGACCGCTCGGCCGCACCACGTCCGATTCATCCACGGGCAGCTGCCCGCCGATCCGGTTGCGCGGCTGCTCGCCTAGCGAGGCGAGCATCGGGATCAGGGTCAGGGCCACGGCCAGCGAGACCAGCAACGCGAAGGTCACGGTCAGGGCCTGGTCGCGGAACAGCTGGCCGGCGATGCCGTCCACGAAGGCCAGCGGGAGGAACACGGCGATGGTCGTCAGGGTTGCGGCCACGACGGCGCCCGAGACTTCGCCGGCGCCCTCGCGCGCGGCGTCGATCAGGCCCTTCCCCTGCTCGCGCTTGGCGGCGATGTTCTCGAGCACCACGATGGCGTTGTCGACCAGCAAGCCGATGGCCAGCGCGATGCCGCCCAGCGACATGATGTTGAGCGTCAGCCCCGAGCCGTACATCGCCGCGAAGGTGGCGATGACCGAGATCGGAATGGCGAGGCCCACGACGACCGTCATGCGCGCGCTCCTGAGAAACAGGTAGAGCACGGCGATGGCGAGCAGGCCGCCGAGCAGGGCCGCCTGGACGACCTCGTTGATCGCGTTGCGGATAAAGACCGACTGGTCGTAGACCCGGGTCAGGGCCAGGTCCGCGGGCAATTCGTCGCGGACGCGGCCGAGACGTTGCTCGACCGACCGGGCGACCGACACCACGTTGGCGTCGCCTTCCCGGTAGAGCGCCAGCTCGACCATCTCCCGGCCGTCGACGCGCGTGATGGCGTCGCGCTCCCGCCAGCCCTCGCGAACCTCGGCGATATCGCGCAGATAGATGGGCTCGCCGTCGCGCGTGGCGACGATCAATCCGGAGATTTCCGCCACCGTTTCGAATTCGTTGATCGTGCGCACCAGGAACTGCCGCGTGCCCTCCTCCAGGCGACCGCCGGAGAGATTCACGTTTTCGGCGCGCAGCCGCTGCGCGACCTCCGCGGGACTGAGGTCGAGCTGGGCCAGACGGTACTGGTCGAGCAGGACCTGGATTTCGTCCTCGAGACCCCCGGAAACCGTGATGGCCGCAACGCCCTCGATGGACTCCATGTCCTTCTTGAGCCGTTCCTCGGCATGCCGCCTGAGAATGCGCAGGGTGGCGAATTCGGCCGACTCGTCGGCGGGCAGGATGCGGCTGGCGGCATCGGCTTCGCGCGCCGCCTCGGACGTGTCGCGGGAGAGCGCGAAGCGCATCACCGGCTCGGTCGAGGGATCGAAGCGCAGCAGCAACGGGCGCTCGGACTGCAACGGCAGGGTCAGGCGCTCGATGCGTTCGCGCACGTCGATGGCCGCGCTGTCCATGTCGCTGCCCCAGGCGAATTCCAGGGTGACGTCCGATTGGCCGGTCCGGGAGATCGAGCGCACGCGCTGGACGCCCTGGACGACGCCGACCACTTCCTCGATCGGCCGGGTAACGAGATTCTCGATCTCGCCGGGTGCGGCGCCGGCGAATTCGGTGCGAACGGTCAGCGTCGGATAGGCGAGGTCCGGCAGCAGGCTGACGTCGAGCCTCGACAAGGAGACCAGGCCGAACAGCATCACCGCGAGCGTGAACATCGCGATGGTTACCCGGCGGCGGGTGGCAAGGCGGATTACCGAGACAGTCATAAGCAAGGACTCATTCAGCGGGCCTTTCGGCGTTCATGACGAGGTGTCCACCGCTTCGGTGTGCTCGGCCACGGCCTGCTCGCTGATCGCCTGCGGCGGCTCTTCGCCCAGCACCTGCACGCGCGCGCCGCTCTTGAGGCTCGCCTGGCCGGTCACCACGACCGACTCGCCGGGCTCGATGCCGGCCACGATCTCGTAGTCGCCGTTGTTGCGATAGCCGACCTCGACGCTGCGCCGCTGCGCCTGGCCGCCGTCGACGACGAACACCGAGGCCTCGCCGTCCTCGATCAGCACGGCCTCGACGGGCACCAGCACGGCCTCGTCGCGGCGGTCATAGACGATATCGAAGCGCCCGAACATGCCGGGGCGCAGCCGGCCCGAGGGGTCGCGCAGCTCGACGGTAGCGCGGAAGGTGCCCGATTCGGCGTCGACCACCGGGCTGATGCGGTCGATCACGCCGACGAAGCGCTCGCCGGGAATCGCGTCGGCGCTCAGCACGGCCGACTGCCCCGCCGCCAGTCGGGAAAGCTCGCGCTCGGGGACGTGCAGCGTGGCGATGAGCGGGTCGAGCGCGGTGACGCGGAACACGGGCTCGGTAGTCGACACCATGTTGCCGACCTTGATCATGCGCTCGGACACGACGCCGTCGATGGGCGCCTCGATCGCCGTGTAGGACAGTTCGAGCCGGGCCAGCTCGACGGCGGCTTCCTGCGCTTCGAACTGGTACTGCAGGCGCTCGAAGGCTTCGGTGCTGATCATGTCGCGCTCGTGCATCTCGCGCTGGCGCTCGAGGTCCTGTCGCAGGCGCTTGAGATCGGCCTCCGACCGGGCCAGCTCCAGCCGGAGCCGCTCGTCGTCGATTCGCGCCAGCACGTCGCCGGCGGCGACGCGGTCGCCCTCCTCGACCTCGATGGCGGTGATGCGGCCGCCCACGCGCGGCACCACGGCGGCTTCGCCGTCGGCTTCGAGTGTGGCCGTGGCCGAGTAGAAGGCCTCGATGGCGTCCTGCCGGGCGGCCACCGCCTCCACGGGGACAGCCGCCTCCTCCTTCTCCTCGGCTTCTTCGGATGGTCGATCCGATCCACAGGCAGTCACGAAGCCCAGGCTCGCGACCATCAACCATGCCAGCGTCTTGTTACTCATTCGAATCGCCTCGGTGGGACATCACGTGTGTTGGTGAACTATAACACCAGCATGGCCCGCCGGCATGGGCCAGAAGTCACGGCCTCGAGGTGTCGATCCGGGCCTATAATGCGCGAGCGATGCGACGTAGCCGTTCTCATTTCCTTCTGAGCCTGGCGCTGGCCTCCGCGCTTCTGGCGCGCAGCCTGATCGCGCCCGGCTACATGCCCGACGGCGAATCGGGCGGAACCGTCCGCCTGTGCCATTCGGGCATCGATGGCGCGGCCGCCGCCGTCCTGTTCCACGCCCATGCCGGCCATTCCCACGGCACGCAGAACGACGGCCCGACCAGCGACCAGCTGTGCCCGCTCGGCGACGGCCTGGGCGCCGCCCAGCTGCCCGACACGCCCAAGCTCGCCGCGCTCCTGCCCCCGCCGGCCCGGCCCCTCGAGCCGGCCTCCGTCCGGCTTGAGGCAGACCCGGCCCGGGGTTTCGAGGCCCGGGCTCCTCCTGTCCCGATGGTCTGAACGTCACAAGATCATCCGGCGCGCAAGCGCCCGTTCAATCCGACAGGAGTTTCCATGATGAATCGCACTGCCATCAGCGCAGCCGCCGTGCTGTGCTGCACGCTGGCCACGCCAACCGCACCCGCCCACGAGCTGGCCCGTCCCGACGACCATGCGCCCATCGGCGTGATGGGCGACCACTTTCACGACGCCGGCGAATGGATGTTTTCCTATCGCTTCATGCGCATGGACATGGCGGGCAACCGCCGCGGCACCGACGGTGTCGACGCCGACACCATCGTGACCAGCGAGCCCAATCGCTTCTTCGGCAACCCGATGCAGCCACCGACGCTGCGCGTGGTGCCGACCGAAATGACCATGGACATGCACATGCTCGGCGCCATGTACGCCCCGAGCGACCGCGTCACACTGATGTTCATGACGCACTATCTCGTCAACGAGATGGACCACCTCACCTACGCCGGGCCCTCCGGAACCGACGTTCTCGGCGGGTTCACGACCCGTTCCGAGGGGCTGGGCGACAGTTCGGTATCGGCGCTCGTGCGCCTTCGGGAAGACGGGCAAAGCCGGCTCCACGCCACGCTGGGCGTGTCGATCCCCACCGGCTCGAATACCGAAACCGACGACATCCTCACGCCCATGGGCATGCGGCCCACCGTGCGCCTGCCTTACCCCATGCAGCTCGGCTCGGGCACCTGGGATCCGATCGTGGGGCTGACCTGGAGCGGCTTCGCGGACCGCTCGAGCTACGGCGTCCAGTGGCGCAGCACCTTCCGGCTTTCCGACAACGACGAGGGTTACCACCTGGGCGACGAGCACCGGTTGACCGGCTGGTGGGCCTGGCGACTGGCCGAGCCGGTCAGTGTATCGCTGCGCCTGCAAGGGTACCGCCGCGGCGACATCTCCGGCATGGATCCGGCCATCATGGCGCCCGTCCAGACCGCCGATCCGGATCGCCAGGGCATCGAGCGGCTCTCAGTGGGCGCCGGGCTCAACTGGTCGTTGCCGGCCGGGAACCGTCTGGCCCTGGAGTTCATGCAGCCGCTCCACCAGGATCTCGACGGACCGCAGCTCGAAACCGACTGGCAGCTCGGCCTCGGCTGGCAGTGGGCGTTCTGATGTCGTGAGGGATACCACCGGGCCGGCGAACCGCCGGCCCGGTGATGATCCGATTCCGGCAGAGTCTGCGATGACATGGTTACCGTTCTTCAATCGAGGGAAAACACCATGCAATCCAGGAAGAGTGCCGCTGCCGGCTTTTTGTCCACGCTTCTCGTACTGACGCCGCTGGCCGCCCCCGCGCAGCTCGATCGCCTCAAGGACGCCGCAGCCGAGCGGCTCGGCGGACTCGTCGAATCCAGTGCTTCGTCCGAATCGAGCGACCCGAACGCGCAAGCCGCGGCGGCGGATTCCGGCGACCCCGCCGCTCACGCGCGTCAGGTCATTGCCCTGCACGCCGATCACTCGGATTCGCTCGACGCGATCCACGGCAACAGCGTGGTCTACTACGACAATCCCGACGCCGCCCGGGAAGGCCTCGGGAGGATCGAGTCCGCCGAAGCCGCGGCGGCCGCGATCCGGCCGCTCGCAAAGGCGCTGACCGAGCGCTACGGCTGGGAACGCGGCCGGATCACCGAGGCCATGGACGCCGCCGGCGTATCCGTCGACAAGCCGAACTACATGGTCGAGGCCAACGCCCGGGATCTGCACGAGTTTCTCCAGCAGCTGGACGACACGCGCTCGGCGAGCACGCAGACTCTCGTCGACGGCGTCCGGGCCCGCCTGGACGATCTCGACGACTTCGCCGCCAACATCCAGCAGCAGCGCCTGGGCGAAGCCCTGGAATTGATCGGGATCGCCCAGGAGATCGATCCGAATCACCCCGATCTGGGCCCCCTGCGCGTGGCCGTCGAGACGGCCTCGAGCGAAAAGCGGGCCGAACAGATGGCGCGGATCGACGCGGCCGAATGGCCGGGTCATGTCGCCGAATTCGACGGGCCGGGGTCGATCGAATCCCTGGCCGCGTCGGTCCGGGATTACCTCGCCGCGGACCGCGACTGGGGCCAGCGAGAAGACAAGCCCCAGGACATCCTGAACGTCGCGATACGCGGGCCCTGGCAGGTCGCCAAGCGCGACATCCTCGGCCAGCCGATTCAGTGGCGTCTGCCCGTTCTGGTCGCCGTTACCGACGAGGAGATGCGACCGGACGGCATCGCCCGCGCCTACGAGCTGAGCATGGTGGCCATGGAGGGCGCGGCCAACGACGCGCCGAAGTCGCCACCCTGGGACGGCTTCTGGGTCGGCGACAACTTCTTTCTCGAGCAGGGGCGCTTGCCTTGATCCGCCTGCGAAGAACGAGCGTGATGACTGAACGCCCCACGACGGCATGACCAATGAATCCAGGGAGACTCCCATGACCTACCGCCTTGTGACGACCTTTCCGCTGCTGTTAGCCGCCGGCGCCGTTTCGGCCGACTGCGAGCCGCTGACGGATTTCCCCACGGTGATCGACGAACCCGGCCACTACTGTCTTGCAGGACCTGCGAGCGTCGCGACCTCCTCCGGCGAGGCCGTGTCGATTACTGCCGGCAACGTTACATTCGACCTTCAGGGGAATCCCCTGACCAACGTCGGCATCGACACCGGCCACTGCTACGAGGACCTGCTGGACACGCCGACCGTGGGCATCCGAATCGTCTCGGTCAACAACGTCACGATTCGCAACGGCACGCTGGCCTGCTTCGGCCGGGGCATCGAAAGCCTGAGCGAATGCAACGGCTGCAATTTCGGCCACACCATCGAGAACATGAACGTCCACCACTCCGGCGAAAAGGGCATCCGCCTGAAAGCCTGGAATTCCACCATCCGCGGCAACCATGTCTTCAATACCGGCCTGGAAGGCGCTGACCACCCCGCGGGCATCGAAGTCTACGGGTCGGGTAATGCCGTGTTCGACAACGACGTCATGTCGGTCACCGGGCTCATTGCCAGCGGCATCTCCACCCTGGGCGGCGAAGCCAACCTGGTCGCCGGCAATCGCGTCCAGCAGTCCGAGTACGGTTTCCTCATGTTCGGCGGCAGCGCTGTCCGCTACCGCGACAACCTCACGGCCGACGTCGGGCGCGCCTATCTCGGCCCGGGCATCGATCTGGGCAACAACGATTGACCGACGCACGAGCGCCGATCCAAGGCCCTCGGGGCCGACCAAGCCGGCAGCACGATAGTTCCCCGAGCCACCCCGGCGACTCCAACACAATCAGAACCGGGGAGCCCCTTCCCGCCTGCCGCCCCCGAACCGGGCGGCTTTTTTTTGGCCGTGAGCCTAATCGCGCCCGGTCTGCGATAGACACAATCAGGCCCCCGACAATTGCGAGCCCAATGATCAGCTTCAGGCACACGATCCAGACAACCCTGGCTTTGCTGGCAGCCACTGCGGCGCCGACCGCCCTGGCAGCCTCCATCCTGGTCAATACCCTGGACGACGAGCTCAACGACGACGGCGAATGCACCCTGGACATCGCCCCGTCGTGCCCGACGAGTTCCCGACTCACGAGCCACCCCGGTGACGGCGACAGAACCGGCCGGGGATGGCCCTCCCGATTCGCCGCCCGTTCGCAAATCAGCCCTTGAATGAATTCGACACCAGGACACAACCATGAACCCATATCAACGTTACAGAACGCTCGCCCGCAAGCTTCCGATGGCCGTCATCTTCCTTGCCGCAGTCGGGATCGATGCCTCGGCCGCCACGCTCACCGTCACCACCCTGGCCGACGATACCGTCGTCGACGGCGAGTGCTCCCTGCGCGAGGCGCTCGAAAACGCCAGCAACAACAACCAGGCGAGCGCGGACTGCCCGGCCGGCACGGGTGACGACGAGGTCACCTTCGATGCGGGACTGTTCAGCGGCGACCCGTCGACCGCCACGATCTCGCTCGGCGCCCTTCTGGCGGCCAGCGGCGGGGGGCTGACCATCGCGCCGCCGAGTGGTCACCGCCTGATCCTCGAAGGTTCGGGCACCCAGAGGGTTCTGTCCCTCAGCAGCTCGGCCGACCCGTTCGAACTGCGGGACGTCGATATCCGCGGCGGCAGGGCCAACGATGGCGCGGGCATCAGGCTGCAGAACGCTGAGAGCCGCTTCGTGAGGGTGCGCTTCATCGACAACGTGTCGACCGGCTCCGGCGGGGCGCTGTACCGAAACTGGGCCGTGGACGGTTCGCTGGAATTCGAAGACTGCCTGTTCGAGGACAACGCCGGCAGCCGGGGCGGGGCGGTCTATTCCAACAGTTCGGGGCAGTTCGATATCGACATTTCCGGCAGTGATTTCATCAACAACAGCTCCCAGTTCGGAGGCGGCGCCGTCTTCGTCGACGTCGAAGCGCTGTCGAGCCCGGGCACCCCGGCGCTCGATATCGCTTCGAGCCGATTCCAGGGCAACCAGAGTGCTCGCCGTGGCGGCGCCCTGCACATTCGTACGGATTCGAGCAGTGACGGCCGCATCGAGGCCACCATCACCGACAGCGTCTTCAGCACCAACCACTCGGACCGATGGGGTGGCGCGATCTATGCCAGCGCCAGCCCCACCGGTGTACAGCAGGAACTGGCCATCCGTCGCAGCAGCCTGATTGAAAACAGCAGTGATCAACGAGGCGGCGCGCTGGCCGTGAACGTGATGGATCTGAAGCTCGAAAACAGCCTCTTGCTCGACAACGAAGCGACAAACGAAGGCGGAGCCGCCTACATCACGCAGGGCGGCAGCCTGCCGCGCGATGTCGTCATGGTCGGCAACAGCTTCTACCGCAACGGCTATACCGGCGAGTCATCGAGCGACCCGCGAACCCTGGCGCTGAGCGGACCGGTGGATGCCACCGGCTGGAGTTGGCATATCGCCGGCAATCTGTTCGGTCCCCGATCCGATCCGCATCCGGCCGGCGGCCCGGAATGCGCCATCTTCGACGACAGCCCCGTGATCACCGGCGGCGCCAACCTGTCCGGCGAGTCCAGTTGCTTGTTGCTGCCCGGCGATACCGAAGCCGATCCCATGGTCGCCCTGGCGGCCACCGGCGACCCGCTCACGCCCAGCACGCTGCTGCCGCAGCCCGGCAGCCCGCTCATCGATCTGTGGCCGGAGGCCGATTGCCAGGATACCGAGGGCGCCGCACTGACGGTGGACTTGCGGGGCGAACCACGGCCCGGGAACGGCGACGGTATCGGGGCCGCCGACTGCGATACCGGCGCATTCGAATTGAACGACGCCCACCTGGTCACGGTCAGCCTGGCCGGCAGCGGCGGCGGTGCAGTAACCAGCGACCCGGCCGGCATCGATTGCGGCACGACGTGCAGCGTCGGCTTCGCGGAAGGGACCACGGTGACGCTCACCGCCACCGCGGTTGCCGACAGCGTGTTCAGCGGCTGGAGCGGCGACTGCAGCGGCACGGGAGATTGCGTCCTGACGCTCGATGGCGACAAGAACGTGACCGCCACCTTCGATGAACTGCCGTCATTCGTTCTGGACGTGACGCTGTCCGGAAACGGCAGCGGAGCGGTCGGCAGTTCACCGTCCGGCATCGATTGCGAGCCCTCGTGCAGCGCCAGCTTTGCCGAAGGCACGGAGGTCACTCTGACGGCCACGCCGGACGCGAACTCGACCTTCGAGGGCTGGTCGGGTGCCGGCTGTTCCGGCAGCGGGGACTGCGTTGTGACCCTGAACGCCGACACCACGATCAACGCGGCATTCGCCGCCACCCAACTACCGGTGGAGGTCGCCCTGGCCGGCAGCGGCAGCGGCAGCGTGACGAGTGACCCGGCCGGCATCGACTGTCCCGGCGACTGCGCAGAGGCGTTCGGGATCGAGGAAACGGTTACCCTGACCGCGAATCCCGCCGGCGGCAGCGCTTTCACCGGCTGGTCGGGCGACTGCAGCGGCCCGGGAGACTGCGTCCTCGACATGGACACCGGCCCGTATTCCGTCAGCGCCGGATTCGAGATCCTGCGCACGCTGACCGTTCAACCGCAGGGCGGGGGCAGCGGCACGGTGACGAGCGACCCGGCCGGCATCGACTGCCCCGGCGACTGCGACGCGCAGTACGCGGATGGCGCCGAGGTGACGCTGACACCGGTCGCCGATCCCGGCAGCGTATTCGCCGGCTGGACCGGCGCCTGTTCCGGTAGCGGCGCCTGCACGGTCACCATGGACGAAAACCGGACCGTCAACGCCGTCTTCCAGACCGGCTCTTTCGAGTTGACGGTCACTGTCAACGGCAGCGGCGCGGTGACCAGCGATCCGGCCGGCATCGACTGCCCCGGCGACTGTGCGCAGACCTACCTGGCCGGAAGCGTGATCGAGCTGACCGCCGCGCCGGACGAGGGGCACAGCTTCACCGGCTGGAGCGGGGCCTGCTCCGGCACCGGTCCATGCGTCGTCACCATGAACGAGGCACGCTCGATTACGGCGGATTTCGAGGAAGGTCCCGCCGATACCGTGTTTGCCGACCGTTTCGAAGCCGCTCCCTGAAGTGTTCGGAGGTCCTGCCAGGCCAGTTCCGCAGCATCACGATCCGGGGCCGGATTCGCCCTCACCGCCGCTCAGCTCCCGCTTGAGCCAGGCCCGCGCGAACTGCCAGTCGCGCTTGGCCGTGGCCGGCGAGATCCTGAGCGACTCCGCGGTCTCCTCGAAGGTGTAGCCGCCGAAGACGTGGCACTCGACCACGCGCGCGGCGCGGGCGTCGCGCCGCGCCAGCGCCTCGAGCGCCGAATCCAGGGCGACCAGGCGATCGGCCTGGTCCCGCGACAGCGCTACCTGGCGGTCGAGGTCGAGGACCGATAGGGAAACTGGGCGCTCGTCGCCGCCGCGCTTTTCGGCCCGCTTGCGCCGGGCGTGGTCGATGATGATGCGCCGCAGCACCGTCGCGGCCGTGGCGAAGAAATGCTGCCGATCCTGCCATCGCTTCTGGTCCTGCTCGGCCAGCCTGAGGTAGACCTCGTTGACGAGCATGGTGGCCGAGAGCGTCGGCTGGGGCGCCTGGCGCCGCATCTGGTTGCGCGCCAGCAGCTTGAGCCGCTCGTGGACCAGCGGCATCAGGGCGTCGAGGCCGCCGCCCTCGATCGCGGGGCGATTGAGCAGGTCGGTCAGGTCTCGGGCCGCGTCGTTCATCGACCACTCTCCAGCGAAGCCAGGTATTCGACCAGCTCTTCGTCCCCGCTTTCTCGCAGCCTCGCCAGCAGGTCGTCGCCCAGGGGCTCGGCACGCAGCCTTTGCTCGAACAGTCGCAGCCACAGGGCGGCATCGTGATCCGGGGGAAGCCGGGACACGAGATCAGACAGGCGCCCGAGCGCGGCTTCGGCGGCCGCCCGTTCGTCCAGGGCAACTCGAGCCCGCAGGAGGCCGATCAGCGATCGCACGCGGTGCGGATGGTCCTCCGAAAAGCCCTGGCTGGACTCGTGCGCCCGCTCGAAGGCGCTCGCCGCCTGGCCGTGACGCCCCAGCTGGCGCTGCAGCACTCCCTGGTTGTAGTGGAGATGAGCCAGCATTTCATGCCCGGGCGGCAGGGTCTCCTCGGCAATACGGGAAGCCGCCCGCAAATCGGCCAGCGCGGCCTCCGGCCGGCCGCGCTCGAGATTGATGGCGCCGGCGGCATTGTGCATGAAGCCCACGCGCGGATGATCGGATCCGAAATGCTGTTTCAGCAGCGCCAGCGAACGCTCGACGCCCACGGCCGCCTGTTCGAAGAGGGCCTGGGACTGATCCGACTGCCGCGCGAGGTTGTAGTACATGAAAGCCAGGTTGCCCCAGGCCGTGGCGTGATCGACGATGACCTCCTCGAGCGGCAGGGACTGCTGCAATTCGACCACCTCCTCCATCACCCGGACCGCTTCATCGAGCTTACCCTCCGTCTCGAGCACCAGGGCGTGGGCGTCGAGGATCTGCGCCGTCCGCGCCGCCCCGAGATCGCCGGCCCGGTCCATGGCCGCAAGGGCCGCGTCCGCCGCCGGCCGGGCCGCCTCGACATCGCCTATCGCCATGGCGATGTTGGCCAGCTGCTTGAAGGCCATCGCCTGCGCCGCGGGCTGCCCGGACTCGTCCCGGATAGCCGCCACCGCCGCCTCGGCCGCTTCGCGGGCGCGCTGCTGCAGGGCCAGGTTCCAGTAGCTGGTGGAGAGCACGCCGAGCAGCCGGCTCCGCGTGGCCGCCGCCAGATCGGATCGCTCAGCGGTCAGTTCGTGCAGTGCGCGGTCGAGCAGCCGCTCGACGCTCGGCACGGCGTCGCTGGCGGCGACCGGATCGGTCTGCTCGAACAGATGGGCCCAGAATTCGGCCGTGGCCTCGGCCCGGTCGCGCTCGAGCGCCAGCCGCTCGGCCTGGGCATTGATGCGCGCGTTGTTGACGGCCAGGACGACCGCCAGGATCGCGATGGCCAGCCCCGCCGTGGTCGCCGTGGCGACCGGCCAGACATTGCGCCGGATGAACTTTCCGGCCTGGTAGGCGAAGCTGGGCGCACGCGCGCTGACCGGCCGGTTCGACAGCCAGTGCCCGAGGTCGTCGCCGAGGGCGCTGGCCGACCCATAGCGCCGGGCCGGCTCACCGCTCATCGCCTTGGCGCAGACGTTGTAGAGATCGAGGGGAAAGTATCCGGGACGCGAGGGAAGCGTGTCCGCGTCCGAAGGTTCCGGCGGCGCGCGCCGGGCCTTTTCTCCGCTCAGCAGGCGATAGAGCAGCGCGCCCAGCGAGTAGACGTCCGACAGGGTGCTCGGCGAATCCCCCCGCAGCTGTTCCGGCGACGCGTAATCGAGCGTCGCCGGCCGCCGCTCGCCGAAACGCCTGGTGAGTTCTTCCTGGCCGGGTGAGAGCAGGCGCGAAATGCCGAAGTCGACCAGCTGAACCCGGCCGTCGGGCGTCACCAGCACGTTGCCCGGCTTGAGATCGCTGTGCACGACGAGATTCTGGTGTGCGTGCTGAACGGCATCACAGACCTGTCCGAACAGCCGCACCCGAGCCTTCAGATCGAGCCGGCCGGCTTCGCAGAATTCCGAAATCGGCACCGCGCCCTCCAGGAAGGGCATGACCAGAAAGGGTCGGCCGTCGGGGGTCGTGCCGCTGTCGAGCATCGGGCAGATAGCTGGATGGTCCAGCCGCGCCAGGATGTCGCGCTCGCGCAGGAAGCGCGCCAGCGCCTGCTCGGTGACCAGCCCGCGCTGAACCACCTTGAGCGCCACCTCGCGGCCGTCGTCGGTGACACGAGCCAGGTACACCGCTCCCATGCCGCCGCTGTCGATACGCTGCAGCACCTCGAAGCGACCGATGCGCTGACCTTCCAGGTCGGTCGGCAGATCCGGCGCCCGGGGCGCGACGGCGTCGGCACCGGGCAGCCATCCGGTCTCCTCGCGATCGGCGGCGAGCAGCTCACGCACCTCCCGCCGCACGTCCGGATCGCCGCATTCGGCGTCCAGCCAGGCGTCACGCTCGTCCGGCGGCAGGTCCAGCGCCGCCGCGTAGAACACCTTGACCTGTCGCCATGACTCGTCTTGACTCATTCATCCCTCTTGGCACGCCCCCGACCGCGCCGCTCACCTTCGAACTTCATTTTCGCCAATGCTCCTGCAAATGCAAATGTCATGCTCCATTGAATGCGAAATCGCGGGAGGCTGCCGGCGGACGACCGACCCGAAGACATCGACGCAGGCGCGGAATCAGCGCTGCAGCAGCAAAGCCCGCGCGCAAGGCGGCGTTCGCCGGGGAGGGTTGCCCCCTTTGCAAGAGCGCCAACGCCGCGATCGGGTTCGTACGGCGCTTTAAGAAGCGACAATTATGAGTAACGGGCTACGCTAGAGGTGTCGAACCATCACGATGGCATCCTCCCGGCCCTCGTCGGCGGGATAGTAGCCCGGTCGCCGGCCGATGGCGCGAAAGCCGCTGCGCTCGTAGAGCGCCACGGCGGCCACGTTGCTCGGACGCACCTCGAGGAACAGACGGTCGGCCGAACCCAACTGCGCTTCGCGAACCAGATGCTCGAGCAGAAGCAGCGCCAGGCCCTCGCGGCGCCGCTCGGGATGGATACAGAGATTGAGCAGATGGGCTTCGTCGAGGGCGTGAGAGACGACGCAATACCCGGCGACGGCGCGATCGAAATCGAGCACGTGACATCGATAGCCGACGCGCATGCAGTCCTGGAAGATGCCCCGCGTCCAGGGGAAGGGATAGGACGCGGTCTCGATCCGGCTGACGGCGTCGAGATCACAGCGCGCCATGGCGCGCACGGCCACACGCGGCGTCAGCACCGCCGACATCAGGCGCCGAGCTCCCCGGCAAGCAGTTGCCACAAGCGCCTGCGCGCCTGCGCGCGGCTCGCCAGATCCGCCAGGGCCGGGGCGGCGTGCACGCCGCCGCGGCCGGCTTCCTCGGGCACGGCCCCGAACACCAGCACGTGGCGGACGCCGCGCGACTCGAGTTCATCGAGGGACACGCCGGCGGATTCCGAATGCGCCCACTGACCGAAACGGCAGCGCGCCGAACCGATCGCGGCCTGGATGTCCCCGAGCAGGCGGTCGTGCCGGCCGTCCCAGGGCGCGTCCTGGACCAGCAACCAGTCGCCTTCACCCGAAGCGAGCCGCACCCGAACGCCGCCCGCCTGTGCGCCCTCGGCGCCCTGGCGTTCCTGGGCGCGGGCCTCGTCGACGCGCACCGACGACAGGGGGCGATCCCGGCGCACCCAGACGTCGATGCCCAGGGCTTCGAGCCGTTGCCGCGAGGAAGCCCGCATCACGCCGATCGATCGCCGTCGCGCCGGCGGCGGGCGCGCTGGAGGTAGCGGCCTCGCACCGTGATGACCGGCCCCGAAAGGACGTAGAGAATACCCACGGTGAGCAGTACGGCCGGCAGGTCGATCGCCAGCAGCACCAGCAGCACCAGCAGCAGGAAGATCCAGGCGAAGGGCACGCGGTCGCCGCGCGGTCCGGCCTTGAAGCTGAAGTAGCGCACGCGCGAGACCATCAGGGTCCCGAGCAGGATGGTGATGACCAGCAGGGGCCAGGCCAGCAACGCGGGACGGATGTCGCGGTCGACCGCGAACCAGACGATGGCGACCAGCGTGCCGGCCGCGGCCGGACTGGCCAGCCCCTGGAAGTAGCGCTTGTCGGCGACGCCGGCCTGGGTGTTGAATCGCGCCAATCTGAGCGCGGCGCAGGCGCAGTAGAAGAAGGCGCCGAGCCAGCCGACCTTCGCGGCCACGGTCTGGGGCTCGCCGAGCGAACCAAGCGTCCAGGTGAAGACCAGCACGGCGGGCGCCATGCCGAACGAGATCATGTCGGAAAGCGAGTCGTACTGCACGCCGAATTCCGACTGCGTGCCCGTCAGGCGAGCCACCCGACCATCCAGTCCGTCGAGCAGGCCGGCGATCACGATCGCGATGCAGGCGGCCACCGGCTGGCTCTCAATGGCCGACACCACGGCGAAGAAGCCGGCCATCAGCGCGCCGGTCGTCAGCGCGTTGGGCAGCAGGAACGCGCCACGCACCGGAACCTGTTCGGGTTGTTCGTCTCCAGCCATTGCAGTGAGGTGCTCAGTGCCAGTTCCCGGGGCGACAAGAATATCATCGAAGCGCGCGACTTGCGCTGTGCACCAGACTGGGGCACAGTCGGCGAGGAGTACCCCTGACGAGGACGCTTGACGACCATGAAAGCGACTGCACCCATACTGATCACTTCCCTGCTGCTGGGCCTGCTGGTCTCGCCGCCGGTAACCGGGGCCGAAGACACCATCTACAAGTGGGTGGACGAAGAAGGGGTCGTCCATTACTCGACGCGTCCGCCCGACGGCGTCGATTTCGTCGAGATGGGCATCGATCTCGAGTCGAACGAATCGCCGCCGGCGACCGATGCGGAAACGACTTCGAGCGAGCAGAGGCCCGCGGAGCCGCCGGAGCAGCCCGAGATGACCGAAGCCGAACCCGATCCGGAAGTCGTGGCCGAGCGGTGCCGGCAGGCACGCAGCAACCTCGAGAACCTCACGCAGCGCAGCAACCTCACCATTCGCGGCGACGACGGCGAATCGCGCCCCCTCAGCGACGAGGAACGCGAAGGCATGATCGAGGACGCCCAGGCCTTCATCGACGAGTGGTGCTAGGCGGAGGAACGGGGGTCCGTAGTCGGTGCGTCCGTAGTCGGTGCGTCCGTAGTCGGTGCGTCAGTGGTCAGTACGTCAGCGAACAGACCACAGACGCACAGACGTACTGACCACTGACCACGGACGCACCGACCCACGGACCACCGCCCCACCCCGACTGCCAATCGGCGCCCCTGGCTGCTAGAATCGCGCGTTTACTCAAGCAGCGCTTTCAACGGGCCCCATTCATGAAGACTTCCCGCTTCCACCTCGTCACCCAGCGCGAAGTGCCGGCCGACGCCGAAATCGTCAGCCACCAGCTGATGCTGCGCGCCGGCATGATCCGCAGGCTCACATCCGGCATCTACGACTGGACGCCGCTGGGCCTCAGGGTCCTGCGCAAGGTCGAGCAGGTCGTGCGCGAGGAAATGGACGCTGCCGGCGCGCTGGAGATGCTGATGCCGGCCATCCAGCCGGCCGAGCTGTGGGAAGAGACCGGCCGCTGGGAAGATTTCGGCCCGCTGCTGCTCAGAATCACCGACCGGGCCGGGCGGGAGTTCGCCTTCGGCCCGACGCACGAGGAAGTGATTACCGAGTTCGCACGCGCCGAGTTGCGTTCCTACAAGCAACTGCCGATCTGCTTCTACCAGATCCAGTCGAAGTTCCGCGACGAAATCCGTCCGCGCTTCGGCGTCATGCGCGCGCGCGAGTTCCTGATGAAGGACGGCTATTCCTTCCATCTCAGTGACGAGAGCCTGGCCGACTACTACCAGGTCATGTTCGACACCTACTCGCGGATCTTCGAGCGCCTCGAGCTGAAGTTCAAGCCGGTCGAGGCCGACTCCGGCGCCATCGGCGGCGCGGTCAGCCACGAGTTTCACGTCCTGGCCGACTCAGGAGAGGACGCGATCGCGCACGTGCCTGGAAACGGCTACGCTGCGAACGTCGAGCTCGCCGAAGCGCTCGCGGTCGGCGAGCGCGAGGAACCGGCCGAGGACTTGCGGCTGGTCGACACCCCCGGGGCCAAGACGATCGCCGAACTGGTCGACCAGTTCGACTTGCCGATCGAGAAGACCGTCAAGACCCTGGTGGTCGAAGCCAGCGACGAATGCGAGTCCGACTACGTCGGCCTGCTGGTGCGAGGCGACCACGAGCTCAACGACGTCAAGGCCGAGAAGCATCCCTGGGTGGCCGCGCCGCTGCGCATGGCCACGGAGGCGGAAATTCGAGAGGCCGTCGGGGCCGGTCCCGGCAGCCTGGGGCCGGTCGAACTGCCGATCCCCTGCGTGATCGATCGCCAGGTGGCGGTGATGAGCGATTTCGGTGCCGGCGCCAACATCGACGACAAGCACTACTTCGGCATCAACTGGGACCGGGACGTCGATCTGCCGGAGATCGCCGACCTGCGCAATGTCGTCGCCGGCGATCCCAGCCCGGGCGGGGAAGGCAGGCTGGAGATCATCCGCGGCATCGAAGTCGGCCATATCTTCCAGCTCGGCCGCAAGTACTCCGAATCGATGAACGCCGTGGTCATGGACGAGAACGGCCGCGGGGTGCACCCGACGATGGGCTGCTACGGCATCGGCGTATCGCGCATCGTCGCCGCCGCCATCGAGCAGAACCACGACGAGTCCGGCATCATCTGGCCCGAGCCCATGGCGCCGTTCCAGGTGGCGATCCTGCCGATCAACGGCCACAAGTCGCACCGCGCCCGGGAACAGGCGGAGCAGTTCTACGACGAACTCACCGCCGCCGGCGTGGAAGTGCTGATGGACGACCGACCGCTTCGGCCGGGCGTGATGTTCGCCGACGCCGAGCTCATCGGCATCCCGCACCACCTCATTGTCGGCGATCGCGGGCTCGACAACGGCGTCGTCGAGTATCGCCGCCGCGGCGGCGACAAGGAAGAATGGCCCCTTGACCGGGCGATCGACACGATCCTGAAGCGCCTCACGGCCGGAGACTGACTGCGGTGCGAATTCAGTCGGGCTCGAACCGGTCCTCGAAGATTTCGGCGTTGACCGACAGCGTGAACTGCAGCGTCGTATCCACAATGGCGAAGCTGCCCGTATGGGCGATCGATGGCTCGGCCCTCGCCGCGACTCCTTCCTGAGACGTGAACCGGACCACGGCAGCTCGAGGATACCAGCCGATCGGGCGCCGCCGTGGGACCGACCGGCTTCAGTCTTCCCCGCCGGCACGCATCCACACGTCGCGCTGCGGGAAAGGAATCTCGATACCGGCCTCGTTGAGCCCCTTGTAGATCGTCATGTAGAGCTCGTGGCTGATCAGCCCGCGCTGCGCCGGCTGGGCGACCCAGCACAGCAGCTCGAAGTCGAGGCTCGAGTCGCCGAAGCCGCGCATGCGCACCCTGGGCGTCGGGTCCTTGCAGACGCTGTCGTGCTCGCTGGCGATCCGCTCGAGCAGTTCGCAGACCTCGTCCACGTCGCTGCCATAGGCCACGCCGACCTTGATGCGAATCCTGAAGCGCTCCCACTTGCCGCCGGATTCGTTGTAGATCTGCGAGTTGGCCATCATCGAATTGGGCACGGTGATCTCGACGTCGTCGCGAGTCAGGATGCGCGTCGACCGGATACCGACCTTGGTCACCTCGCCGCGCTCGCCGGTATCGAGCACGACGTAGTCGCCCAGCTTGTAGGGCGCATCGGCGATGATGAAAAAGCCCGCGAACAGGTTGGCCAGGGTGTCGCGGGCGGCAAAACCCACGGCGATACCGATCACCCCCGCCGAGGCCAGCCAGGCGGTGGGGTCGATGTTCCAGACGAGCAGCAGCGCGTAGGCGCCGGCACCGATGACCAGCACGGTCATGACCAGGTCGAACAGCGGCAGCGTCCGCTCCTCGACGATGGCGAATCGCCGGCGCAGCCTGCCGAGGATCTCCAAACCGACATGCCCGGCCTTCAGCGCCGAGGTCATCAGTCGCAGGACCAGCAGGGTCAGCGCGATGCGAATCAGGATCTTCTCGAAGATATCGCCGAGCTGCAGCACCTGGATGGCGACCACGATGGCCAGGTAGGAGACGACAAGCGCAGCGACGTTGGCGCCGATGCGAAGCAGCTGCTCGTCGAGTGCATTGCTCGTTCGGGAAGTCAGCTTGTGTCCCCAGAAAAGCACGAACGCCCGTCCCAGCAGGGCCAGTCCCACGCCCACCAGAGCGACCACCAGCGCGAGCACCGGCGGGTAGGTGGCGAGGAATTCCCAGATCCCTTCCAGCCAGGCGGGCAGCCAGACGGGCGCTTCGCCGTCGCCGATCGGGTCGCCGAAGGGCAGGCTCGCGCCCGCGGACTCGACCTCCGGCGTCTGCGCGCCCTCGCCGGCCGCCTGCCGGGCCGATCCCGCCTCGTCCGCCCCCGATTGCGCGGCGGCGCTCGTCTCCTGGCTGTTGCTGCTCTGCATCCCGTCTCCCTGCCGCGGCCTCGCGCCGCCCGCGGACCTTCGAGCATTCATTCTATACCGATGCCCCGTCAGTGCCGCCAGGGCCGGGCCGCACCGCGATCAGGCATTGCGCCGAACCGAATTGCTCCGGTATAATTGACGGGATTTGCCCGGCGATCCGGGCGAAGAACCAAAAACACACGCTGATCGACACATGCGTCGGGGTTGTCCCGGCCTTCGGGCCGAGGATCGCCGCATGGGATCAGCGGAGGCTCAAACCCCGGACAAAGCGCGTTTCGCCGAACACACCCGAAGGATCACTCCGGGCGGCCGCCTTGTCCATCGAAAATGGAGTACTGACATGCCTAACGTCACCATGCGCCAGATGCTCGAAGCTGGCGTGCACTTCGGTCACCAGACCCGCTACTGGAACCCGAAGATGGAACCCTACATCTTCGGTGCCCGTGGCAAGATCCACATCGTCAACCTCGAAGAAACCCTGCCGCTGCTCAAGGAGTCCCTGGACTACCTGAGCCGCCTGTCGAGTCGTCGCGGCACCGTCCTGTTCGTGGGCACGAAGCGCGCCGCCAGCCAGGCGATCGCCGAGGAAGCCCAGCGCTGCGGCATGCCCTGGGTTTCGCACCGCTGGCTCGGCGGCATGCTGACCAACTTCCGCACCGTGCGCGGCTCGATCAACCGCCTCAAGGAACTCGAGGCGATGGAAACCGACGGCACCTTCGAGAAACTGGTGAAGAAGGAAGTGCTCGACCTCACCCGCGAGCGGGACCGTCTCGAACAGAGCCTGGGCGGCATCAAGGACATGAACGGCCTGCCCGACGCCATGTTCATCATCGACGTGGGTCACGAGGACATCGCCGTCGCCGAGGCCCGCAAGCTGGGCATTCCGGTCGTGGCTGTGGTCGACACCAACCACAACCCGGACAACATCGACTACGTCATCCCGGGCAACGACGACGCGATCCGCGCCATCCGCCTCTACACGCAGCTGGCGGCCGATGCCATTCTCGAAGGCCGCGCCTCCGCGCCGAAGCCCGGTGACGGCGACGAGGACGAGTTCGTCGAACTCGATGCCGAAGGCAACCCCGTTCAGACCGCCAAGCCGAAGGCCAAGAAGGCCGTGACCAAGAAGACCGCGAAGAAGAAGACCGCGGCCAAGGCCCAAACCGGCGAAGAAGCGGGCAAGGCGCCGGCGACCGAAGAGGAAGCCGGGAAGGCCGCCGCCGAGGAAACCGCGACCGCCGAAGCCGCGACCGAGGCGCCCGCCGAGGAAACCGCGACCGCCGAAGCCGCGACCGAGGCGACCGCCGAAGCCGCGACCGAGGCGCCCGCCGAGGAAGAAGGCGAAGCCAAGACCGCCAAGAAGACCACCAAGAAGAAGGCCGCAAAGAAGAAGACCACCAAGAAGAAGGCGGCCAAGAAAAAAGCGGCCAAGAAGACCGCCGCCAAGGCGGACGACGAAGACGGCGAGTCCTGATCGAATCCGATTTGCAAGGAGCTTTGAAAAAGCCATGAGTATTACTGCAGCACAAGTCAAGGAACTGCGCGAGCGGACCGGCGCCGGCATGATGGAATGCAAGAAGGCCCTGGTGGAAACCGGGGGCGACATGGATGCCGCCATCGAGCACCTGCGCAAGACCGGCCTGGCCAAGGCCGACAAGAAGGCCGAGCGAGTCGCCGCCGAAGGCGCCGTTGTCATGGCCGAAGCCGGCGACCGAGCCGTACTGGTCGAGATCAACTGCGAAACCGATTTCGTGGCCAAGGACGACCACTTCCGTCGCTTCGCCGACGAAGTCGCCGGCCTGGCGCTCAACGTCGACGACATCGATGCGCTCAACGAAGCCGGCACCGACTCGGGCCAGAGCGTGGCCGAGACGGCCAAGCAGCTCGTCGCCAAGCTGGGCGAGAACATTCACGTGCGCCGCATGGCCAGCCTGTCGGCCGGCGGCGGCATCATGGGCGGATACGTCCACGGCGGCCGCATCGGCGTCTTGGTGGCACTCGACGGCGGGGACGAAGCACTGGCCCGTGACCTGGCCATGCACATCGCCGCGCTCAATCCCGCCTACCGCGACGTCGACTCCGTGCCCGCCGAGACCATCGAGAGCGAGAAGCAGATTCTCGTCGCGCAGGCGGAAGACAGCGGCAAGCCGCCGGAAATCATCGAGAAGATGGTCACCGGCCGCCTCAACAAGCGACTGGCCGAGATCACGCTGACCGGGCAGCCCTTCGTCAAGGACGGCGACGTCACCGTGGGCAAGCTGCTCAAGAGCCGGAATGCCTCCATCAGGGGATTCGTCCGCCTGGAAGTGGGCGAAGGCGTGGAAAAGGAAGAATCCGACTTCGCCGCGGAAGTCATGGAGCAGGCGCGCGTTTAGGAATTTCCGACGAAGCAGACGGTTCGGGCGCCTCGCCGCGCCCGGATTCTCTCGGTACGGAAATTCGGCGGTCCCTCTCAGGACGAACGCCGGGAACATTCGGTGCGTTGCCCGGGGCGGTGCTCGCCATGAATTCAGGCGCCCGTGAGCCGGGCCGCACTTACGGACAGAACTGAGAAGGGAGACTGCTGGACATGAACGGGAACGCCCACTACCGAAGGGTTCTGCTCAAGCTCAGCGGCGAAGCCCTGCTCGGCGAGCTCGATTACGGGATCGATCCGAAGGTTTCCTCGCGCATCGCGCGCGAAGTCGCCGGTGTCGTCGGCGCCGGCGTTCAGATCGGTATCGTCATCGGCGGCGGCAACATCTTCCGCGGCAAGGGCCTGGCCGCCTCCGGCATCGACCGGGTCACCGGCGACCACATGGGCATGCTGGCGACGGTGATGAACGCCCTCGCCCTCCAGGACGCGATCGAGAAGGCCGGCGTGACCTCTCGCGTCATGTCGGCGGTATCGGTGCGCGACGTCTGCGAGGACTACATCCGCCGCCGGGCCGTGCGTCACCTGGAAAAGGGTCGCGCGGTGATCCTCGCCGCCGGTACCGGCAATCCGTTCTTCACGACCGACACGGCCGCGAGCCTGCGCGCCATCGAAGTGGGCGCCGATGTGATGATCAAGGCCACCAAGGTCGACGGCATCTACTCCGCCGACCCGGTCACCCACGCCGAAGCGACCCGCTACAGCCGGATCAGCTATGATGAAGTCATCGAACGAAAGCTGCAGGTCATGGACACCAACGCCATCGTCCTGTGCCGCGACCAGTCGATGCCGATCCGCATCATCAACCTCAACAGCCCCGGCCAGCTCGAACAGGTCATTCGGGGCGAGGATATCGGCACGCTGGTAAGCTGACCGGCCGGAGGAGCTGCGGCCGGCACCGGTGATGACTACAATCGGCGTCGAATTGCATCCGAGCGCCAGCAACCGGCGTGGAAACAGGAGTAGAAAAATGCTCAATGAAATCAGGAAGGACGCCGACGAACGCATGGCGAAGAGCGTCGGCGCACTCAAGACCGAACTGGCCAAGATCCGAACCGGCCGCGCGCATCCCAGCCTGCTCGAACACATCACGGTCGAGTACTACGGCACCGAAGTGCCGCTCAACCAGGCGGCCAGCATCGGTGTCGAGGATGCCCGGACGCTCAGCGTCGCACCCTTCGACAAATCCATGGTGGGCACGATCGAGAAGGCCATCCTGACGTCCGATCTCGGGCTGAACCCGGCGACCGCCGGCACCAACATCCGGGTGCCGTTGCCCGCACTCAACGAAGAACGCCGCACCGAACTGACCAAGGTGGTTCACGCCGAAGGCGAACAGGCGAAGATCGCCATTCGCAACATCCGGCGGGATGCCAATCATCAGCTCAAGGAGTATCTGAAGGAAAAGGAACTGACGGAGGATGACGTTCGCCACGGCGAAACCCAGATCCAGGAGCTGACCGACAAGTACGTCGGCCAGGTCGACGAACTGGTCGCGGGCAAGGAACGGGAGCTGATGGAAATCTAGGGATCCCTCTTGACCGAACCCTCTCACCTGCCACAACACGTTGCCATCATCATGGATGGCAACGGCCGATGGGCGATCCGCCAGGGTAAACCGCGCTCGGCGGGGCACGAAGCCGGCTCCGACGCGCTCAAGCGGACCATCCGCGCGGCGCTCGGGCACGGCATCCGCGTGCTGACGGTCTATGCTTTTTCGAGCGAGAACTGGAGCCGCCCCAAGAGCGAAGTGCGGCAATTGCTCGACCTCTTCATCAAGGCGCTCAACCGCGAGGTACGTGAACTCGCCGAGCACGGCGTGCGCCTGTGTTTCATCGGTGACCGCAGCGCATTCAGCCGCACGCTGCGCGAGGGCATGCTGCAGGCCGAACGACGAACCGCCGGCAACACGCGCCTTCACCTCAACGTGGCCGTCAACTACGGCGGCCAGTCGGACGTGGCTGCCGCGGCACGCGCGCTGGCCACGAAGGTCGCAGAAGGCCGGCTCCGGCCCGAACAGATCGACCGCGAGCAACTCGAGGCTGCGCTCTCGCTCGGCCAGCAGCCGGCGCCGGACCTGTTCATACGCACCGGCGGAGAGCGGCGGCTGTCGAACTTCCTCTTGTGGCAACTCGCCTATACCGAACTCTATTTCACCGGCGTACTCTGGCCCGATTTCAGCGAGGTGCACTTCGATGCGGCGCTCTCCGACTTCGCGCGCCGGGAACGCCGCTTCGGCGGACTGGGCCGGGTCCAGAATGCTTAAGACCCGGGTATTGACCGCGCTGGTGATGGTGACGCTGGGCCTGACCTGCGTCTTCGCCCTTCCACCGGCAGGCTTCTCCCTGGTCGCAGCGCTGATCCTGCTGCTGCTCGGCGGCTGGGAGGCCGCTCGCCTGGCCGGTTTCGACGCAGCGCCGGCGCGCTGGTGTTTCGGCCTGGCACTGTGCCTGGCGGCTGCCGGGATTCACGCCTGGTCGCCGCGGCCCGATCCGACACTGGCCATGGCCTGCCTGCTGTGGCTATTCAACCTGGCCTGGCTGGCCCGTCCGGAAGCGGGTCGTTCCACCGAAGTGGCGATCGCGGTCGGCAAGCTGACACTGCTGGCCATCGTCCTCACGGCGACCTGGCTGGGCCTGAGCGTCCTGCAGGCCCGGTCTCCCTGGCTGGTCCTGCAGCTCCTGATCATCATCGCCGCCGCCGACACCGGCGCATACTTCAGCGGCCGCCACTTCGGGGGCACCAAGCTTGCGCCCCGAATCAGTCCGGGCAAGACTCGCGCCGGCGCGATCGGCGGCCTCGTGGGCGCGGCGCTGCTCACGCCGCTTCTCAGCCTGTGGATTCCGGGAACGCCCTTCGACCCGGCGCTGACCGCCTTTCTGGCACTCGGCCTGGCCCTGATCTCGATCGGCGGCGACCTGTTCATGAGCCTGCTCAAGCGCCATCGCGGCCTGAAGGACGCCTCGGCGCTGTTCCCCGGTCACGGCGGCGTCCTCGACCGTTTCGACAGCATGACCGCCGTGGTGCCCTTCTACACGCTTGCCGTCCTCTACCTGTCGTCGACCGGCGCGGCGCCCTGAAATCCGCTGTCAGCACAGGATCAGGCCCCAGCCGGTACAATAGGCGGCTTATTCGCGTGATTCCCGCTATGGCCGGCCGTCAGCCGGCACGGAGAGGCTGAACCGACATGCTCGACTTTTTCGGACCCGTGCTGTGGCTCGCCGTCGCGCTCGGCCTGCTGGTCACATTCCACGAATTCGGCCACTTCTGGGTGGCGCGTCGGGCCGGCGTGCGCGTCCTGCGTTTCTCGGTCGGCTTCGGCCCCGCACTCTGGTCGCGCCGCGGCCGGGACGGCACGGAATACCGCGTCGCGGCCGTGCCGCTGGGCGGCTACGTCAAGATGCTCGACGAACGAGAAACGCCCGTTCCCCGCGAACAGCTCGGGGAGGCGTTCAACCGCAAGCCGCTCGGTTGGCGGGCAGCGATCGTCGCGGCCGGACCGGTGTTCAATTTCATCTTCGCCATCGCCGCGTTCTGGCTGATGTTTCTCGTCGGTATCCCCGAAACCCGGCCGGTCGTCGGTGAGGTGACGGGCATCGCAGCCGAGGCCGGGCTCGAGGCGGAAGATCTCATCGTGCGGGTCGACGAACAGACCACCCAGACCTGGACCCACGTCGTGCTGGCCCTGGTGCCGCGGGCCCTCGACGGCGAACCGGCCCGGCTGACCGTCGAAAGCGGGCAGGGTCGCGAACGCACGGTCACCTTGCCGCTCGATCGCCTGGGAGAGGACTTCGACGAATCCCGCACGCTCGAAGAGATCGGTCTGGCGCCCTGGCGGCCCGAACTGCCCGCCGTGGTCGGCGACTTCTCCGAAGATTCCCCGGCCGCCCGGTCCGGCTTCCGGGCCGGCGATCGTATCGTGTCGGTCGCCGGCGAGCCGGTCGAGGACTGGGGCGATGTCGGCCGGCTCATTCCCGAACACGGACTGGCCTCGAACGGGGCCACCCGCCCGGTCGAACTGGTCATCGAGCGATTGGGGCAGCGCACGGCGATCGAGGTCACGCCCCGACTCGAAGCCGGCCGTCCGGTCATCGGCATCCAGCCGCCGCAACCCGACGACGCGATGCAGGCCGATATGGAGCGCGCGTTCACGATCCTGCGCCACGGCCCGATCGAGTCGGTCGGTCAGGCCTTCGCCGAAACCGGCCGACTCACGGCCGCGACCTTTGGCATGCTCGGGCGGATGATCACCGGCAAGGCCAGCCTGAGCAATCTGTCCGGCCCGATCACGATCGCCCAGATGGCACATTCGTCGGCCCTGCTCGGATTCACGCGTTTCCTGTTCTTTCTCGGCCTGATCAGCCTGTCTCTGGCGATCATCAACCTGCTGCCCATCCCGGTACTGGATGGGGGCCACCTGATGTATTACCTTGTCGAGTTCTTCAAGGGTTCGCCGGTTTCGGAACAGGCCCAGATCATGGGACAGTACGTCGGGATCCTGCTGGTCGTCGGCCTCATGAGCCTGGCGATATTTAACGATCTCTTACGCCTTTTTGCCTAAACTGCAGCACGCCTGAGCTGGTCATGCTGCGCACAAGAACCGGAATGCATCCGACATGAAAAGACTTTGCCTGCTGCTGATGTTGCTCGCCGCCAGCGCGACGGCATCGGCCGAGACCTTCCGAATCGGCGATATCCGAGTCGACGGCCTGCAGCGACTGTCCGAGGGCAGCATTTTCAGCTACGTGCCGCTGGAAGTGGGCGACCGGCTCACGCCTTCACTCGCGCGAAGCACCATCCGGGACCTGTGGGAAACCGGCTTCTTCGACGACGTCAGTCTCGCGCGAGAGGGTGATGTGCTGATCATCACCGTCGAGGAGCGACCCGCCATTTCCTCGATCAGCATCGCCGGCAACCAGCAGATCAAGACCGAGGACCTGATGCCCGCGCTGGCGGGAATCGGCATCGCCGAGGGCGAGATCTTCGACCAGCTCGAGCTCGATCGCGTGCGCCAGGAAATGATCCGCCAGTACTACAGCCGGGGCTACTACGGCGTGGACGTCGAAACCGCGGTGAGCGAGCTTTCGCGCAATCGCGTCGCGCTGTCGATCCTGGTCAAGGAAGGCAGCCAGGCGCGCATCCGCCACATCAACATCGTCGGCAACGAAAGCTTCAGTGAAGACGAGCTTCGCGGCGACTTCGAATCGGACAGCAAACTCGGCTGGGCGTTCTGGCGCGGCGCCAACAAGTACACGCGCGAAAAGCTCTCCGGTGACCTCGAGACCCTGCGCGCCTTCTACCTGGACCGCGGCTACCTCGATTTCTCGATCGAGTCGACCCAGGTTTCGATCGCCCCGGACAAGCGCGACATCTTCATCACGGCCAATATCCGCGAGGGCGAAATCTACACGGTCAGCGACATCCAGCTGACCGGCGAACTCATCATCGGCGAACAGACGCTGCGCAACCTGATCATGGTCGAGCCCGGGGAGCGTTTCTCGCGCAAGAAGGTGGAACAGAGCGTCGACAACATCACCGCCGTGCTCTCGAACGTCGGCTACGCCTTTGCCAACGTCAACCCGGTACCGCGCATCGATCGCGAGTCGCGCGAAACGGAGATCAACTTCTTCGTCGACCCGGGCAAGCGCGTCTACGTGCGGCGCATCGAATTTCGCGGCAACGCCCAGACCAAGGACGAAGTGCTGCGCCGCGAGATGCGGCAGTTCGAGGGCGCGTGGTTCTCGCAGGCCGCCCTCGATCGCTCGCGCGTGCGCCTGGAACGCCTCGGCTTTTTCGACAACGTCACCATCGAGACCCCCGCGGTGGAAGGCACGGACGATCAGGTCGACGTGATCGTTTCGGTCGAGGAGCAACCGTCCGGCCTCGATCCAGCAGGACAACTTCCTCGGCTCGGGCCGGCGTGTCGGCGCCGCGGTCAGCCACAGCGATTTCCTCTCGCAGATCTCGCTCAACTACACCAACCCCTACTACACCGACGACGGCGTCTCCCGGGGCTTCTACGCGCGCTATTCGGAGTTCGACCAGCAGGACGCCAACATCTCGGCGTTCTCGACCAGCCAGGCGTCGGCCGGCGTCAACTACGGTTTCCCGCTGACCGAGGTGGACTTCCTGCGCATCGGCGCGGGCGCCCAGCAGGTCGACATCAACCTGCCCGGCGCCTTCATCCCGATCGATCCCGATGATCCGGAAAGCCCGCGGGTGTTCCGGATTCCGGCCTCGCGACCGCTCGGCATCACGCTCGACGAGGACCAGGACGGATTCCTCTCCAGCGAAGAGCGGGAAGTCACGACCTACCGCCTCGACACGACCTGGTCGCGCGACAGCCGTAACCACTATCTGAACCCGACCCGCGGCTCGCTGCATCGCCTGGGCGCGGAAATCGCACTGCCGGGCAGCACGCGAGAGTTCTACCGGCTCAACTACCGTTTCCGCAAGTACTGGCCGATCGGCAGCAGCGGCATGGCGTTCAGCGTCAAGGGCGACGTCGCCTACGGCGATGCCTACGACAACTACGACGACGACCTGTCGATCGAACCGATCGAGCCGGAGCGACTGCAGGGCGATTGCCAGATCGACGAGATCGTCACCACGGACTCCGGCCTGCCGTTCTACGAACATTTCTACGGCGGCGGCGTGCAGGACATCCGCGGTTTCGACGACAACTCACTCGGCCCCAAGGATGCGTTCTGCCGCTCGGTGGGCGGCGACTTCAAGGTCATCGGCGGAATCGAACTCGCGTTCCCGATTCCAGGCGTCGAGTCCACCGGCACGCGCCTGGCCTGGTTCGTCGACGTCGGCAACGTGTTCCAGGACTACGATTCCTTCGAAACCGACCTGCTGCGCGCCTCGACGGGGCTCGCCCTGACCTGGCAAGCGCCCGTCGGGCCGATTATCATCAACCTGTCGACACCGATCAAACAGCGTGACGGTGATGAAACGCAGGTTGTCCAGTTCTCCTTCGGTCAGGTCTTCTGATTCGAACCCGCTTGGGGATGACGACATGGCGGCAAGCCCGATCAAACGGCAGGACAGGTGCCCGGCCTCGCCGGTCGCACCGGTCCTGCTGTTGATCGGGCTGCTGCTGGGCGCTTCTGCCCAGGCGCAGGCACTTCGAATCGGCTACGTCGACATGAAGCGCCTGCTCGAATCGGCGCCGCAGGTGGTCAACGCGCGCGACTCGCTCGATCGGGAGTTCAGCCCGCGCAACGAATCGCTGCTCGCCGAGGAGGCACAGCTCGACAGCATGCGGAGCGAGCTGGCCGAGGCCGCCGACCTGACGCCGGAACAGCGCTTCGAGCGCGAGCGGGAAATCCGAAACCTGCAGCGCTCCATCGAGCGCCGGCGCGAGGACCTCAACGAGGAGCTGCGCTTCCGCCTCAACGAGCGCAAGAACGCGCTCGAGGACACGATCGAGGTGGCCGTGCGCCAGATCGCGGAGTCCGGCGGCTACGATCTGATCCTGACCAGTCCCGTGGCTTACGCCTCGGACAGCATCGATATCACCGACCGCGTCCTCGAGTGGCTCGAGGACGACTTCGACAGCCAGCAGGACCAGGAACCCCGTCCGAGCCAGTAGACTGGAGCTTCATGCAGGGTACGACACTCAAGTCATTGGCCGACCGCTTCGGCCTGGAGCTCCGCGGTGAAGGCGGGCACGAAGTGCGCTCGCTGGCCACCCTGGCCTCGGCCGGGCCGGACGATATCAGCTTTCTCGCCAACCCCGCCTACGCACGCCAGCTGCCGCAGTGCCGTGCGGGCGCGATCATCATTCACGAAACACTGGCCGAGCGCTGGAGCGGCAATGCTCTCGTCAGCGCCAATCCCTACGCCAGCTGGGCGCGGATCGCCGGCTTCCTCAGCCCGAGACGCCGCGCCGCGCCTGGGCGACATGCCTCGGCGGCGATCGACGAGGCGGCCGAGGTCGATGCGTCGGCAAGCATCCGCGCCCATGCCAGCATCGGCGCGGGTGCGCGGATTGCCGCCGGCGTCGAGATCGGGCCCGGTTGCGTGATCGAGGAAGGGGCGGTCATCGGCGAAGGCAGTCGGCTGGTCGCGCGAGTCTACCTGGGCCGGCAGTGCCGCCTGGGCAAGCGCGTGCTCGTCCACCCCGGGGCCGTCATCGGCGCGGACGGGTTCGGCCTGGCCATGGAGGCCGGCGAATGGATGAAGGTGCCGCAGCTGGGCAACGTGCTAATCGGCGACGACTGCGAGATCGGCGCCAACACGACCATCGACCGGGGCGCGATCGAGGACACCGAGCTGGCCGAGGACGTGCGCCTGGATAACCAGGTACAGATCGCCCACAATGTGCGCATCGGCGCGCATACCGCCATCGCCGGGTGCACCGGCGTGGCCGGATCGACGCGCATCGGCCGCTACTGCCTGATCGCCGGCGCCTGCGGGATCGGCGGCCACCTGGACATCTGCGACAAGGTCGTCATCACCGCCATGAGCACCGTGCTCGATTCCATCGACGAGCCGGGTGAATACGGCTCGGGCATCCCGGCGCGGCCGCACGGCGGCTGGAAGCGCATCCTGGTCCGCCTCGGGCAACTCGACGACTGGGCGCGCCGACTGCGTCGCCTGGAAAAACGGCAATCCTGATTCCCAACCCGACAGTCCCATGAACGAAACGAACCAGGTCGATATCGAAAAGATCCTCGAGCTCCTGCCGCACCGCTACCCGTTCCTGCTGGTAGACCGCGTGCTCGACTACTCGCTC
>JAAAPE010000052.1 GCA_009908385.1 Gammaproteobacteria bacterium
GGCCCTGACCGTCGGCCGCAACATCTATGCCCACAACTGTTCGACCTGCCACGGTTCGGACGCACGCGGCGCCGACGGCTACCCCAACCTGACCGACATGCACTGGATCTGGGGCGGCGACCCGGCGCGGGTGCTCGAGTCGATCCAGGCCGGGCGGCAGGCCGTGATGCCGCCCTTCGGAGACGCCCTGGGCGAACAGGGCGTGACCCGCGCCGCCGTCTACGTCCAGAAGCTGGCCGGAGACAGCGTCGACGCCAGCATGGCGGCAGCCGGCGAGAAGATCTACCAGCAGAACTGCGCGGCCTGCCACGGCCCCGACGGCACCGGCAACGTCTACCTGGGGGCACCCGACCTGACCACCGGCGTCTACACCTACGGCGGCGACCTCGACAGCATCCGCGAGACCATCCGGGGCGGCCGCAACGGCGTGATGCCGGCCCAGATGGAGCTGCTCGGCGAGATCCGCACGCGACTGGTCACAGCCTACGTGCTGAGCCTGAGCCGGCAAGAAGATGACCAGGGCTGATCTCGAAATCCCGCCGCGCCCCCTGGCCCAGCGCCTGGGGGCCATCCTCTGGCCATCGTTCTTCGCCGCCGGCGTGGCGGCGATGGTGTTCTTCGCCATCGTCGATCCGCTGATGCTGCGCGACGTGACCTTTCCGGACCTTGAGATGAGCCGCATGGCCGGATACACCATCGGCTTCTTCCTGTTCTGGGCGGCCACGGCGGCTTCGAGCCTGTTCACCTGGCTGCTGCTTCGTCCGGCCAGTCGCTTCAATCGCAGGATGCCCTCATGAGCGACGGTGCCAGCACCGAGTCCATCCCGCTTTACGTCAAGCAGCCCAAGATCTATCCGCGAGAGATCAAGGGCCGCTTCGCCCGCCTGCGCGTGATCGCGGTGTGGGTGCTGCTGGGGCTTTACTACGTGCTGCCCTGGATCAACATCAACGGTCAGCAGATCGTTCTGTTCGATCTCGTCAACCGTCAATTCCACATCTTCGGCATCACGCTGTGGCCGCAGGACCTGATCATCCTGTCGCTGCTGCTGGCGATGGCGGCGCTGACGCTGTTCTTCTTCACCGCCCTGGCCGGACGGCTCTGGTGCGGTTATGCCTGTCCGCAGACGGTCTGGACCGAGGTCTTCCTGTGGCTCGAGCGTTTTGCCGAAGGCCGGCGCAACAAACGCATGAGGCTCGACCAGGGCCCCTGGAACCGGGAGAAGATCGCGCGCAAGTCCGCCAAGCAGTTCCTCTGGATCACGTTCGCGCTCTGGACCGGCTTCACCTTCGTCGGCTTTTTCGTGCCGATCCGCGACCTCGGCATGCGAACGCTCGAATTCAACCTCGGCGGATGGGAGACCTTCTGGCTGTTCTTCTACGCCTTCGCCACCTACGGCAATGCCGGCTACCTGCGCGAGCAGGTCTGCAAGTACATGTGCCCGTATGCGCGCTTCCAGTCGGCGATGTTCGACGACGATTCGCTGGTCATCTCCTACGACGTCAACCGCGGCGAACCCCGCGGCCCGCGCAAGAAGACGGCCGACCGTGCCGAACTGGGGCTGGGCGACTGCATCGACTGCCTCGGCTGCGTGCAGGTCTGCCCGACCGGCATCGACATCCGCGACGGCCTGCAGATCGAATGCATTGCCTGCGCGGCCTGCATCGATGTCTGCGACGACGTCATGGATCGCATGGGCTATCCGCGCGGCCTGATCCGTTACACCACCGAAAACGCCATGGCCGGCAAACCCACGCGGATCCTCCGGCCGCGCATCTTCATCTACCTGGCCGCCCTGCTCGCCCTGGCCACGCTGGTCGGCCTGGTCCTGACCGGGCGCGAACCGCTTTTGGTCGACGTGCTGCGCGACCGGACCGCCCTGCACCGGGTCACCGATCAGGCGCTCGAGAACCCCTATACGCTCAAGCTGTCCAACCGGACCGATCGCGATCTGGCCGTGCGCATCGACGTCCAGAGCCAGGCCCTGACGGGCTTGCGCATCATCGAGCCGACCGGACCGGTGGTCATCGCACCCTCCGAAGTGGCCAACCAGCCCCTGACCATCGGCTTGCCGATCGAACAGGCGCAGACGGGCATGCACGAGATCACGATCACCGCCACCGACGCTGCGGGCAACGTGCTCAACGAAACCGAAACGCGGTTCTTCATCCCGGCCCGCGCCCTGGAGTGATTCAATGGAACTCGACATGAACGAAGCGCAAGTACGACCCTGGTACCGGGAATTCTGGGTGTGGTTCTTCCTGAGCATCCTGGGCATGGGCGTGGTCTCGGGCACCAGCGTGCTGTTGATCGGCATCAACAACGCGCCGCAGATGGTCACCGGCGACTACCAGCCGCTGGGCAAGGTCCTGGTGGACACGCACGAGCGGGCCGACCGCGCGGCGGATCTCGGCCTGGGCGCGACCCTCTCCGTGGATGGCCGCCTGGCCGAACTGGAACTGCGCGCACACGGCCTCGAGACATTGCCCGACCAGCTGCTGCTGCGCTTCCAGCACCCCACCGACGCCGGACGCGACGTGTCGGCGGTGGCCCGCCGGGTCGACGTCAACCGCTGGCAAGTCGAGATGGGCAGCATCGAGCCGCCCGAGCGCGCCCGCGTGATTCTCAGCGACCTGCAGCAGACCTGGTGGCTGTCCGGCCGTTTCTCCGGTGAAGTCGCCGGCCGGATCGGGCTGGATCCGGAGCGGCTGTGAGCCAGACGGCGTCGACGGCGTGCTGGCACTGCGGCGAGCCGGTGCCCCACGGCGTCGATTTGCAGGCCACCATCCGCGGCCAGGCGCGGCCGATGTGCTGCCACGGCTGCCAGGCGGTCGCCACGCTGATCGACCAGGCCGGGCTCGACCGTTACTACGACTTCCGCGACGCACTGCCCCGGCGACCCGAGGCCGCCGCTCGTCCCGACGACTACAGTGCCTGGGATCGCGATGCGATCCTGCGCCACTACGCGCGCACCGACTGCGACGGCCTGGCGCAGATCACCCTGGTGCTCGAGAACGTCCATTGCGCCGCCTGTTCCTGGTTGATCAAGCGCTTCGTGGGCGAGCTAGACGGCGTGGCCGAAATCCAGGTGGACATCGGCGACGGCCGTGCGCGGCTTCATTTCGATCCCGCCGGAACACCGCTCAGCGAGGTCGCCACGCGTCTCGCCGCCCTGGGCTATCGACCGCACCTCGATTCCCCCCTGGCGGGTGAGCAGCGAGACCGGACCGAGCGCCGGCGACTGCTCAAGGCGATCGTCGTGGCGGGCCTGGGCATGGTTCAGGTCATGAGCTACGCCCTGGCCGGCTACATCGGCGCCTTCCAGGACATCGACCCGACCAGCGAACGCTTCTTCCAGCTGATCAGCATGGTGGTTGCCGTGCCGGTGGCGCTCTACGCCGGCCGAATCTTCTACGCATCGGCCTGGCGCACGCTCAAGAGCCGCCGCATGGGCATGGACGTGCCGGTGGCCGCCGCCATGCTGCTGGCGCTGACCGCCAGCATCGTCACCACGCTGCTCGATGCCGGAGAAGCCTACTTCGACTCGGTCGTGATGTTCATCTTCTTCCTGCTGCTCGGTCGCTACGCGGTGCTGGTCACGCGCCAGCGGGCCGGCTCCGTTCATTCGGCCCTGGCCCGCTCGCTGCCGGCCGCGGCGCGCCGGCTGTGCCCCGGCGGCACCCCCGAGCCCGTCGCGCTGGTCGAACTCGAAGCGGGCGATCGCATCCAGGTCAGCGCCGGCGAAACGGTTCCAGCCGACGGCCGCATCGTCGATGGACGGGCCATGGTCGACGAGGCGCTGCTGTCGGGCGAGTCGAGCCCCCGCCGGCGCGGCCGCGAGGAATCGGTGCTGGCCGGCTCGATGGTGCGCGACGGTCAGCTGGTGGTCGAAGTTGGCGAGGTCGGCCAGTCCACCGTCCTGGCCGGCATCGTGGGACTCCTCGAGCAGGCCCGCAACCACAAGCCGCGCCTGGCGCGGGTCGCCGACCGCATCGCCGGCTGGTTCGTGGCGTTCGTGCTGACCGGCGCGGCGCTCACCGCCCTGGCCTGGTGGCAGGTCGATCCGGCGCACGTGGTGCCGGTCGTGATCGCCGTGCTGGTGGTGTCCTGCCCCTGCGCCCTGGCGCTGGGCACGCCGGTGGCGCTGGCCTCCGCCGCGCGCGGCTTCGCCCGCCTCGGCATCCTCACCACGGGCAGCGACGTGCTCGAGAAGCTGCCGCGAATCACGCACGTGGTCCTCGACAAGACCGGTACGCTCACGCTGCCCGAAATGAGCATCGCCGAAGTCCGTGGCGAGCACGACGCGCCCGGGCGCGAAGACATTCTGCGGCTCGCCGCCCGGCTCGAACGCGTCAGCCGCCACCCCGTGGCGACCGCCTTCGAGGCCCACGACGACGGCGGCCGGGTCGAGAACGCCGAGGCGGTGATGGCCGCCGGCGTGCTCGGCGTCATCGACGGGCGCCGGCTGGCCCTGGGCAAGCCGGCCTGGATCGGCGAGCAACTGGGTCGCGAGCTGTCGCCGCCGGGAGACGGACAATGGATCGCGCTGGCCGACGACGAGGGGGTGCTCGCCTGGCTGCGGCTCGACAGCCCGCTGCGCAGCGGCGCCGGCGAACTGGTCGAGCAGCTCCGTAGACGCGGCATCGAGGTGCTGCTCGCTTCCGGCGACCGCACGGACAACGTGGCGCGGATGGCCCGTCGCCTGGGCATCGAACGATTCGAGGGCGATCTCGCGCCGGCCGACAAGCTCGAGCTGGTCCGGCGCCTGCAGGCCGAAGGCGCCAGAGTGGCCATGGTCGGCGACGGCATCAACGACGCCCCCGTGCTGGCCGGCGCGGACGTTTCCCTCGCGCTGGCAGAAGGCGCGGACATCGCCCGCACGCAGGCCGACCTGGTCATCACCGGCCGGTCGCTGCATCGCGTCAGCGACGCCTTCGAGCTGGCCCCGAGGGTGGTCGGCGTGGTACGGCAGAACCTGGCCTGGGCCTTTTCCTACAACCTGCTGGCGCTGCCGCTGGCGGCGACCGGATTCATCCCGCCCTGGGCCGCCGCCATCGGCATGTCGCTGTCGAGCCTGCTGGTCGTCGCCAACGGCCGCCGCGCCGGCAGGCTGCCCCGCGGGCCCGCGCCCCCGAAGGCGGCCGGCCGGGCGAGCCAGCCACCGAGCCACCTGGCCGAGGCCTGAAGGGGCGATGGTCCGTGGTCCTGAACCCTGAGCCCTGAACCCTAAACCAGATGAACATCATCTACGTCCTCATCCCGCTGTCGGTGCTGCTGATGCTCCTGGCCATCGGCGCGTTCTTCTGGGCCATTCGCAACGACCAGTTCGATGACCTCGACACGCCCGCGCTGGATATCCTCGACGAAGACGATGACCCGCCAGGCGAATCCTCGGGCGACGAGCGGGCCCAGCCGAAGCAGGGGAAGCATGGTTCTACAAAGCGTCGGGACGGCGGCCCGCGAAACGCGGGCCCGCCTGGAGATGGGGACGCCTGATCAATAGCCTTCGTTGTCCCCTTCGTCTTCGCCGTCGTCGTGACTCTGCAACTCGAATCGAAAGTCGACCACGACCCAGCCAATACTGCCGTTGGGAAGAACCTGGACCTCGTAGTCCGTCTCGTAGCTGCAGCCCTGGAAGGGATTGGTCCAGGAATAGCTCGCCTGGTCGCCCACCTGGTGGCCACCGACGCCGTCGGGCTCATGCGTATCAGGCGCATCGCTGCAGTAGTTTTCGGACGCTATCCCGGGCTCTCCGCTGGGCGCCGGATCTCTCGCAAAGCGCTCTCCGGGCAGTTGCTCGGCATCCTGCAGGACGCGTTCTCCCGACCAGCCCTCGGCAACGTTCGGATGCATCATTCGCCAGCCGGCCGGCTGCCAGCCATCGTCTTGCCACACGTAGACTGCGGCCAGGGAGTAGCCCCCATCCACCTCGCCGAGGGACTTGTGCACGTACACGTCTCCGCGGTCGCTCCGAGCCATGGCGCGCGGCACCTGCCAGTCGGGCTGACTGGCTTGCGTCAGGCCGGCGAGATCGAGTTCGAGCAAGTGAGCGTGCGCCAGCTGTTGATCGCTCTTTCCGTGCGCCAGCGAAGCGACCATCACCAGGGCGAAAAACTGAATCGTTCGAATCGATTTCATGATGTCCTCCTCTGTCGTTTCACCAACCAACCCTTCCCGGTGGGCGAGGCTAGCAAACGACGGAGGGTGGGGGTCAAGGCAGGCCCGAACCGGTTCCGGCCGATCGACTTGATCGAACGCAAGACGAGTCTGCCCGCGCTCGATAGACTGTCTTCATGAACGCCGAAACCGCCCTGCTGACCGGCTTGCTTGCCGGCCTGTTCGGGTCGACGCACTGCCTGGGCATGTGCGGCGGCATCGTCGGGCTGTTGCACGCCCAGATTCCCGCCGGGCGCGGCGCGCTGGCGATCGGTTTTCATGTCGGCCGCATCTCCAGCTACCTCGCCATCGGCCTGCTCGCGACCGGCCTGGGCATGCTGCCGGCCGCCGCCGTGCCCGGGACGGCCCCGCGTGTGATGCGCTGGGGCCTGGGCGCCATCATCGTCCTGATGGCCGTCTATATCGCCCTGCCCGGCCGCTTTCGCGATGTGGCCGGACAGATCGCCGCGCCGCTGACCCGGCGCATGATGCCGATCTTCTCGAAGTTCCTGCCGGTGAAATCGCTCGACAACGCCATCGGCCTGGGCCTGCTGTGGGGACTGCTGCCCTGCGGCCTGCTCTACACCGTGGTCGCCACGGCGGTGACGCTGGCCGACCCCCTGGCCACGACCGCCATGATCCTGGCCTTCGGCGTCGGCACCGTGCCGCTGCTGCTGGGCGGCGGCCTGCTGATGCTGAAATTCCGCTCGGCGATCAATCGCCCCGGCCTGCGCTGGCTCGCCGCCGCCCTGCTCGCCGCCACCGGCCTGCTGATCGCCGCCGGCCCGTGGCTGGCGCACACCATCGATCAGCCCTGGATGCAGTTCCTGGTCGAGTGCGTGACGTAGCCCCGCGTGACATCCCCGAAGGATACCCCCGGAAAATCCGGATTCGCCCGCGCGCCACGAGACGCCACGACATCCTGCGGGCACTAGGAATTCTCCAGGCTGTCCCCTTGCTCGATCTTCAGGCGCACCGTGCAGCGAAGCTCACCACCGCTGTCGTCGCAGGCCATCGAAGGCGCGGCCGACGCCCGGCCCTCCGAAAGCACGGTCGCAGCGTGAATCCCGTAGCGCCGGGCGAGTTCCTCCAGTTCGGCCAGGGTCCGGCTATTGCCCGAGTAGGAAAAGCGCCCGAACTGACCCCGGCTCTGGGGCACGAAGGGCAGACCGGGAGCCACGACCGTGTCGGCGCGCACCTCGAATTCGGGGTTCATCCTTCCTGCTCGCGACGTCGGGCTTTCCATGACCAGGACCTGGACGACGCTGGCGTCGGAAAAACGGACGGTCAGGTTGGCGCGGGACCGATCAACCCGATCGGACAGGATCCGGCCGGCGATTCGCGCGACATGCTCGAGTCCGAAGGGCATGGTGGAAGCCGGCCGGCGTTCGAAATGACGCCGCAACGCATCACGCAGAGCCAACCGGTTCGATCCGGCCCGCGAGTCTTCGGGACCGACCAGGGCCACCGCTGAATCCAGATCGAGGCCCAGGTTCCGCGAAGACACCCCCTGAGTCTGCATGCTGCCCAGGGCAGCCAGCCAGAACAGCAGTGAACCCAGTGCCGATCGCCAGATCTTCATGTCGTCCTCCCATGTCAACGCCGCCGTTCACGCTAGCGAAAGCAGCGGGCGGGCGCAACCGGGCGCACCATGGCCGATCAACCCTTGCCGGTGGACGTCGTCCTACAGGGCGCCTGGACCGAAGGCATCGGCGTGGATGAGGTCGGGGCGTGGCGGCGCGGCGCCGCCGCAGGCGGGGCAGCTGCCATCGGCGAAATTGAAGCCGGTCCAGCCGCCGTCGGTGAACCAGTCGTACCACTGGCCGCCGCTGGCGTTCACCGGGTCGCCGAGATCGAAGACGCCGCTGCCGCCCGGCGTCGCCGGGAGGCGATAGGCCTTGGCCGCCGCCTGGGCGCGATTCCAGACCAGCGGCTGGCCGGGCTGGAGCTGCTCGGGATCGCCCTGGTTGCGCAGCACGAACCACGCGGCGCTGCCGTCGGGACCGAAGGCCCGGGCGCTGCCGTCGGCTTCGATGGCGATGAACACCGCCTCTTCGGCGCCGATGCCCAGCTCGCGCCCCGGCCCGGGATCGAAGGCGACCAGTCGCGCCAGGAAACCGAACAAGCGTCCATAGCGGTACTCGTCCCCGACGCCGTGTTCGCGATCGAGATGCGTATCCGTGATGGTGCCGGCCAGCAGGGGGTGCTGGATGAAGTCGTCGTGTCCGATTTCCTGCGACAGGGGATCGAAGGGGTCGTCGAGCAGCTCGGAGGAGAGAACGCCCAGGGTCTCCGGCGCGTAATAGGATCGGCCGAGAATCGCCATGCCGGCGCTGGTGCCGGCGATCGGGGCTTGCTGGACGTGAGCGTTGATCGCGTCGGCCAGCGCGGTGCCGCGCCACAGCTCGACGTAGTCGCGCTGGTCGCCCCCGGCGATGAACAGCATCTCGGCTTCGGCCACCCGCGCCACGACCTGCGGATCGCCGGCCGCGGCGATGCTGTCGACCGACAGTTCAGCGGCACTGGCCACGGCGCCCGGGAAGGCCGAACACAGCCAGGCGGCCTGCCCGCCCGTGCCGCCGACGCGCAGCACCAGGTAGTCCCCGCCGTCTCCCTGCTCGAGAAACCACTCGGTGGCGGCCGGTTCTCCGGCCGTGTTCGCTTCGGCGCCGCCGATGAGCATGACCGCAGGCGCCGTCGACGCCGGCTGGTCGCTCGGACTGCCGCAGGCGAGCTGGTACTCGAAGCCGGCTCCCTGGCTGGCCACGGCAGCGGCCGAGCCGGCGAGAAGCGCGGCCGTGGCCAGGATGAGTCGCAGCGTCATTCGGCTTGCTCCCTGGAGATTGTCGAAGCGCGCGGGCGTGGGCCTCGATCCCATCTTCGCGTTCTTTGCGCGCTCACGCCGTTACTGGGACTCCGGATACAGGTGCGACCACCATTCCGGCTCGTCCTTGAGCCAGCGGTCGTACCAGGCCAGGATCGTGTCCCACCAGACGTAGCGCTGCTCGCGGTCGAGGATCCAGTGATCCTGGCCGGGGAACTCGACCATCTCGACTTCGCGGCCGAGCAGCTTCAGTGCGGTGAACATGTTGTCGCTCTCGCCCACCGGCACGTTGGTGTCGGCTTCGCCGTGGAGCAGCAGCATCGGCGTGGTGACCTTGTCGGCGTTGTAGACCGGGCTTTGCTCGACGTAGAGCTCGCGGTTGTTCCAGGGGAAGCTGCCTTTGCTGGCTATTCCGGAATAGGCGTATCCCCACCAGCCTTCACCCCAGTAGCTGGTCAGGGCGCTGATGCCGGCGTGCGAGATCGACGCGCTGAAGAGATCGGTCTTCGTGGCCAGGTACATGGTCATGAAGCCGCCGTAGCTGGCGCCGATATTGCCGATGCGATCCTCGCTGACGAAATCGTGGGCGTCGACGAACTGGCGCGCGCCCTCGATGATGTCGTCGGCCGCGTAGTCGCCCCAGGCATTGACGTGCTTCGCCGAGAAATCCTGGCCGTAGCCGATCGCGCCGCGCGGCTGGACCACGTAGATCACGTAGCCGTGCGCGGCCCAGAGATTGAACGGATAGCGGCCGGTGAACTGCCGGTTCACCGGCACGGTGCCGCCGTAGTAGTAGACGATCAGGGGATAGTCCTTTTCGGCGTCGAAGTCGGGCGGCAGGTAATAGCGTCCGTCGATCTCGACGCCGTCGGCGTTGGTGAAAGACCAGTCGCGCACCTCGCCGAGCACGACGTCGGCATAGGCCGACTCGCGGGAATCGACCAGCACCTCGGTCTCGCCTTCCAGCCCGACGCGACGCACCCGCTGCGGCGCGTCCGCGTCGCTGCCGCGCGCGACCACCGTCGGCGGCGAGGTACGCGAGGCAACGAAGGATTCGATCACGCTCAGGCCGCTGTCGACAACGGCCAGATTCCCCGAGTCACGATCGAAGTGGACCAGCACGGATTCCTCACCGCTGACGGCCGACAGCAGCAAGTTGCCGTCGGCCAGGCGCTCGATGCCGCTGAAGGACGGATCGAAGTCCCGGCTGAGGCTGACCGCCTCGGTCCCGTCGGTCGACAGGCGGTAAAGCTGGGTGTCGTAATCGTTGGGGATCACGTCCTCGGGAGTCACGTCGCCGTCGCCGATCGACAGGCCCGGACCGGCCAGCAGCCAGTAGCCGTCGTCGCCATAGCGGATGGCGTTGAACGATCTCAGCCGGGCGATCTCCCGCTGTTCGCCGTCTTCGAGGTCGAGTTCGAATACGCGCGTCATGCCGTGCGGCGGCTCGGCGTAGTCGACCACGTGGCGGGAGAGCAGGGCCCGCCCGTCGACGACGTCGTGAAGGGTCACCGAACGTTCCTCGGCGGTCAGGGCGCGGACGATGCCGCTGGGCACGTCCACCTGGTAGAGCTGCGTGAGGTCGCGAAAGCCCGCCCAGCGATCTTCGAGGGCACGCAGGCGACGGCGCTTGTCGGTGTCGGTCTCGTCCTTCTTGGTCCAGCCGAACAGGATCGAGTCGGAATCCGGGTGCCAGCGCCAGCTGCCGATGCCCTCGTGCTCGAGCAGCAGCACGCGGGCCCGACCGCTCTCGCGCTCATGCAGCCACAGACTGTCGCCGGTCTGGACGGCCAGCTTCGACCCGTCCGGACTCCAGGCCAGGGCGGCCGGGCGGTCGGCGGTCCACTGACGGACGATGCGATCGGTCTGGAGGTCGCGAATCTCCAGTCGCCGGATCTCGGTGTCGGCCGGCTCGTCGCGGCGCTCGTAGGCCAGCGCCAGGTAGCGGCCGTCCGGGGAGATGGCCAGGTCGCCCACGGTTTCGGCGTTGGTCAGGCGCTGCGCGGACACCCGGCGTTCCGGACGCGTGTGGGCCGAGGCGCTGTCGTGGTCCGAGCGGCCCTGCCAGGCCAGAGAGGGCTGCGCATCCTCGGCGGCGCCTTCGTGTACGACCCAGACCTCGTGGCTGCCGTTGCGCAGGTCCAGGGCATGCCCGTCGCCGCCGCCGTCGATCTTCTTGCCGTCGACGAAGACAACGGCGTTGCGAAGGCCCTCGACCTTCAGGTGGCCGCGCACGAAACGTTCGGTCTCGAGCTGGAACCACCACAACTGCAAGCGCCGGTCCGAGTCCAGGGCGGCGGGGGAAGACGCCCGCCATTCGACGGTCTGCCCGAAGGCGCTCAGGGATTGCCCGGCGCGCGGCAGCGGGCCCTCGCCGAGCTGGCCCACGACGGCGCGTCTAAGACCGTCGGCGTGGCCGGCCTTGTCCATCAGCTCGGCATCGCCCGGCAGGGGGCCCATCGAGAGGACGCGGTCGATGCCGACCGGTTCGGGCCCCTCGTCTTCGGCCGCGACGGGCGAGAGGGGCAGCATGAGCGACAGGGCGAGGGCGATCAGGGTGTGGCGAATCACTGGCGGGACTCCGGAATCGATGAGTTCGAGGCCAGAGAATGTACCAGAAGCACCGCCCGGGAGCGGCCGCGGTCACGGATTCCGGCCTTTTTGACGATGGTCAAGTCGATGCCCTTTCCGCGGGACTAATCTGGCGTCCTGATCCAATGCGACCGCTTGCGGCACAACCACCATGTCCGAATTGATGCGCCCCACCTTCGATGCGGAGCTGATCGAGAAGTACGGCGGCGAGGGTCCCCGCTACACCTCGTATCCCACCGCCGTCCAGTTCAGCGAGGCATTCGGCCCCGCCGATTTCGACGCCGCCATGGCCGAGAGCAACCGGCTGCCGATTCCGGCCGACCTGTCGATCTATGTCCACGTGCCGTTCTGCACCAGCCCGTGCTTCTACTGCGCCTGCAATCGCGTGATCACGCGCTCTAGCACGGCCGGACAGGAATTCCTGGTCAACCTCGAGAAGGAACTTCGGCTGGTCGCGCCGCGATTCGACCGCGACCGGCCGGTGCGCCAGCTGCACCTCGGCGGCGGCACGCCGACCTTCCTGCGCACCGATCAGATCCGCCAGCTCATGGCGCTCTTGCGCACGCACTTCCAGTTCGCCCCCGATGCCGAGCTGGGCCTGGAAATCGATCCGCGCACGATCGATCCCGCCGGCATCCGCGAGCTGAAGAACATCGGCTTCAACCGGATCTCGGTGGGCGTCCAGGATCTCGATCCGGAGGTGCAGAAGGCCGTCAACCGGGTACACGACACCGCCATGGTCGGCTCGGTCATCGGTGCGGCCCGCGGCGTGGGCTTCGACTCGATCAGCGTCGACCTCATCTACGGCCTGCCGATGCAGACCACGACCGGTTTCTCGCGTACGGTCGAATCGATCATCAGCATGAACCCGGACCGAATTTCGCTGTTCAACTACGCCCACCTGCCGCACCTGTTCAAGGCCCAGCGCCAGATCGACATCGAGCAGATGCCGACCCCGGCGACCAGGCTGGCCGTGTTTCGCAACACGCTCGCGCGGCTGCTCGACGCCGGCTACGAGTTCATCGGCATGGACCATTTCGCCCGCCCCGAAGACTCGCTGGTCAAGGCCAAGCGGAACGGCACCATGGTGCGCAACTTCCAGGGTTACTCGACCCACGGCGGCCTCGACCTGATCAGTTTCGGGCCCAGCGCCATCAGCCAGGTCGGCGACTGCTTCGCGCAGAACCACCGCAAGCTCGAAGACTGGGTCGTGTCCCTGATCGAAGGCCGGCTACCGACGGCGCGCGGCCTGGCCCGAAACACCGACGACCGCCTGCGCGGCGACGTCATCGAGCGGGTGATGTGCAACGGCCGCCTGGTCTATCGCGACATCGAGCGCGACTACCAGCTCGTCTTCCGGCGTTATTTCAGGGAGGAAATCGAGCGACTGGCGCCGCTGGCCGAGGACGGACTGATCGCGTTCAGCGACGAAGGCTTCGAGGTCACGCCCGACGGCCTGCTGTTCCTGCGCGCCATCGCCAGGGTCTTCGACGCCTACCTGTCGCCGGCCGGGCAGTCGCGCGGCCGCTTCTCCCGCATCGTCTAGGAGCGGCCATGCCCGCCACGAGCAAAGGCCCCGATCACACCGGCCAGCAACACTCCTGCAACGACTGCGTGCTCTTCAGCCTTTGTTTCGCACAGGACATCGACCCGGAAGCGCGCGAACGCCTCAACGGCGTGATCCGCAGGCGCCAGGGCGTGCATCGCAGCGCCCACCTGCACCACGGCGGGCAGTCGGCCCGGCAGCTGGCCGTTCTCAGGTCGGGCTCGATCAAGGCCTACCAGGTTTCGCGCGAAGGGGACGAACTGGTCACCGGCTTCTACCTGCCCGGCGATATCATCGGACTCGACGCCTTTTCGACCGGCGAGCACGCCGGGTCGGCTGTCGCGCTCGAGGAGTGTCGCCTGTGCGAAATCCCCATGGCCGACTTCAACAAGATGCTGGGCGAGAGCCCGCGCCTCAACCAGGTCATGCTCCGCCTGCTGGCCGAGGAGATGGCCGAAGCGCGCCGCCTGCTGCTGGTCGTCGGCCGCCTGGACGCAAAGACCCGCGTGGCCCTGTTCCTGCTCAGCCTTTCGCGACGACTCGAGCGGCGAGAGCTCGACCCGGACCTGTTCCGCCTGTCGATGGACCGGCGCGACATCGCCAACTACCTCGGGCTGACCATCGAGACCGTTTCGCGCACGCTCTCGACCCTCCAGCGAGACGGCATCATCCACGTGCGCGGCAAGAACGTCCGCATCCTCGAGCGCGAGGCGCTTGCGGCGCTGGCGCAGCTCGAGGACCGGCCCCGCTCGCGTCAGGCAGCGGGCTGACGAACGTCCGGGTGGACCCGGCCGGGCCGGGTCCCACGGTTCCGTTGCCGGATCACTCGTACTGCGGGAGGCGCGTCGACGACACCAGCTGGCTGAAGAACAGGGCGTTGGCGAACAGTTTCTCGCCGCCGCGCCAGTAACCGCGGAACAGGGGCTCGTCGGCGATGCGCACCACCGTACCGGCACCGTGCCGGCTCACGCTCACCGCCGGGGTACCGGCGAGGGCCTCGCGATTCGTCGCGGAAAGGTAGCCGGCCGCGAGGGGGTCGCCGGCGTAGACCCCGATCTGGGCGTAGGGGTTGTCAACGGGCTTGAGCCGGTGGGCGCCCTGCCGGAACAGCACCAGATCCTCGTCGGCGTAGCCCCAGGCCAGCGGATGGGTCCGGTCGATGTCGATGCGCAGGGCCGTGCCGCCGATCAGTTCACGGGCGTAGTCCTGACGGTAATCGCCGTAGGTCTTGCGTTCCGGTCCGGCGTCTTCTTCCTCGCCGTCTTCCTCGACCAGGTCCCAGCCCAGTTCGAGCGACTCGATCATTTCCGCCGCCGCGCCGAAGGCCACCACCGTACCGCCGTCCTCGACGAACCCGGCGATGGCGTCCCTGGCCGAGTCGCCGAGCGCGCTGTACCAGCCGGGCGGCACGATCAGGTGCGTGTGCGCTTCGAGATCGCCGCGGCGCAGACGGATGGCGTCCAGCTGCGCAACCGGCTGGGCGAGTCGGGTATCGAACCAGTGCCAGACCGCGCCGGCGGCGTAGGCGCTGACGCCGTGACCGGTCAGAACGGCCGCGCTGACCGGCTCGAGCACCGGGACCGAGGGCGAGCCGAGGTCCACGCCGCTGACCGCCATGCCCTGCTCGGCCGCATGGACGTCGACGCCGTGCTGCTTCGACAGATCGGCCAGCCTCGGGCCGACCGGGTCGAGGCCCTCGGGCTGGATGCCCGAATGAACCACCAGGCTGCCGCGACCCAGGGACCGCTCGCCGCCCGCCGTTTTCGCGGTCATGGGCTCGGTCGCCACCTGGACCCGGTAGCCGTCGTCGAGCAGGTCGGCCAGCAGCGCGTCCGCGCGGTACTGATTCCAGGGCACCAGCCAGGCCAGCGCGGCCTCGTCGACCGCCGGCGGGCTGTGGACGGGCACCTCCGAGAGCGGCTCGCCGACCGACGGCAGGCGGCGCGTGGTCGCCAGCGGCAGATCGTGAGCCATGGCCATCGGCCAGGCCGACACATCGTAGAAGGTCTCGACGTCCATCTCGGTGACCGCCTCGAAGATCGACTCCAGCAGCAGGTAGGCGTCCTGGTCGGCCGGAATGACCCAGGCCGATCCGGGGGCATGGGTCTCCCCGGCGATCTCGACCGATTCCTCCGCCGGGTGAATGGTGACGCCGTGATTGAGGAGCATGTCGACCAGCGCGTGCGCACGCGCCGGGTCGCCGCCGTCGCCCAGCAGCCAGCCCGACTGGTCCCAGTCGTCGGCGCGCTGGCGCGTGCGGTCGAAGAAATCGCGCTGGTACGCGACGATTTCGTCGGCGTGTGCGAGCGCACCATCCAGCGTCGAGACGCTGGTGCGGACCTGGTTGGCGACGGTTTCCGGAAAGCGCTTGAGGCCGTAGTCGCTCTCCTGGACCATGCCGCGGCTCGAACTCTGCTCGAACAGGATCCCGATGCCCCCGGTCACGTCGGGATAGGTCGAGCCCTTGCCGATGTAGAAATCGTCGAAGGACTCGCGGGCGTAGAAGGGCTCGCCGGCGGCGTCCAGCTCGCGGCCGTGGAATTCGGCAATGGCGCCGGTCAGCGCCTGGTTGTCCTCGGAAATCAGCGGATTGGCGCGCTCGGGAATGCCCGGCTGGAAGAAGAACGTGCTGTTGCGCCCCATTTCGTGGTGATCGGTGATGACGTGCGGGCGCCAGCGATGGTAGTGGCGCAGCCGGTTCTGCGAGACCGGGTGGACGACCGGCAGCCAGTCGCGGTTGAGGTCGAACCAGTAGTAGTTGGTCCGCCCGTCCGGCCAGCCCTCTTCGTGTTCGCGATCGTTGGGATCGGCGGAAGGGTGATAGCCGCGGTGCATGTTGACCCAGTGCGCGAAGCGGTCGATGCCGTCGGGGTTGATGGCCGGCTCCATGACCAGGATCATCTCGTCGAGCCAGCGTTTCACGCGCTCGTCCTGTCCGGCCGCCAGGTACCAGGCCATCACGAGGGCCGCGCTCGCGCCCGAGGCCTCGTTGCCGTGGACCGCGTAGCCCATCCAGATCACCGGCGGCCCCTCGCCGCTGCGCGCGGCTTCGCGCCGGCCGTCCCGAATCTCGTCGATCCGGGCCAGTCGCTCCGGGGTGGCGAAGGTCAGCAACAGCTGGGGTCGCTGGCCGTGGCTGCGACCGATCTCCTCGAGCAGGACACGATCCGAGCTGTCCGCCAGGAGCCTGAGATAGTGCACGATCTGGTCGTGGCGCGGGTGACGTTCACCCGGCTCGAAACCCAGCACCTCGGCGGGCGTCGGTACGGACTCGTCCACCGCCAGTTCGCCGGAAAGGCCGGGGGCGGCCGGGGCGGAAAGCGGCATCACGAACAGGAACGGAATCAGCAGTTTCTTTGTCATCAAGGCCTGGGCACAGTCTTCAAGTGAGGCTGGTAAGCTTAAACGACACGAAGTATTCAGTCCGAGAAGGAGTTCACATGCAGCTTCAATCCCGCGATATCGCCGACGGCGAAGCCATCGATCCCCGCTTCGCGTTCGCCAAGCCCGATCCCGATTCGCACATGACGCTTTCGGACAATCTCAGCCCGCAGCTGGCCTGGTCGGGGGCGCCGGAAGGCACACGCTCGTACGCCATCGTCTGCATGGATCCCGACGTGCCGTCCGAAGCCGACGACGTCAACCAGGAAGGCAAGTCCCTGCCGGCCGACATGCCGCGCGTCGACTTCTGCCACTGGTCGATGGTCGAGGTCCCGAAGGCGGTGAACGAACTGACCACCGGCGAGTGCTGCGACGGCATCACGCCGAAGGGAAAGCGCAACCCGCCGGGACCCGAAGGCACCCGCCAGGGCCTCAACGACTACACCGACTTCCTGGCCGGAGATCCGGACATGGCCGGGCACTATGCCGGCTACGACGGGCCCTGCCCGCCGTGGAACGACGAGCGGCTGCACCACTACGTATTCACCGTCTACGCCCTGGACACCGATCGCCTGGATCTGCCCGAGTCGTTCAACGGCCACGACGTGGTCGAGGCCATCGATGGCCACGTACTCGACCAGGCAAGCATCACCGGCACCTACACGCTCAACCCGGCGGTATCCGGCTGAGCGACGGCGCCCAATCATTGAACAAATCTGTCCAGAGGCGCTCAAAAGGTGTGCAGTCCGCCGCCGGTCAGACCTGCAAACACGGGGCCCGGCGCCTGGCACGGCACGTGCAGAAAGGACGTCGATCCTTCACTTACACAATCGAAGAGGTAGCAAGCCGACATGGCCGCTAAAGACATCATCAAGCGAATCGCCGACGAAGACATCGAGTTCGTCGACCTGCGTTTCTCCGACACCCTCGGCAAGGAAATGCACGTGACCCTCCCCGCCCACGCCGTCGACGAGGAAATGTTCGAGGAAGGCAAGATGTTCGACGGTTCGTCGATCACCGGCTGGAAGGGCATCAACGAGTCCGACATGGTGATCATGCCCGACGCGGAAACGGCTTACATGGATCCGTTTTCCGAGTACCCGACGCTCAACATCACCTGTGACATCCTCGAGCCGGAGACGATGCAGGGCTACATCCGCTGCCCCCGTTCGCTGGCCAAGCGCGCCGAGGCCTTCCTGCAGTCGAGCGGCATCGCCGACGCGGCCTTCTTCGGGCCCGAGCCCGAGTTCTTCGTGTTCGACGACGTGCGCTGGAAGAACGACATGTCCGGCTGTTCCTACGAAATCGACTCCGAAGAAGCAGCCTGGAACACCAACAAGACCTACGAGGACGGCAATTACGGGCATCGCCCGCGCGTCAAGGGCGGCTATTTCCCGGTGCCGCCGGTCGACGGCCTCGCCGACCTGCGCGCGCTGATGTGTGCCACGCTCGAAGCCATCGGCGTTCCGGTCGAGGTGCATCACCACGAAGTGGGTACGGCCGGACAGTGTGAAATCGGCACCAAGTTCAATACTCTGGTGCGCAAGGCCGACGAACTGCAGATGCTCAAGTACGTGGTGCACAACGTCGCCCACCGCCACGGCCGGACCGCAACTTTCATGCCCAAACCCCTGGTCGGCGACAACGGGTCGGGCATGCATGTCCACCAGTCGATTTCCAAGGGCGGCACCAACATGTTCGCCGGCGACGGCTACGGTGGCTTGAGCGAGACGGCGCTGCATTACATCGGCGGCATCTTCAAGCACGCCCGCGCCATCAACGCCTTCGCCAACTCCACGACCAACAGCTACAAGCGCCTGGTCCCCGGCTTCGAGGCTCCGGTCCTGCTGGCCTACTCGGCGCGCAACCGGTCGGCTTCCTGCCGCGTGCCGTGGGTCGGCACCGACAAGGCACGCCGCATCGAGATCCGCTTCGGCGACGCGGCCGGCAACCCCTACCTGACGTTTGCCGCCATGCTGATGGCCGGCCTCGACGGCGTGATCAACAAGATCGATCCCGGCTCGCCCATGGACAAGGACCTGTACGACCTGCCGCCGGAAGAGGAACGCGACATTCCGCGCGTCTGCCACGCGCTCGACCAGGCGCTCGATGCGCTCGACAAGGATCGCGACTTCCTCAAGGCCGGCGATGTGTTCAGCGACGACCTGATCGACGGATACATCAACCTGAAGATGAAGGAGGTCACGCGCTTCCGCATGTCGACCCACCCGGTCGAATTCGACATGTACTACTCCAACTGAACCGGGGAACACGCCGAGCCGCCCGCCCGATCGGGCGGCTTCCCCGGGGCCTGGGCGGGGTCGCCGAACGCGGCCCGGACCGCTGGTGGGCCCGGCCACTCAAATGGCGACGGGGTACACTAAAATGGCGGCATCGAGGCCACCCACGGATCACACCATGAAAAAGCTGTCGATCGCACTGATTTCCCTGCTCCTCGCCGCGCCGCTATACGCCCAGCACATCTACCGCGTGGTGGACGAGAACGGCAACGTCATCTACACCGACCAGAAGCCGTCCGACGATGCCGAGCCGATGGAATTGCCGGAGCTCAACGTGCTCGACGGGGACGCCGGGGTTCCGCCCGAGCTCGAAGGCGACGCCTCGCAGGAGCCGCGCCAGGCGCTCAACTTCCGCATCCAGGAACCCGCTGACGGCGAAACCGTCGAGATGACCGGGCGCAGCCTGCAGGTCGTGATGGGCATCGATATCGAGATTCCACCCACCGCCGAGATCGTGCTGGTCTTCGACGGACAGGAGCTCGATCCCGTCCGCTCGCTCCGCACCGGCATCGAGGTACCGTCCACCGGAGAGCATCGCCTGTTTGCCCGCCTTCAGACACCGTCGGGACGCGTCCTCGGCACCACCGACCCGGTCACGTTCACCACGACGACCCCCGGCATCGACTGAATGGCGCGAATCGATCCGGACGAACTGGCCACCGGACTGGTCCGGGTCGACGACGAGGGTCTGATCGAATGGGCGAATCGTTCCGCCGCCGCCCTCCTGGCGCCGGTCGGCGTGAGCCTGCACGGACGCAACATCCACCACCTCTCGCCGGCGCTCGGCGAATGGGTGCGACGGGTGCTCGACCAGGGCCGCTCCCTGCACGCGCCGGAAGCGCGCATCGACGAATCGGAAACCGCGGTCGACGCCTACCTCCATCCGGTCGAAGGCGGCGTGCTGGTGGAGCTGCACGCCATTTCCGAACGCGTCAGGCAGCGGGCGATGACCGAGCGCGCCGATCGCCAGCAGGCACTCGGCAGGATGGCGAGACAGCTGGCTCACGAATTGCGCAACCCGCTGGCCGGGGTGCGCGGCGCGGCCCAGCTCATCGCCAGCCGGGATGGCGACGAGACGAGCGCGCGGCACGCAGCGATGATCCAGCGCGAAGTCGACCGCATCACCGCCCTGCTCGAACGCTTCGGCGAAAACGGCAGCGGGCGGCGGAGCCGCATCAATCTCCACCGGATCCTGTCGGAAACCGTGGAACTCATCGCCGCGGAACGCCACGGTCGATTGCGCATCGAACAGGACTTCGATCCCAGCATCCCGGAGTTGATCGCCGACGAGAGCCAGCTTCACCAGCTGTTCGTCAACCTGCTGCGCAACGGCGTCCAGGCCGACGCGGATTCGATTCGCCTGAGCACGCGAATCGAACGAAACTCGCCGTTGCTCGATCGACCCAGCGAGCATGCCGTGGTGATCGATTTCGACGACAACGGCCGCGGGGTTCCCGAGTCCTTGCGCGAGAAGCTTTTCCTGCCGCTGGTCTCGGGCCACGACCAGGGTACGGGCTTCGGCCTCGCCGTGGCTCAGCAGATCGCCCGCCACCACGGGGGGCTGGTCGAGTATCAACCCCTCGACGCGGGCAGCCGATTCCGGGTTCGCCTGCCCCTGACGCGGGCATCTTCGACGGAGCCGGCGCATGGCTGAGTCGATCTGGATCATCGACGACGACCCGGGCATCCGCTACGTGCTGGAGGAGTACTTCGCCAGCCGCCGACTGCGCTCGCGAAGTTTCTCCCAAGGCGCCAGCCTGCTGGCCGCTATCGAGCAGGAAGAACCCGACCTGGTGCTGGCAGACGTGCGCCTCGACGGTGAGAGCGGCCTGGATTTGATGCACTCGCTCAGGCAGAGCCACGAAGACCTGCCAGTCATCGTCATGACTGCCTATTCGGACCTGGATTCAGCCGTACGTGCTTTCCGCGGCGGCGCCTTCGAGTTCATCGCCAAGCCCTTCGACCTGGACGAACTCGGCTCGCTGGTCGACAAGGCGCTGCGACGCGCCCCGGACCGGCGCCCCCCCAGCGCGGCCGGCGACGGACTGATCGGTGCCTCGCCGGCCTTCCAGCACCTGGTGCGAATGATCGGACGCCTGTCGGCGAGCGATGTCCCGGTGCTGATCACCGGCGAGACCGGCACCGGCAAGGAACTGGTAGCACGCGCGCTGCACCGCCACTCGCCGCGCGCCGAGGCGCCCTTCGTGGCGATCAATTCGGCCGCCATTCCGGAAGAGCTTCTCGAGTCGGAGTTGTTCGGCCACGAAAAGGGCGCCTTCACCGGGGCCGAAGGGCGCCGCCAGGGGCGCTTCGAGCAGGCCGAGGGTGGCACCCTCTTTCTCGACGAGATCGGCGACATGCCGCTGAAGCTTCAGACCCGGCTGCTGCGCGTGCTGGCCGAAGGCGAGTACTACCGACTCGGAGGCCACGACCTGATTCACGCCGATGTCCGCGTGATCACCGCCACGCACCGCGATCTGTCCGAGCTGGTCGCGCGTGGGCGATTCCGGGCCGATCTCTTCCACCGACTCAAGGTCATCGAGCTGAAAGTGCCGCCGCTGAGGGATCGCCGGGAGGACATCGAAGCGCTGACCCATCACTTCCTGCAGGAAGCAGCGAAGTCGTTCAACCTGCCCGAACGCAGCGCCGACCCGGCGCTGATCCGGCACCTGGCCCGCCTCGACTGGCCCGGCAACGTGCGCGAGTTGAGACACTTGTGCCAGTCACTGGCCGCGCTCGCGCCGGGTGAAGTCGTCGGCCTGGACGACCTGCCCGAGGAATACCGCGGCAGCGCATCCCCGCAACCCGTTGAGTCCGACTGGACCCGGCAACTCGCCGACGAGCTGAACCGCCAGCTGGCCGGCGAGCAGGACGGGCTCCACCGCGGGCTGCTGGCACGCTTCGAAGCAACGCTCGCCGAAACCAGCGTTGCAGCCTGCGGCGGCAACCAGTCCGAGGCGGCGCGCCGGCTGGGCATCAGCCGCAATACCCTCGCCCGGATGCTCAAGGACTGAGCAAGCTCGGCCCGTCACGCGCTCCCGGACCGGCTCAATCCACCTCGAGCCAGAACGTGACCGGGCCGTCGTTGACCAGCGCGACCTGCATTTCGGCGCCGAAACGGCCGAAGGCCGCGCCCGGCCAGTCGCGCTCGACCTGCTCGACCAGCGCGGCGAAGAGCGCCTCGCCGACATCCGGCGGCGCCGCCGGCGTGAAGCTGGGCCGGTTTCCGGAACCGGTATCGGCCGCCAGCGTGAACTGCGGTACGACCAGCAGTCCACCACCGGTGTCTCGAAGGCTGCGGTTCATGCGGCCGTGCTCGTCGGCAAAGACGCGGTAGTTGAGCAGGCGTTCGACGAAGCGCGGAATGCGCTCGGCCCGGTCGCCCCGGCGGAACCCGGCCAGGACCAGCAGGCCCGGTCCGATCTTGCCGACCTTGTCACCATCGATGGTCACCGACGCCCGGGAAACGCGCTGCAGCAGTCCGATCATGTCCTCGATGGCCCTCCGGTTCGATGCTCTGTCGCCCTGGACGATGCCTGCCCCCCCAAGGGTGTCTACAATACACTGCCGGCCATAACGGCCTGCAAGCCACTGACTCGAATCGTGATAACGCAGCCCGTCCCGACCTGAAGCCCCACACGGCATGACCCGACTGCTCGCCATCGCCCTGCTTCGACTGCTCTCATGGACGCCGCTTCGGGTCCTCGACGCGCTGGCCGTTCCGCTGTCCTGGATCCTCCGCTTGCTGCCCTGGCGCGGCCATGCCGTGATCCGCAAGAATCTAGAGATGTGCTTTCCCGAACTGGATGCGGGCGAGCGCGAGACGCGCTACCGGCAGCACCTGGTCGAGTCCATGCGCCTGGTGCTCGAATCGGGCGCGATGTCGTACTGGTCGGCCGACACGCTCCAGCGCCATGTACCGATCGTCGAGGGCTGGGAGGCGACGCGCGAACTGATCGATGGCAAGCGGGGCGTGATCATCGTCGGCGCCCACTTCGGCAACTGGGAAGTGCTGCCCCTGTGGCTGTCCATCCACCGCCCCCTGACGGCACTGTACAAGGCCCCGAAGCGACCCGAACTGGATCGGCTCATCACCACGACCCGCAGCCGCTTCGGCAGCCGCATGATCGCCAGCGGCTCGCCGTCGATGCGCCGTATGCTTGCCGCCCTGAAGCAGGGCGAGATGATCGGCATCCTGGCCGATCAGCAACCCAAGCAGGGCGAGGGCGTCTTCATCGATTTCTTCGGCCAGCCGGCGCTGACCATGACCCTGGTCAACCGACTCGCCCGACGAACCGGCGCGGCCGTGATCTTCATCAGTGCCGAACGCTTGCCGAAGGGAAAGGGCTGGAACCTCCGCTTCACGCCCGCAGACGAACGGATCGCCGACGAGAACCCGGCGAGCGCCCTGGCCGTGATGCACGAGTGGCTCGAGGACGAAGTGCGCCGCAACCCGGCGCAGTACCTGTGGAGCTACAAGCGCTTCAGCCTCCAGCCCGGTGGAAGGCCGTCCCCCTACCCTAGAAACAGCAGGCGGAACAAACGGGCGTCTTGATCAAATCCACTTGAGTCGGTAGGTTGCTGTGCGTTGGCGACTTCATCAGCCGGACCGAGCGATCAGGGTATCGAGAAGCAGTGGACATTCAACGCCCACCATCGAAGAAGCAGCAGTGGCTCAAGCGGGCCCCGGCACTCGCACTTCTGCTGGTCGTCATTCTGCTGACGGCCCTGGCCTTCGCCACGCTCGACAAGCCGCCGGCGGTCGACGGCGAGCGAATCTGGTACGGGGAGGTCGAGCGTGGTGAGCTGCGGCGCGAAGTCTCGGCCTCCGGCCAGCTGGTCGCGCCGAACATCCGCGCCGTCACCAACCGCAATGACGGCATCGTAGAGGAAGTCCACATCCTGCCCGGTGATCGGGTCGATGCGGACGACGTCCTGATCTCGATGAGCAGCCCCGAGCTCGAGGAAGAACTGACCCAGGCACGGTGGGATCTCGCCGCGGCCGAAGCCGAGGAAGCGGTGGAGGAAGTCGAAGCGGAAAACCGGCATCTCGATATCGTCGCGCAACTGGCCAGCGCGGAAGCCGAGTACACCGGTGCCATGCTGGAACTGCAGGCCCAGGAAGAATTGAGCGACGCGCAGGTGTATTCCACCATCGAGCTCGAGAGACAGCGCCTGCAGGTCGAGCAGCTCAAGAAACGCCTGGAGGCCGAGCAGGCGCGGCTCGACCGATCGCCCGAATACCGTTCCGCTCAGGAGCGCGCCACCGAGGCGCGGCTGGCGCGAAAGCGCGACGAGGTCGCCCACCTGGAATCACTGGTCGAACGACTCGAGGTTCGCGCCGGCAGCGCAGGCGTGATCCAGGAAGTCAACGTCACCGAGGGCGAAAGGCTCACCGCCGGCGAATTGATCGCCCGCATCGTCGACCCCTCCCTGCTCATCGCCCGACTGAAGGTCCCCGAACGCGAGGCAGCCGACGTGCTGCCCGGCCTGCCCGTCACGCTCGAACTCGGACGCGAGCGCATCGCCGGCGAGGTGATCCGTATCGACCCGACGGCGATCGACCGCACGATTGCCGTCGATGTGGAACTGACCACCGAAGATCTGCCCACGCTCCGGCCCGAACAGACCATCAGCGGGCGCATCGAACTCGAGCTCATCGCGGAGACGGTTCACGTGCCCAGGCCCGCCGGCGTGCGCGATCCGAACCAGACCGTCACGGTATTCGTGGCCGAGGACGACGACACGGCCCGACGCCGACGCGTGCAGATCGGAAGGCTTTCGACCTCGCGCGCTGAGGTCCTCGAAGGTCTCGCACCCGGCGAACGCATCATCCTGGCCGACATGAGCGAACACACGGATCAGGAGACGATCCGCATTCGTTAGACCCATCAAACAACAAGACAAACAGGACGGCGCATGAATGAACCGACCCGGCCACTGATCCGGCTGCGCGATCTCAAGCGCATCTACACCACCGAACAACTCGAAACCCACGCGCTCGACGGCATCGACCTCGATATCGATGACGGCGAATACGTGGCCGTCGAGGGCCCTTCCGGTTGCGGCAAGTCGACGCTGCTGTCCGTACTCGGGTTGCTCGACGAAGCCAGCGGCGGGGAGTACCGGCTCGCCGGGGTGCCGGTCACCGACATCGACGCTGAGGAGCAGGCCAGGCTGCGCAACCGCGAGATCGGCTTCATCTTCCAGAGCTTCAACCTGATCCCCGAGATGACGGTGCGCGAAAACGTCGAACTGCCGCTGATATACCGCGGCGGGCTCACGACGACCGCGCGCCGCCAAGCGGTGGACGAGGCTCTAGCTCGAGTCGACATGAGCGCCCGCGCCGAGCACCGGCCCGCACAGCTGTCCGGCGGTCAGCAGCAGCGCGCCGCCATCGCCCGCGCCCTGGTCGGAAAGCCGTCCCTCTTGCTGGCCGACGAACCGACCGGCAACCTCGACAGCGCTTCGGGCGAGCGGATCATGCAGCTGCTCGACGAACTGCACGCCGACGGCTCGACCCTGGTGATGGTCACCCACGACCCCGACTATGCAGCGCGCGCCGGGCGGCGGGTGCGGATGAAGGACGGGCGCATCGACACCGACGGGAGCGTCGCGGCGTGATCGGCGGACTGTTGCTCGACCTGCGCCATGCCGCACGCCTGTATCTGAAGACACCCTGGCAGAGCGCGCTGGCGGTGGTCATGATGGCCGCGGCCATGGCCCTGGTCAGCGGCATGGCCAGCGTGTGGTCGGAGCTCTATCAGCCGACCCCCGCCGGCGTCGACAGCGGCGACGATCTCGTCACGATCGGACCGCGCGCCGAGGACATGTTCGGCGGCACGCTCGGCGCTGGAGCGATCAAGGATTTCGCCTCAAGCAGTCAGATCCTGACGGGCCTGACGGGTGAGTCCGGTTTCAGCAGACTCCCGGAAACCGACATCGACGGCCGCCCGGTCGACGGCCAGGCCGCACCCGTCATGCCGGGGTATTTCGAGCTACTCGAGCCGCGGATGCGGCTCGGCCGCGGCCTGCGCGCGGAAGACTTCGCCGACGGCGGCGCGCGCGTGATGGTACTCGGGCACGGCTTCTGGCAGGATCATTTCGGCGGTGATACCGGCGTCGTCGGCCGGGAAGTGACGGTCGGCGAAGATCAGTGGCGCATCGTGGGTGTGCTTGCACCCGAGTTCAACGGCGTCGGCGCACCCAAGTTTCACTTCTGGGCACCCTACGAGAGCTACTTTCGTCTGATCCAGACCGGCATCCCGGCTGAAATGATCGACCGCATCCCGATGTGGAAGATCTTCGGCCGCAACTCCGGCAGGGTCGGCACGGCAGCGATCGAGGCGGAACTCGACCGTTTCCTGGAACAACAGCCTCCGGCCGAGCAGGCCATGGCGCCCGAGCCGGGGGAGCTGATGGCGATCTCCGGCCTGGTCGAAAACCCGCGGGCGCATCGAAGCGCCCAGCGCCAGGTGACGATGCTGCTGATCGCAACCGTGCTGATTGCCCTGGTCGCGGCCGTCAATGTCGGCATCTTCCTCCTCGCCCGAGCGCCGGCGCGTCAGCGCGAGCTGGCCCTGCGCCAGACCGTGGGCGCGACCCGGCGGCGCCTGGCCGGCCAGCTCCTGGTCGAGGCCGCAGTCCTGGTCGTTCTGGGCAGCGCGCTCGGCATCCTGCTGTCGATCTGGCTCGCGGCCGGGTTTCGCGAACTGCGCTTTCTCGAGGGCGCGGCCTTTGCCGGAGACTGGCTGAACCTGCCGGCGCTCGGGTTTTCGGCCATGCTGGCCGCCGTGTTCACGCTGCTGGTAGCACTGCTCCCGATCATCACGCTGGCTCGTCGCACGCTGAGCGACGGTGGCCGGCAATTCAGCGCGCGACCGGGGCTATTCCAGCACGCCGCCGGCCTGGTGCAACTCGGCCTGGCCGGCCTGATCGCAGCGGCGGCGACGGGCTTCATGGCACACCTGTGGATCCTGGAGCAGCGCGACCCGGGACTGTCCACGGAGGGCATCCTGGCCGCCGGCGTAACCTTCCGCGAACCCCCGACCGGGCAGTTCCAGCCGCCAGCCGATGCGGCGACCTGGGCCTATCGCGAGGCCGTCCGCGAGCGCCTGCTGGCGCTGCCAGGCGTGGAAGCGGTGAGCTTCGGCTCGCCTCTGCCCGGGGAGCGTATGACCGCCATATCGCGTTACACGATCGACGGCGAAACCGTCACTGCCCGCATCGTCAACGTTGCACCGGGCTTCATCGAACTGCTAGGCATCGACCTCTTGCATGGGCGCGACTTCGAATCCGCCGGCGAACCCGGCGTGATCATCAGCCGCCGCTTCGCCGAGAAGGCCTGGGACGAGACCGACGTCGTCGGGCGAACGGTCTGGCAAGACCAGTCCAATCCCGACGACGAGCGCGGCCGCATTCTCGGCGTGATCGACGACGTCAATTACGAACATCCCGACGAGCCGCCCGGTCCCCTGGTGCTGTCGAGCCGCTCCGGCTTCGGAGCTTTCATGACCGCGACGCTGATCCGGGGCAACCCGGATCGCGAGCGGGTCGAGGAAGTCATCAACACCGCGCTCCAAACGCACCTCGACCTGCTGCACGTCGACAAGGTCCGGCCGGTGGCAGACATCGTGGCGGAACTGACCGCAAAGGACCGCGCGCGCGGCCGGGTGACGGGCCTGTTCGGCCTGGTCATCGTGCTCATGACCGCCTTCGGGTTTTTCGCGATGCAGCGGTTCCTGGTCGACGCCGGCCGGCGCGAAACCGCCGTCCGGATGGCGGTCGGCGCCGGACCGCGATCGATTCGCGGGCATGTGCTGATGCAGGGGATCCGCCTGGGTGCGCCCGGGCTGGTGATCGGCGGCCTGCTGGCGCTGATCGTCGTCGCCTGGCTCACCAACGAGGGATTCGTGACCGACAGCGTATCGCCGGCGGTGATCGGCGGCGGGGTGGCCGCGGGACTGCTGGCACTGATGCTGCTCGCCAGCCTGCAGCCGGCAGTCAGCGCAGGGCGTCTGCGCCCGGGTGACCTGCTCAAGGAAGAGTAGGAAAGACTTCAGGCGTCGAGGCGCCTGAGGAAGACGGTCAGGACCTTTTCGGCCTGCTTGTCGCCGTTGGCACGGGCCGACGCCAGGCCCCTGTCCCAGGCCGTTCGCGCCGCCTCGGGTTGACCCAGCTTCTCGAGCGCCTTGCCCAGCTCCTGCCAGGCCATGGTGTGTTCCGGCTTGTGGCCCGTCGCCTTCTCCAGGTGGGCGACGGCCTCGGCCACGTCGCCGGCCTTCAGCCGGGCCTGCCCGGCGGCCAGCCGCGACTCGTATGTGTCGCGACCGTCGTCGATCATTCTTTCGATGATTTTCGGATCCATGGGATTCGTTGGTTCGTTGGTTCGTTGGTTCGTTCAACTAGCTGACCAGTCAGGCAGCGAACGCGTCAACATCATTTCAGTGTTTCCAGTAAGTCGGCGTGAGCAGCACCAGGATGGTGAAGATCTCGAGCCGGCCGAGCAACATGGCGAAGCTCATCAGCCACTTGGTGAGGTCGGCCAGGCCGCCGTAGTGGGCACCCGCCTGGCCCAGCGCGGGACCGAGGTTGTTGAGCGAGGAAAACACGATCGAAACCGACGTGACCAGGTCGTGCTCGATGCCCGAGACGATCAAGGTGAGCACGACCACGCAGAGGATGTAGAGCGAAACGAATCCCCAGACGGCGTTCGCGACTTCCTGGTTGAGCGTGCGCCCGCCGAGCTTGAGCGGCACCACCGATCGCGGATGAATGAGCCGCTTGAGCTCACGGATTCCCTGCTTGGTAAGCAGGTACACGCGGATGATCTTGAATCCGCCGGTGGTCGCGCCGGCGCAGCCACCGAGCGCGCTGACGAGCAGCAGCAGCAGCGGCAGCGTGCCAGGCCAGGCGTAGACCGGCGCGGTGGCGAAACCGGTCGTGGTCATGTACGAGACCGACTGGAAGACGGCGTATCGCAGCGACTCCCAGAAATTCGGGTAGACGTTCTGCTGCCACAACAGCAGGGTCGCGACCGCGGAAATGATCAGCAGCAGCAGCACGAACAGCTTCAGTTCCGGGTCGCGCATGTAGACCTGGGCCGTGGCGCGGCGCAGGGCCAGGTAATGGAGGCCGAAATTGAGACTCGCGACGAATACGAAGATCACGACCAGCCAGTCGATCAGTGCGCTGTCGAAGTGGCCGATCGAGGCATCGTGGGTGGAAAAGCCGGCCGTGGCGATGGTCGAGAAGCTGTGTGCGACCGCGTCGAACAGCGACATGCCGGCGGCCCAGTAGGCGGCGGCGCAAATGACCGTCAACCCGATGTAGATCAGCCACAGCGCCTTGGCGGTCTCGGCGATCCGCGGGGTGAGCCGGCTTTCCTTGACCGGGCCGGTCACCTCGGCCTTGTAGACCTGCATGCCGCCGATCCGCAGCATGGGAAGGATCGCGACCGCCAGAACGATGATGCCCAGGCCACCCATCCACTGCAGCTGCTGCCGGTACCACAGGATGGAGATCGGCATCTCGTCGAGTCCCGTGAACACCGTCGCCCCGGTGGTGGTCAGTCCGGAGGTCGACTCGAACACCGCGTCGGCCAGGCTGGCGTCGATGGCCAGCACGAAGGGCACGGCCCCGGCCAGGCAGACCGCCGCCCAGCAAGCCACGACCACCAGGAAGCCGTCGCGGATGCGCAGCTCGCGGTGGGACTTCCGCACCGGCAGGTACAGGGCCACGCCCGCCACGGCGACGATCAACAGGCTGACGGCAAAGGCGTCGAACGTGCCGTCGTGACTGAAGAACGCGAACAGCAGCGGCGGAACGAAACCCAGGCTGAGGAAAACCAGCAGCACGCCGACGATGCGCTGAACCGGTGCGTAAGCGCTCAACTGCATATTGGAATCTCTAGCTAGAAGCCTCTGAGAACGTATCGAGCATGCGACTGACGGTGGCCGTCGGAGCGGAGAAACCGCAGTGTATATGGAAATACATGAGGATTTCGAGCACCGCCGGACGCCGTCAGGCGGGTGCGCAGTAGTTCTCAGGGGCTTCTAGACGAAGACGGCTTCGACGGCGAACAGCCGCTCCACCCGCCGGATGGAACGCTGGTCGGCGACGAACAGGATCACGTGGTCGTCGGTCTCGATGACGACGTCGTGGTGGGCGATGATCACTTCCTCGCCG
>JAAAPE010000131.1 GCA_009908385.1 Gammaproteobacteria bacterium
CCGGGTCGCGGCGGCGGCCGGGGAATCGCCCGGCGATGCCGCCGCGGAGGCCGGCATCGCGCTGCCCTGCGGCATCTTCCGCCGCGGCGATATCCTGGGCGTGGTCGACGAGGATCTCACCGCCCGCACCGCCACGGACGTCGGGCAGGCGATCGGAACGGTCGCCATCGAGCGCGGCTACGGCCGCGTGGCGGTGGCTCGCGACGGACGCTTCAGCGGCCCCATCCTGCTGTCCGGACTGATCCGGGGCCTGCGCAACAGCGGCCTCGACGTCATCGAGGTCGGCGCGGTGCCGACGCCGCTTTTGTGGTTCGCCGCCGCCGAGCTGGCCGAAGGCTGCGGCGTGATGGTCACCGGTTCCCACCATCCGCCCAAGTACAACGGCTTCCGGGTCATGATCGGCGGCGAGCTGCTCGGCGCCGGCGAGATGGCCGATCTCGCGCTGCTGCACGAGAAGGGTCGCTTCGCCAAGGGAGAAGGGGGCTACGAGCAGCAGAGCGTGATCGAGCGCTATGCCACGCGCCTGAGCAGCGATATCCAGCTCGAGCGGCCGATGAAGGTCGTGGTCGATTGCGGCAACGGTGTGGGCGGCGCCGTCGCGCCGCGCCTGCTCGAGAAGATCGGGGCCGACCTGATTCCGCTCTACTGCGATGTCGACGGCGCTTTCCCCAATCACCGGCCGGACCCCTCGTCGCCCGACGACCTCGAGGACCTCCGGCTGTGTGTGCGCAACTTCCAGGCCGAGCTGGGCATCGCCTTCGACGGCGACGCCGACCGGCTGGCGCTGGTCACCAAGAACGGCGAGATCGTCTGGCCCGACCGGATGCTCATGCTGCTCGCGCGCGACATCCTGGCGACCCGGCCGGGCGAGGCCGTGGTTTACGATGTGCGCGCTTCGGGGCACCTGCAGCGGGTCGTCGAGCACGCCGGCGGGCGGGGCATCATGACCGCCTCGGGCCAGCAGCCGGTGGCCGAACGGCTGCGGCAGGAATCCGCCCCGCTGGGCGGGGACATGGACGGCCACCTGTTCATCAACGATCGCTGGTACCCCTTCGACGACGCCATCTACGCCGCCGCGCGGCTGCTCGAGATGTTCGCCGCCGACACGCGCGAGGTCGACGAGATCCTCGAGGAGCTGCCGCAGTTTCGCGCCAGCCCGGAGATCGTCGTCGCGACGGAGCGCGAGAAGACCGAGTCGCTGCTCGAGCAACTCGCCGGCGCCGATTTCGGGGATGCACTGGTCACCCGGACCGACGGCGTCCGGGCCGACTGGTCGGATCGCTGGGGCGTCGCCCGTCTCAATGCCGACACGGGCCAGATGATGCTGCGTTTCGGCGCCGACGAGGCGACGGCCCTCGGCCGGGTGCGCAGCGAGTTCCGCGACAAGCTGCTCGAGATCGACCCGAAGCTGCCGCTGCCCTACTGACCGTCGCCCGATTCGACCTGCGACATCAGGTAGTCGATGGTCAGGTTGTCGAACAGGGCGGAACCCGTGGACACGAACAGGGCGGGGGTCCGCCGGCGTCCCTCGTCGCGGACCAGCTCGAACAGGTCGACCGCTTCGACGCCCGCCAGGTGACCGTGCGACCCGAACGCGGCCAGGTCGCCGTAGTTGGGGCTGTCCTGCGTATCCACCGACAGCGCGTAGTGGGACAGCACCGCGGGGGTGATTTCGCTCTGCCAGTCGGTGTCCGCCCCCACGCTCACTACCAGGCGCGGGCAGTGGCCCGAGGCGTCGAAGATGGGGGTTTCGCTGTCGGTCGCCAGTACCAGCGTGTCCGCCGTCGCGGGCAGGCTGTCGGCTTCGAACACGCCGGTCTCCAGTCCGGGTAGCGCCGCGCCGAGGTTCGACGCTGCCAGCGCGGCTCGCCCTTCGACGGCGTCGGCGAACACCACTTTCTTCACCGAGCCCAGCGAGGCGACGAACAGCCCGGCGTAGTAGCCCACCCGGCCCGAGCCGACGACGGCGACCTCGCGCGAGTCCGGCGCGAGCAGCCGCAGCCCGGTTGCGACACAGGCGCCGGTGCGCGCCGACGACAGCAGGCAGCCGGCGAACCCCGCCTCGATGAAGTTCTCTTCCTGGTGCAGCGAGAATGCCTGGCCGACGCTGATTTCTCCGGGCACGATCTCGCGAGGCCAGTTGGTGCCGATGATCTTCACGGTCTTGCGGGTGCGGCCGGGAAAGCGTACGACGCAGGGCATCACCCGAAAGTCCGAGCGCTGTCCCGGGTCGGCGAAGACCGACTTCGGCGGCAGCTCCAGGCTGGCCCGGCCGAAGGCGATGGACTCGATGGCTTCGAGCAGGGCATCGAGATAGGCGCGTGGATCGGCGGTCAGCGCGCGGTGGACGCGGCGATCGTCGAAGAAGGTGTAGGGCTCGGGACTGAGTCGCAGCAGCGCTTCGAGGTCCGCTTCGAGCTCGCCCGATTCGGGCGGCAGATCGATCCTGGAGCTGTTCATGTTGCCTCTCTGGCGTCGAGTTCCGGAAGGACCACCTCGGGGCTGCCGAGGATGACCAGCAAGTCGCCCGGCGCAGCCGTTTCGAGTCCGCGCCGGATGGCCCTCGCGGGGTCGGCGTGCGTCTCGAAGCGTTCGGGCGCGGCGCCCGCCTCGAGCAGTCGGGCCCTGAACTGCGCCAGCATGGTCTCCCGCGGGTTGTCGCCGGCGTATTCGGGGTTGCTGTCGGCGTACTCGCTGCAGCCGATGATCAGGTGGTCGAAGCGGTCGAGCATGTCGGCCGCGTTTTCGTCGATGTGCTCGCGATGGCGCGAGCCGATCGTCAGGCAGACCAGTCGCTTGCGGCCGGCGGTCGGCAGGCGGTCGACGACCGCGTAGAGCTCCGCCAGGCCGTGGGCATTCTGGGCGAAATCGGTCAGCAGGGTGAACGCGCGGCCTTCGATGAAATTGTAGCGGCCGGGGTTGCCCTCCACGGAGTTGCTGAAACCCCCCAGCCCGTCGCGAATCGCGGCCGTGTCGATGCCGAGCGACCAGCACAGGGCGGCCGCGAAGGCCGCATTCAGCGCATTGAACGGCAAAAGGCCGTTCATCACGGCCGGAATGTCGTGGGTCGGCATCAGGACCTCGGAATCCGTTCCGTCGGCGAACAGCAGCTGCTCGCGGCCGTCGTCCGCCCCGGTGATCAGCACGGCCCGGTGGCCGGCCGCCCGGTGATCCCGCACGGTGCTGGATGCTGCAAGCCGGCTGACCAGGACCGGCTGCGCGCGCGGGCATCGCTCGAGCATGGCCAGGCAGCGCGGGTCGTCGGCGTTGACGATCGCCTGCCCGTCGGCGAGTTCGAGCGCGCGGGCCTTGACCGCGGCAAGTTGCTCGATCGAGTCGATCCCGTCGATCCCGATGTGGTCGGACGCGATATTCAGGCAAGCGGCGGCGTCGACCGCCTCCATCGCCGTGCCCACGCTGTGCAGGCCGCCCCGCGCCGTTTCGAGGACCGCCGCCCGGACCCGGTCGTCGGCCAGGACCATGGCGGCGCCGGTGACGCCGGCGACGTCGCCGCCGACGATCCGCTCGTCGTCGACGTAGGCGCCCTCCGTGGTGGCCAGGCCGACGGACTGGTAGGCAGCATGCCGCAGGATCGCGGCGGTCATGCGCGATGTCGTCGTCTTGCCGTTGGTGCCCGTGATGGCCACCGTGGGAATGCGCGCGGGACGATCCGGCGGGAACAGGGTTTCGACCAGGCGCTCGTGGAGCTCATTCGCGCAGCCGGGGCGGCCCTCGACGTGCGAGGCCAGGTCCGGGTCGGGGACGACATCGAGAACATGGCAGTTCGGTGCGGCAGCGTCTCCCCCGGGATCGACGACGGCCAGGTCGACCGCAGCGAGCTCCGGCAGGCCGCACACCGCAGCCGCGCGTTCGGCCAGCCGGCGGATCGGGTCGGACAGGGCCGCTCGGACGTCTTCCAGCGCGCCGCCGTTGAAGGCCGTGCCGTCGCCCCGCAGGCCGATCGTCCAGCCGCGGTCAGGCACGGAGTCCGGGCGCAGCCCGACCATCGCCAGGCGGGCGGCGAGGTCGCGGTCGCCGGCCTGCAGGATTCTCCAGGCGTGCCTGTGGCGCGGCGACCCGGCCGCGTGCACGGCGTCGGCGATCAGTTCGGTCACGCTGCGTCGTCCGTCGCCGGTGATCGACGGGGGGCGGCCGCGGGTGGCCGCGACCAGCTCGCCGCCGATGATCAGGCACCGGATCCGGTCGCCGCCGACGTGGGCCTCGATCCAGACGTTTCGGGTTCCGGCCGCGGCGGCCTCGTAGACGGCCAGGACCTGGGGTTCGGTGGCAAGCGGCTCGAAGACCGGAGAAACGCCCAGGGCATGGGCGAAGGGTCGGCGGAGGATGGCCCGCATCGCGACCGGGCCGCCCAGCCGTTCGGCGGCCCGGGCGGCGCGCGTGGCGCGGTTCTTGTTGGGAAACTCGAGGTCCTGTCGCGGCAGCGGCAGACCGTGCCGGAGCAGCCTGGCCACGAGCCGGTCCCGGCTGGCGACGTGGATCAGCTTGCCGGGGTCGAGCGACGGAACGGCCCCGGCCAGGACGCGGCGATGCGCCCCGTGTCCGATCTGGAACAGGCCGGCGCGAAACGGCCGGTCCTGCGATGAAAACTCGAACGGATGCTGGTCGAGCCGCAGGACGGGCAGGCCGCGGCTTCGTGCCATCCCGATGATCCGGCGGGCGTCGGGATGGGGCATGCGGGCGTTGGCGAAGTCGAGGAAGGCGGCCAGCGCTCGGGACGCGTCGTCCAGCGACGTCTCCGCAGCGGACAGCAGCCGGGCGGCCAGCTCGGCGGCCTTCTGCGCCGTTTCGGGTTCTTCACAAGGGAGATTGACGACCAGGCCCCCGTCCGGTTTGCCCGGCCCTTCGACGACCGGCGGTCCGGCGAGGTGCCCGCCGCGCTCGAGCAGTGCCGAGACCAGCGCGGCGAAACCGCGCGCCAGCCGTGACGGTGCCGGCTCGCCGCCGAGGTCGGGTGCGGGCAGTCCCAGGCCGGCCAGCGCCTCGAAGCCTTCGAGAATCGCCGATTGGTCCGCGTCCGAGACCGCCCGGAGTTCGTAGACCGCGACGGGCGGCGGCCCGTAGCGCGAGTAACCGCTCCTGATTCGCGTATCGACGAGCTCGAGCACGGGCGCCGTCAGTAGGCGAACTCGCGGAACAGGTGAGCCAGGTCGCCGTTCCACTTGCCCTCGTAGGCGGCGAGCTTGACCTCGGCCGGGGTCGTGCCGCGGTCGACCACGTTTTGCAGCGACTCGAGGAAACCCCCTTCATCGTCGCCGCTGGCGCTGAGGCGCCGGCGCTTCGACAGGCCCCTGTAGGCCAGGTCGAGCAGCTCGCGGGCGATGTCGCGAACGCTGCGTCCCTGGATCTCCGCCCGGAGGCCCTCCCCGGCCACGTCCCGGCGCAGCTGTTCGCGTTCCGCGGCGCTCCAGTGGCGGGTCATGTCGAGGCAGGCGGCGAGCGCGTCGGCGTCGTAGAGCAGGCCGACCCAGAAGGCGGGCAGCGCGCACAGGCGGCGCCATGGGCCGCCGTCGGCGCCGCGCATTTCCAGGAAACGCTTGAGCCGGACTTCCGGGAAGGCGGTGGTGAGGTGGTCTTCCCAGTCCCTGAGCGTCGGCCGTTCGCCGGGCAGGGCCGGCAGTCGTCCGGCGAGGAAGTCGCGGAAGCTCTGGCCGGCGCAGTCGATCATGCGACCCTCGCGGACCACGAAGTACATCGGCACGTCGAGCATGTAGTCGGCGTAGCGTTCGAAGCCCATGCCCGACTCGAACACCCAGGGCAGCGTCCCGGTGCGGTCGGGATCGGTGTCGGTCCAGGCATGGGACCGGTAGCTCAGGTAGCCGCTGGGCCGGCCCTCGACGAAGGGCGAGTCGGCGAACAGGGCCGTGGCGATCGGCTGCAGGGCCAGCGAGGCGCGGAACTTGGTGACCATGTCGGCCTCGCTGGAGAAATCCAGGTTGACCTGCACGGTGCAGGTGCGCTTCATCATGTCGTGGCCGTGCTGACCGACCTTCGGCATGTAGTTGCGCATGATCACGTAGCGCTTCTTGGGCATCCAGTCGATGTCGTCGAGCGTCGCCGTGGGGTGGAAGCCCATGCCCAGGAAACCGATGCCCAGGGGCTCGGCCACCGCGCGCACCTGGGCGAGATGTGTGTTGACCTCGTCGCAGGTCTGGTGGAGGTTGTCGAGCAGCTCCCCGGACAGCTCCAGCTGGCCGCCCGGCTCGAGCGTGATCGAGCAGCCGTTCTTCTTCAGCGCGATCGGCATGTCCGACTCGTAGACGGGTTCCCAGCCGAAATTGTCGGCCAGGCCCTCGAGCATGGCGCGCACTGAACGCTCGCCGTCGTAGGGCAGCGGCTTCAGGGTTTCCGTGCAGAAGCCGAACTTCTCGTGCTCGGTTCCTATCCGCCATTCGGACTCCGGTTTGCAGCCGGATTCGAGCCAGGCGGCGAGCTCGCGCTTGTCGGTCAGGACGGTGTCGGGATTCAAGTCGGAACACCCCGCTAGAATGAGGCGCCGATTATCCCTTTTTTGTCTGCTGGCTGCATGAAGGCAGGCGCCGCCGACCGGAAAGGAAAACCCGGAACCATCGAAGGCATCGAAGACACCGAATGAAAGAATCGAAACAGCACCTGCAGGATCTCTGGCTTCTCGGAGCGTTGCGGACTCGTACCGGATCGCGCTTTGCCCCCGGTTTCCCGGCTTCGGTGGCTTCGGTGCTTTCGGTGGTTCCGGTGTTTTTCGCTGCCCTGCTGACGGCCGCCACGGTCCATGCAGCCACGCTGCACCGGGGCGTCGGGCCGGAGCCGGACTCGCTCGATATTCACACCGCACAGAGCCTGTCGGCGCTGAATGTGCTGCGCGACCTCCACGAAGGCCTGTTGACCTTCGACGCCGGGGCGGAGCTGGTGCCGGGCGTGGCGGCGTCCTGGTCGGTCAGCGAGGACGGCAGGGTCTGGACCTTCGAACTCCACGAGGCTGCTCGCTGGTCCGACGGCCGCCCGATCGTCGCCGGCGATTTCGTCGCCGGCTGGCGGCGCGCCCTCGATCCGGCCACGGCTTCGCCGACCGCGGCGCTGCTCGATCCGGTCGAGAACGCGCACGCGGTGCGGACCGGGGAGGCCGCAGTCGACACACTGGGGATCGACGCGCCCGCGCCGGATCGCCTCGAGATACGCCTCGAGAGGCCCCTGCCCTGGTTCGGCGAGCTGCTGACGCACCCCGTGACCTATCCCTGGCCGGGCGACAGCGAAGGACGCTACAGCGGGGCGTTCGTGCTGGTCGAACAGCTGCCGGGCGCGCGGCTGGAACTGAAGCCCAACCCGCACTACCGCGAGGCCGATACGGTCGCGCTCGACGGCGTGACCTGGCACGTCATCGAGCAGCCCGACGTCGAGCTCTCGCGCTACCGCGCGGGACAGCTCCACATCACCGAGACCATTCCGCCCGGCCGGGTCGACTGGTTGCGCGAGCAGTTCGGCGACGAACTGAGGATCGCGCCCTACCTCGGCAGCTTCTTCCTGGCGTTCAATCTCCGGCGCGAGCCCTTCGCCGACGCACCCGAACTGCGCCGGGCGCTGAGCCTGGCGATCGACCGCGACATCCTGGTCGAGCGCGTGCTCGGTTCCGGCGAGATTCCGGCCTGGGGCCTGATCCCGCCCGGCATGCCCGGCTGGCCCGAGGGGCGGGAGCCGCCGCTGCCGCCCGGCGAGCGCCTGGCCGAGGCCCGGCGCCTTTACCGGGAGGCCGGCTACGACGAGGCCCGGCCGCTCCGAGTCGAACTGCGCTTCAACACCTCGCTCACGCACCGCCGCATGGCCGTGGCGATCGCCGCGATGTGGAAGCTGCACCTGGGCGTGCAGACCGGGCTGGTCAACGAGGAATGGAAGGTCTTCATCGCCAACCGGCGCCAGGGCCGCATCACCGAGGTCTTCCGGGGCGGCTGGATCGCCGACTGGCGCGATGCGGGCAACTTCCTGCAGCTGTTCGAAAGCGACGGTCCGGGCAACTACACCTTCTTCGACGACCCGGAGTTCGACCGCCTGATGCGCCGCGCCGCCCGCGAGCGCGGCGACGAGCGCCTGTCGACCCTGCGCGAAGCGGAATCGCTGCTGCTCGACGAGCAGGTGATCGTGCCCTTGTACTACTATGTCTCCAGGCACCTCGTGGACCCGGCCGTGCGCGGATTCGAAGACAATCCCATGGATATTCACCTCTCGCGCTGGATGGCCCTGCCGTGATGCGATTCTGGCTGGTCGCAGTCGTCCTGTTGCTGGCTGCCTGCGGGCAGGGCGAGGACCGCGCGCCCGAGGCGGCGCCGGTGTTGGCCGAGCCGGTCGAGGTGGCGTTCAATGAGGCGGGCCGTCCGGTCGACGAGGTGCTGGCCGATTCCCAGGTCGTCCATCGGGGCAATGGCGAAGAGCCCCAGACCCTCGACCCGCACCTGGCCGAGGGCGTACCTTCGGCCAACATCCTGCGCGACCTGTTCGAGGGGCTGACCACGAATGCCCCCGACGGTCACATCGTGCCCGGCGCGGCGCGGCACTGGGACATCAGCCGCGACGGGCTGACCTACACCTTTTACCTCGATCCGGAAGCGCGCTGGAGCAACGGCGAGCCGGTCACCGCGGAGGATTTCGTCTGGTCCTGGCGGCGCGCCGTCGCTCCCGCCACGGGCACGTCCTACGGGCGGATGCTCTCGCCGATCGTCAACGCCGAGGCGATCTTCGCCGGCGACCTGCCGCCCGAAGACCTCGGGGTGACCGCGCTCAACGACACGACCTTCCAGGTCGAGCTGCAGGATCCCACGCCGTATTTCCTGGGTCTGCTGACGCATCACACCAGCTACCCGGTGTACCGGCCGGCGGTCGAGGAACACGGCGACAGCCACGTGCGGCCGGGCAACCTGGTGTCGAACGGTGCCTACATGCTCGCCGACTGGCGGGTGCGCTCGCGCATCGAGCTGGTCAGGAACCCTCACTTTCGCGACGCCGGGTCGGTCATCGTCGAGCGGGTCGTGTTCTATCCCTTCGAAGACGAAAACACCGAATTCAATCGCTTCCGCGCCGGCGACCTGCACTGGACCTACCAGGTGCCCTCGAGCCAGTTCCAGTGGCTGGAAGACAACATGGGCGACGCCCTGGTGGTCACGCCCTGGTTCGGGACCTACTTCTTTTCGTTCAACCTCACGCGGCCGCCGTTCGAGGGCAACCTGGCACTGCGCCAGGCGCTCAACCTGGCCATCGATCGAGACATCCTCACCGAGCGCGTCAGCCGCTTCGGCGAGATCCCGACCTTCCACCTCGTGCCGCCCGGGCTGCCGGAGTACGAATCCCTCGACGTCGCCTGGGCCGACATGACGCAGGAAGAGCGCGAGGCCGAGGCGCGCCGGCTCTACCAGCAGGCCGGCTACAGCGCCGAGCGGCCGCTGGAAGTCGAGCTGCGCTACAACACCTCGGAAAACCACCGCAAGATCGCCGTTGCCATGGCCGCCATGTGGAAACAGGTGCTGGGCGTGCGCACGCGGCTGATCAACGAGGAGTTCCGCGTCTTTCTCCAGAACCGCGCCCAGCGCCGCGTCACCGAGGTCTTCCGGTCGGGCTGGATCGGTGACTACCAGGACGCCTTCACCTTTCTCGAGCTGTTCCATTCCGAGCACGGCCGCAACGACGCCGGCTACGACAACGAACGCTTCGACCGCCTGCTCGAGCGAATCGCCTCCGAACGCATCCCGGCCAGCCGCCGCAACCTCATGGCCGAGGCCGAACGCATGATCCTGGCCGACCAGGTCATCCTGCCCGTCTACCACTACGTCACCAAGCGCCTCGTCGACCCGCTGCTGCAGGGCTGGGAAGAAAACGTCATGGACCACCACCTGACGCGGCATATGTATCTGGTGAGGCCCCGGGAGGTCGGGGTGGAAGAGGCGGCGGAGCCGGGCGAAGGGGAGGAGTCGTGAGGGCGCGAAATTCGAAATTCGAAATCCGAAATCCGAAACGGAAGAGCACCACGGAATCGATCGGCAGCCGGTTCGTGCTTGGGTTTTCGAATTTGTTTCGGATTTGGTGCTTCGGATTTCGTGCTTGTGAACAGGGTGATCGAAGGCAGTCCGCGTCATGTTGAAGTACTCCCTCCGCAGGCTGGCATCAGCCGTTCCAACGCTGTTCCTCCTGATCACCTTCGCGTTCTTCATGATTCGCGTCGCGCCCGGCGGGCCGTTCGATTCGGAGCGGGCGCTGCCGCCGGAGATCGAGGCCAACCTGGCGGCGAAGTACCATCTCGACGAGCCGCTGGTGTTCCAGTACGCGCGTTACCTTTGGCAGATCGTGCAGGGCGACCTGGGGCCGTCGTTCCACTACCGCGACTGGACGGTCAACGACCTGATCATCCAGGGCGCGCCGGTGTCGTTCGCGCTCGGCGCGGCCGCCCTGCTGCTGGCCCTGCTGGTGGGCGTGGTGGTGGGCGCCTGGGCGGCGCTCAGGCAGAACCGGCCGACCGACTACACCGTCATGAGCCTGGCCATGCTCGGCATCTCGATTCCCAACTTCGTGCTGGCGCCGCTGCTGATCCTGGTGTTCGCCATCGTGCTCGGCTGGGTGCCGGCCGGCGGCTGGGCCTTCAGCTTCGACCGGATGGTGCTGCCGGTGATCACGCTCGCCCTGCCGATGATCGCCTACATCGCGCGTATCACCCGCGGTTCGATGATCGAGGTGCTGCACTCGAGCTTCATCCGCACCGTGCGCGCGAAGGGCATGCCGGAGAAGGAGGTCATCCTGCGTCACGCCCTCAAGCCGGCGCTGTTGCCGGTGATTTCCTATCTGGGGCCGGCCGCGGCGGCCATCGTGACCGGCTCGGTGGTGGTCGAGCGGATCTTCACGATTCCCGGTATCGGGTCGTATTTCGTCCAGGGCGCCCTCAATCGCGACTACACCCTGGTGATGGGCGTCGTGATCCTCTACGGCGTGCTCATCATCCTGTTCAATTTCATGGTCGACCTGATCTACGCCTGGCTCGATCCGCGCATTCGCTACGACGATGGGGAGACTGCCTGATGATGAATGACCGGGCCGGTTCGCCATGAACGAGACCACTCGCGACGCGTTCGACCAGGCGCTCGACAGCCGGGAGGTGCGGGGGCGTTCGCTCTACGTCGATGCCTGGCACCGCCTGCTCCGGAACAAGGCGGCCGTGGCCGCGCTGGTGATCCTGACGATCATGATCGCGCTGGTCGTCTTCGGTCCGATGCTCGTCGACTGGGACCACGAGATTCCCGACTGGGACAATTATTCGACCCCGCCGTCTCTCGAAACCGGTCACCTGTTCGGCACCGATGCGCTCGGGCGGGATTTGTTCGCGCGCACTATGATCGGCGGCCGCATCTCGCTGCTGGTCGGCCTGGTGGCGACCCTCGTCTCGCTGCTCATCGGCGTGACCTGGGGCGCGTTCGCCGGTTACGTCGGCGGGCGGGTCGACAACGTGATGATGCGCATCGTCGATGCGGTCTACGCCATGCCCTTCATGTTCTTCGTGATCCTGCTGATGGTCGTGTTCGGGCGCAACATCTTCCTGATCTTCGTGGCCATCGGCGCGATCAACTGGCTCGACATGGCGCGCATCGTACGGGGCCAGACGCTGAGCCTGAAGAACAAGGACTTCGTCGAGGCCGCCCGCGCCTGCGGGGCCACCGAGTGGCAGATCATCCGGCGTCACATCGTGCCCAACCTGCTCGGCGTGGTGATCGTCTATGTCACGCTGACGATTCCCCAGGTGATCCTGGTCGAGAGCTTCCTGAGCTTCCTGGGCCTGGGCGTGCAGGAGCCGCTCACCTCCTGGGGTGCACTGGTCAACGAGGGCGCGCAGGAGATGGAGGTCGCACCGTGGTCCCTGCTCTTCCCGGCCAGCTTCCTGGCCGTCACTCTGTTCGCGTTCAACTTCCTCGGCGATGGACTGAGGGATGCGCTGGATCCGAAGGATCGACAATGAAAAAGCACGAAACCCGAAATCCGAAATTCGAAAGAAATTCGAAACGAAACCGAGCGGGCGGCCGTTCGGGTTTTGATATTTTCGAATTTGGAATCTGTTTGAGATTTGATGCTTCGGATTCGAGATTTCATTCCGAAGGAATGTGCGATGGCTTTGCTTGAAGTTCGTGACCTCACCGTATCCTTCGATACCCCGGACGGCGTGGTGCACGCCGTCAACGGGATCAGCTTCGATCTCGAGCCCGGCGAGACGCTGGGCCTGGTGGGGGAGTCGGGCTCGGGCAAGACCCAGACCGCGCTGGCGCTGATGGGTCTGCTGGCCGAGAACGGCCGGGCCAGCGGCTCGGTCAAGTTCCGCGGCCAGGAGCTGCTGGGCATGTCCAACCCGGAACTGACGCGCGTGCGCGGTTCGAAGATCTCGATGATCTTCCAGGATCCGGTCAGTTCGCTCAATCCGTACCTGACCGTCGGCGACCAGCTGGTAGAGGTGCTCACTCACCATCGGAATCTCAAGAAGAAGCCGGCAAAGGAGCGCGCCATCGAGATGCTGCGCCTGGTCCAGCTCAGCGACCCCGAGCAGCGCATGAAGCAGTTCCCGCACGAGCTTTCCGGCGGCATGTGCCAGCGCGTGATGATCGCCATGGGCCTGCTCTGCCAGCCCGACCTGCTGATCGCCGATGAGCCGACCACCGCGCTCGACGTCACCGTGCAGTCCCAGATCAACTCGCTCATGGGCGAGCTGTCCGAGAAGTCCTCGACCGCGATCCTGCTGATCACCCACGACCTGGGCGTGGTCGCCGGCCTGTGCGATCGGGTGCTGGTGATGTACGCCGGCAAGGAAATGGAAATGGCCGGCGTCGAAGCGCTGTTCGCCGATCCGCAGCACCCCTACACGGAAGGGCTGCTGGCTTCCGTCCCGCGCCTGGATCGCCATGACTCCGGCATCCTGCACGCCATTCCCGGCAATCCGCCCAACCTGCTGGAGGTTCCCGAGGGCTGTCCCTTCCGCGACCGCTGTCCCTACGCCTGGGACAAGTGTTTCGCGCTGCCGGAGTTCGAGGAAATCGGCGAGGAGCGCTTCAAGCGCTGCCACCTCGAGGCGCTGCCGTCGAAAGAGGAGGCCGGCTGATGCGCAATCCGGTGCTGCAGGTTCGCGATCTCGAGGTCAGTTTCCGGGTCGACACCGGGTCGATCTTTCGCCATGACTATCACCGCATCCGCGCCGTCGACGGCGTGAGCTTCGACGTCTACCCCGCCGAGACCCTGGGTATCGTGGGCGAGTCGGGTTGCGGCAAGTCCACCCTGGCGCGCGCGCTGCTGGGGCTCAAGCGCGCCCACGGCGGGAAAATCCTCTGGCTGGGCGAGGATCTCGTGGCGGCCAGCGAGGAGAAGATGCGCCGCAAACGGCGCGAGATTCAGCTCATCTTCCAGGATCCGCAGGGCTCGCTGGACCCGCGCATGACCATCGGCGACATCGTCGCCGAGCCGCTGCGGGTCTTCTATCCCTCGATGTCGCGGCTGCAGGTGCGCGAACGGGTCACCGGCATTCTCAAGCTGGTGGGGCTGCGACCCGACCAGGTCAATCGCTACCCGCACGAGTTCTCCGGCGGGCAGTGTCAGCGGGTGGGCATCGCGCGGGCGCTGGTGGTCAATCCCCGCCTGGTCGTCTGCGACGAGCCGGTCAGCGCGCTCGACGTGTCCATCCAGGCGCAGATCGTCAACCTGCTCAAGGACCTGCAGAAGAAGCTGCAGCTTTCGCTTATCTTCATCGCTCACGACCTGTCGATCGTGCGCCACGTCTCCGACCGCATCCTGGTGATGTACATGGGCAAGGTCATGGAGCTGGCCGATCGCTCGAGCATTTACCGCCGGCCCAAGCACCCCTACACCCGTGCGCTGATCGAATCCGTGCCGATCCCCGACCCGGTACGCGAGCGCGCTCGCGCACGCCGCTCGCTCAAGGGCGACATGCCGTCGCCGCTCGACCCGCCCTCGGGTTGCGTCTTCCGCACGCGCTGCCCGTTCGCCACCGAGCTTTGCGCCCGGGAGGTTCCGGAGCTCGAGACGCTCGACGACGGGCACCGGGTCGCCTGCCACCATCACCGTGAACTCCCACCGCCGCCCGAGCCGGGCGAGGCGTCGGAGCCCGATGCGAGGGAGTCGGCCGAACCGTGAGCGACAAGGCGTTGCGCGCCAGGCTGGAGCAGGGCCTGGCCGGTCTCGGGCTGTCGCTCGACGAGGCCCGGACGGGGCAGCTGCTCGATTACCTGGCCCTGCTTTCGCGCTGGAATCGCGCCTATAATCTCACCGCGGTCGACGAGCCGGCGGCGATGGTCGATCGGCATCTGGTCGACAGCCTGAGCATCCTGCCCTGGATCGAGGGGAAGGAAATCGTCGATGCCGGCACGGGCGCCGGGCTGCCGGGCGTGCCGCTGGCCATCGCCTGTCCGAACCAGCATTTCGTTCTGGTCGACAGCAACGGCAAGAAGGTGCGCTTCCTGCGGCAGGTCCGGCGCGAGCTCGGCCTGGAGAACATCGAGCCCGTCCATGCCCGACTGGAGTCGTTCGAGCCCGAGCGGCGGCCGGACCAGGTGGTGGCGCGGGCGCTGGCGCCCCTGCCGCGGCTGGTCGAGCAGCTCGGCCACCTGCTCGCGGCCGGCGCCACTCTGCTGGCCATGAAGGGCCGGCTCGAAGACGACGAGTGCGCCGCAGTGGCGGATGCGTACAATGTCGAGAGAATCGAACTGAACGTGCCCGGCGCGGGCGGTGCCCGCAGCCTGGCCATCCTGAGGCAATCATGACTGACCGACGGGCCCGCATCGTGGCCGTAACCAACCAGAAGGGCGGCGTGGGCAAGACCACGACGGCGCTCAATCTCGCCGCCGGGTTGGCTGAGCTCGAGCGCCGGGTCCTGCTGATCGACATCGATCCGCAGGGCAACGCCACGACCGGCTCCGGCATCGAGATCGAGGAAGACCAGAACACCCTGTGCGAGGTGCTGCTCGGCGAATGCGCGATGAGCGAGGCCGTGGTGCACGTCGAGGCGATGGGCTTCGACCTGGTGCCGGCCAACGGCGACCTGACGGCCGCCGAAGTGGCGTTGATGGACGAGGACGACCGCGCGAGCGTGCTGCGCGGCGCCCTGGCCAACGCCGCCTCGCGCTACCACCACATCATCATCGACTGCCCGCCCTCGCTCAACGTGCTGACGCTCAACGCGCTGACTGCGGCCGACTCGGTCCTGATCCCGATGCAGTGCGAGTACTACGCGCTCGAGGGCCTCACCGCGCTGCTGGGCACCATCGAGCAGATCCAGGGCTCGGTCAATCCGCAGCTCGAAATCGAGGGCCTGGTGCGCACCATGTTCGACATCCGCAACAATCTCTCCGGCGCGGTCTCGCGCCAGCTGTCCGAGCACTTCGGCGACAAGCTCTACGCCACCGTCGTGCCGCGCAATGTGCGCGTGGCCGAGGCGCCCAGCTACGGCCAGTCGGTGATTCATTACGACCGCGATTCGCGCGGCGCCGTGGCCTACCTGGGCCTGGCCGGGGAATACCTGCGGCGCATGGGCGAGGCGGCGCGTGTGCCTTCTTCGACGCCGCAGGACCTGGCCGCCGAAGAGCCGCGAGTCTAGGACCCAGGACAGCACCCAGGACGCCAGGAACCCAAGCCGATGGCCGCATCCCGCAAGAAGAAACCCCTCGGGCGCAATCTCGACGCCCTGCTCGGCAAGACCCGCGCCGCGGCCGAAAAGGCCAGCGCCGACGGTGAGCTCCATGGCCTCAAGGAGCTGCCGGTCGACGTGATCGAGCCGGGCCGCTACCAGCCGCGGTCCGCCATGGATCCCGACCGCCTGCAGGAGCTGTCGGACTCGATCAAGGAACAGGGCCTGGTGCAGCCGGTGGTCGTGCGTCCGCTGGCGAAGCAGGGCCGATACGAGCTGATCGCCGGCGAGCGCCGCTGGCGCGCCTGCCAGATGGCGGGTATGACCACCATTCCCGCGCTGGTGCGCGAGATCGCCGACGAGGCCACCCTGGCGCTCGCGCTGATCGAGAACATCCAGCGCGAGGATCTCAATCCGCTCGAGGAAGCCGTCGCGCTCAGGCGCCTGATCGAGGAGTTCGGCCTGACCCACGAGCAGGCCGCCAAGAGCGTCGGTCGTTCGCGTGCATCGGTGACCAACCTGCTGCGCCTGATGGAACTGGCGCCGGAAGTGCGCGAAATGGTCGACCGCAAGCAGCTCGACATGGGTCACGCCCGTGCCCTGCTCACGCTCGAGCGTCCCGACCAGATCCGCGCCGCCCGCGAGGTGGTCGACAAGGACTTGTCGGTTCGCCAGACCGAGGCCCTGGTACGGCGTTTGCGCGAGGGCAGGCCCGAGCCGAAGAAGGCGAAGGGCGAGCAGAAGTCTCCCGACATCCAGCGCCTCGAGCAGGAGCTCACCGAAACCCTCTGCGCGCCGGTGAACGTCAAGCATTCGAGTTCCGGCAAGGGCCAGGTGACGATCAAGTACACCAGCCTGGACGAGCTCGACGGCTTGTTGGAGCGGTTCAGGCGGTAGGTGGGCGGTTGGGCGGTACGTCGTGTGTCCGTAGTCGGTACGTCAGTGGTCAGTACGTCTGTAATCAGTGCGTCCGTGGTCCGTACGTCAGTAGTCGGTACGTCAGTAGTCGGTTGCACGGACCCGCTGGCGCACAGACGCACAGACGCACGGACGTACAGACCACTGACGCACTGACGCACCGACAACAGCCCCGAATCGCCGCCTTATTCCGCTTCGGCCAGCGAGAACACAGCCTCCACGGGCTGCTCGAACGCCCGGGCGATCTTCAGCGCGACTTCCAGCGAGGGGCTGTAGCGGCCGCTCTCGATGGCGATGATGGTCTGGCGGGAGACGCCGACGGTCTCGGCCAGCTGCTGCTGGGTCATACCCTCGCCGCGCTGGCGCAGCTCGCGCACGCGATTGATGATGGCGCCCACCTCAGATTCCCCGCCGGTGGAACCAGATCGTGACCGCCAGCTCGACGACGGTGGCGATGAAGACCGCCAGCAGCAGCAGGTTGGCGATCACCGCCGGCGATTGCCAGATGCCGCCCTGGAGCAGGCCGCCGACCACGATGTGCCCGACGATGGTGATGACCCCGAAGGCGAGGACGAATCCGCCGATGCTGCCCGCGCGCCAGCCGATCAGACGGTCGCGCTCGTCCTCGTCCTGCGCGCCGGTGATCGCGGCAACCAGGATGTGGTAGCCGACCAGCACCAGGACGAGCAGAATGGTGAACCCCACCATCAGGCCGAAGGTCGACGGGATGTGGAGCTGGTCGGCTCGCCAGAGATTCACGAGTGACGAGGTGTAGAGCCCGCCGACGCCGAGCAGGGCGGTGAGCGTGCCCCAGGCGCTCTTTTCCTGGAAAGACATGGAAGACATGGCAAACGGTTCCTTGTGTGAGTTCAGGTTGATGCCCGCTAAGTAAAGCAGGCTTTACATAATGTAAAGGAAGCTTTACTTAATGTCAAGGTGGCTTTACTTCATTGCCCGCCGAGTGCCGGCCGCATCGCCGGCTCTGCGACCTTTTCCGCCCGCCGGGCGTCTATTGACCGACATGAGCCTTTCGCAACCCATCGACGACCTGGCCCTGGCGGCGCTGAAGCGACGATGCCGTCGTACGCAGGAGCGCGTCTATCGCCAGTACAGCCAGCCCGCCTGGATGCTGGCGGTGAAGCTCAGCGGTTGCGAGGCCCGTGCCTGGGATGCCGTCCAGTCGGCGTTCGTGCTGGCCTTCGAGCGGATCGGCCAGCTCAGGCAGGCCGAGCAGTTCGGCTTCTGGCTGCGGCGCATCCTGGTCAACCAGGTGATGGACCAGCACCGGCGGCAGGCCACCGAACAGCCGGAAATCGAGGAAAGCGGGGCCGCCCGCGATCACGACTCGGCGCTCGACCTCGAACGGGCGTTCGCCAAACTCGAGGCGCTCGATCGCCAGGTGGTGTGGCTGCACGACGCCGAAGGCATGAAGCACGCCGAGATCGCGGAGCTGGCCGGACAGACGGTGTCCTGGTCCAAGTCCCGGCTGGCGCGGGCAAGAGAGAAGCTCAGGAATCAATTGACGGCCGGCGAGTCGCCGGCCAGGAGCATGGAACATGGATGACGCCATCGATTTCACCCGGCTGGAGCGATCCGGTCCGCCCGACGGCCTCTGGCCGGCCATCGCCGGCGAGCTGGACCGGCGCAGGAAGCATCGCCTCGTCCGGCGGGTTTCGGCCCTGGCCGCGATGGTCACCGTGGTCGTACTGGCGAGCTTGTTCGTCGAAATGCCGGCACCGCCGGCCGGCCCGGGCGCCGAGACCGCGGCCACGAGCACGGACTCGTCGGCGACGAGCATGGTGACGCTGGCCGACCTGCGCGCGACCTCGGCCCGGCTCGAGACACGGCTGGCCGACCATCGCCAGCGCCCGATCGGCGGCCTGGAGCTCGAATCGCTGCTCTGGCTCGAGACGGAGCTCGCCTGGCTCGATGAACAGCTGGCCGATTCCCCGGCCGACCGCGAGCTCTGGCGCCAGCGCATCGAGCTGCTGGCCGAACTCAACCGTCGCTACGCCGACGGCGACTGGCGCCGCGACATGCTGCTGGCCAGCGTCTGAACACTTTCGAATCAACCCGGACAGGAGTCCCGATATGAAAGCACCAGTGATTGCCCTGACCCTGATGGCGCTGGCCCTGCCCGTCACGCTGATGGCGCAGGCCGACGATCAGGAAACGACCGCCACGGCCGAGGAGGCCGCCGAGCGCGAGGCGTTGCGCGAGGCGCTCGAGCAGGCGCGCCGCGAGGTGGCCGAGGCGGCGCGCACGATGGCGCGTATCCAGCGCGAGCTCGCCGACGTGGATCGCGAGGCGCTGCACTTCGAGCGGCTCGAGGCCCTCGAGGACATGGAGCGCCTGCAGGCGCTCGAGGGCGAGATGGCCCACATGGAAGAGCGGATCCACCGCGAAGTGATCCGGGGGCTGCGGATGACCCGGCCCCGACTGGGCGTGCTGCTCGGCGGTGAGGACGATCCCAACGAGATCGTCGGCGTCACACCCGGCAGCGGCGCCGAGAAGGCCGGCATCGAGTCGGGCGACCGCCTGGTCGCGATCAACGGCCGGGCGGTGGACGCGGCCGATCCGGAGAGCCTGCGCGCGCCGATGGAAGGTGTCGAGCCCGGCGACACGGTGCCGGTGGAGATCGAGCGTGACGCAGAGCGAATGACGTTCGACGTCACGGTCTCCTCGCCGGCCCGCGATTTCCGCGTCCTCACCCACGACATCAAGGGCCCGCCCCCCGCTCCTGATGCGCCCGAGGCCCCCCGCATCGACCGCGAGGTGATCGTCCTCGACGGCAGCGGCACCTGGGTGCCCCGGGCGCCCATGCCGCCGCTGCCCCCGCGCCTGGCCGGACTGGGACGCCACAGCGACATGATCAGCAACCACGCGGGCCTCGAGCCCTACTTCGGCACCGCCGACGGCGTGGTCGTGCTGCGCATCGACGCCGACAACCCGCTCCAGCTCCGGGACGGCGACGTGGTTCTGAGCATCGACGGCGAAACCGTCTCGCGCCCGGTCGAGATCGGCCGCGCCCTGCTGGGACAGGTCGGCTCCTCGGTGACGCTGGAAATCATGCGGGCCGGCGAGCGCATCACCCTGGAGGCCGAGCTGCCCGCTAGCGAGGCCGTCTCGTTCTTGTTCGAACGGACGCCGCGCGGCTTCTGATTCACAATCGCGGGCGGCAATCGCTTGCCGCCCGCTTCCCGCCCCTGCTATAATTGTCTGGATTTGTAGCCACCGATGATGCCTTGCGCATCGACGGTGGCATTTTTGTCGCTGCGAGCGGGGTCCGCGAGGCTCTGGGGCAGCGGCAAGCCCGGCATCGGCGCAGGACGGCAGGCAAGGGACACGGACAGGTGCAGGAGAGATTCGCCCACACCGTCGTCTGGCTGCTTCGCCTGCAGGCGGTGCTCAGCGTGATCGGCGCCATCGCTTTCGGCCTGCTCGCCGGCGTCCCCCAGGGACTGGCCGTGCTGGTCGGCGGCGGAATCGGCGTCCTGCTGACGGCCGTCAGCGCGCTGCGGGCGGGGGCCGCGTCGAGCAACGCCGAGCCGGCGCAGATGATGGCGGCTTTCTATCGCGCCATGGCGCTGAAGCTGGTCCTGGCGGTGGTGCTGTTCGTCATCGTCGCCAAGTGGTTTGCCGGTTTCTTCGCGCCGGTTCTGACAGGATACGGGGCCACCGTACTGGCCTACTGGTTTGCGCTGTTGCGCCTCGGGCGCGCGGCTGGATGATGAATTGAGAGCAAGGACGACCCGATCGTGAGTTTTGCAGTCGCAGCAGCCGGATCTTCCCCGACCGAATACGTCTCTCACCACCTCGAGCATCTCAAGGTGGGCGAAGGCTTGTGGGCCATTCATGTCGACACCCTGTTCTTTTCCGTGGTGCTCGGCGCCCTCATGCTGTTCGTCATGATTCTTGCGGCGCGCCGCGCCACCTCCGGCATTCCGGGCAAGCTGCAGAACTTCGTCGAAGTGCTCGTCGACTTCGTCGACAATTCCGTCAAGGAAAGTTTCCACGGCCCGCGACAGTTCGTCGCTCCGCTGGCGATGACCATCTTCGTGTGGGTGCTGCTCTGGAACCTGATGGACCTGATCCCGGTCGACTACCTGCCGCTGCTGGCCTACCACGTCTTCGGGCTCGAATACCTGCGCGTGGTGCCGTCGGCCGACGTCAACGCACCGTTCGCGCTGTCGCTGTCGGTGCTGGTCCTGATACTCATCTACAGCGTCAAGGGCAAGGGCTTCGGCGGTTTCGGCAAGGAGATGCTGTTCCATCCCTTCGGCAAGAATCCGCTGCTGTGGCCGGCCAACATCCTGCTCAATCTCGTCGAGCTCGTAGCCAAGCCGGTCTCGCTGGCGCTGCGACTGTTCGGCAACCTGTACGCGGCCGAGCTGATCTTCATCCTGATTGCCATGCTGCCGTGGTGGATCCAGTTCATCCCCGGCGGCGCCTGGGCGGTGTTCCACATTCTCGTGGTGCCGCTGCAGGCCTTCATCTTCATGACGCTGACGATCGTCTATCTGTCGCTCGCGTATGAAGAACACTGATTCGATTAACCCGTAACCCAAGCTCAAGTAGCAAATCACCAGGAGAACGAAAGTGGAAGCAATGATCGCTGATATTCAGAGCAGCACCGCCATCGCCGTCGGGCTGATCTTCGCATTCGCCGCGCTCGGCACCGGTATCGGCTTTGGCCTGCTCGGCGGCAAGTTCCTCGAAGGCGCGAGCCGCCAGCCGGAACTGGCCGGCATGCTGCAGGTTCGCATGTTCATCATCGCCGGCCTGCTCGACGCCCTGTCGATCATCGGCGTGGCCTTCGCCGCCCTGCTGCTGTTCGCCAACCCGTTGCTCGCCGCCCTGGGCGGTTGATCGCCGGGTCGAGTCACCGTTCGAAAGAAACCAAAGCGATTAACTAGCAGGGGAAAGCTATGGATGTCTCGCCACTGACCCTGGTCGGCCAGGCCGGTACCTTCCTGGTGCTGGTTCTGGTCACGATGAGGTACGTCTGGCCGCCTCTCACCCAGGCCATGGAAGAGCGTCGGCGCAAGATCGCCGAGGGCCTGGCCCAGTCCGAGGAAGCCGAGCAGGCGCTGGACAAGGCCAATGCCGAAGGCGACGAGATCATCCGCGAGGCCCGTCGCAAGGCCGGCGAGATCATCGAGCAGGCCAGCCAGCGCGGCAACCAGCTCGTCGAGCAGGCCAAGCAAGAGGCCATCGCCGAGCGCGACCGCCAGGTGCAGGCGGCCGAGGCGGAAATCCGCCAAGCCACCAACCAGGCCCGCGAGGCGCTGCGCGAGCGCGTTGCCGAGCTGGCCATCGCCGGCGCCGGCCGCGTGATCGAGTCCGAGATCGACGACAAGCGGCATCGCGAGATGCTCGACAAGCTGGCCGCGGAACTTTAAGCCATGCTCAATCGGACCACACTCGCCCGACCCTACGCACGTGCCGCCTTCGAGGCGGCGCGTGACGCCGATGCCCTGCCTCGCTGGAGCGAGGCGCTCGAGCTTGCGTCCGAGATCGCCGCTACGGAGGAGTTACATTACCTCTCCGGCGATCCGCGCGTGGGCGGCGACCGCCTGCTCGAGCTGATCACCGACATCGGCGGTGACCGCTTCGATGAATCGTTCACCAATTTCCTGAAAGTGGTGATCATCAACGGCCGCCTGGCTCTGCTTCCCGAGATCGCCGCCCAGTACGAACAGTACCGGCGCGAAGCCGAGGAACGCATCCGGGTCGAGGTGTACTCCGCCCGGCCGATGGATGACGAGGAGTCGAACAAGCTGGCCGAACGCCTCAAAGCGCGTTTCGGGCGTGAAGTGGATATGCACGTCGAAGTCGACGAATCGCTGATCGGCGGGGCGGTGATCCGCGCCGGCGACAAGGTCATCGATGGCAGCGTGCGAGGTCGACTCGAGCAACTGGGCCGACGAATCAACGCATAAACGGATCGGTCGCGCCAGGTATCGGGTCGGCGACCGGAATGAATTGAATGTTCAAGGATTGCAACCATGCAGCAGACCCTCAACCCGACTGAAATTTCCGAACTGATCCGCAAGCGCGTCGAGCAGTTCGAAATCTCTTCCGAAGCGCGCACCGAAGGTACGGTGGTCAGCGTCTCCGACGGCATCTGCCGTCTCCATGGCCTGGCCGACGCCATGCAGGGTGAAATGATCGAATTCCCCGGCGAGACGTACGGCCTGGCGCTGAACCTAGAGCGCGATTCCGTCGGTGCCGTGGTCATGGGCAACTACACGCACATCAACGAAGGCGACACCGTGCGCTGCACGGGCCGCATTCTCGAAGTGCCGGTGGGTGAGGCGCTGCTGGGTCGCGTTGTCGACTCGCTGGGCAATCCCATCGACGGCAACGGCCCGATCGATACCGACCAGACCGAGCCGATCGAAAAGATCGCGCCGGGCGTCATTGCCCGCCAGAGCGTCGACCAGCCCGTACAGACGGGCCTGAAGTCGATCGACGCCATGGTGCCGGTCGGCCGCGGCCAGCGCGAGCTGATCATCGGCGACCGCCAGACCGGCAAGACCGCGGTGGCGATCGACGCGATCATCAACCAGAAGGGCAAGGGCATCAAGTGCATCTACGTCGCCGTCGGCCAGAAGGCGTCCTCGGTGGCCTCTGTGGTGCGCAAGCTCGAGGAGCACGGCGCGATGGAGCACACCATCGTGGTGGCCGCCAACGCCTCCGAATCGGCCGCGCTGCAGTACATTGCCCCTTACGCCGGCTGCGCCATGGGCGAGTACTTCCGCGACCGCGGTGAAGACGCGCTGATCGTCTACGACGACCTGACCAAGCAGGCCTGGGCGTACCGCCAGGTTTCCCTGTTGCTGCGCCGTCCGCCGGGCCGTGAAGCCTACCCCGGTGACGTCTTCTATCTCCACTCGCGCCTGCTCGAGCGCGCCTCGCGCGTCAACGCCGACTTCGTCGAGCAGAAGACCAACGGCGAGGTGAAGGGCAAGACCGGTTCGCTGACCGCGCTGCCGATCATCGAGACCCAGGCCGGCGACGTGTCCGCATTCGTGCCGACCAACGTGATCTCGATTACCGACGGCCAGATCTTCCTCGAGACCGACCTGTTCAACGCCGGTATCCGTCCGGCCATCAACGCCGGTCTCTCGGTCTCGCGCGTGGGCGGCTCGGCCCAGACCAAGATCATCAAGAAGCTCGGCGGCGGCGTCCGCCTGGCCCTGGCGCAGTATCGCGAGCTGGCGGCCTTCTCGCAGTTTGCTTCCGACCTCGACGAGTCGACCCGCAAGCAGCTCGAGCGCGGCCAGCGCATCACCGAGCTGATGAAGCAGCCGCAGTACACGCCGCTGTCGGTCGCCGAGATGGCGGTCAGCCTGTTCGCCGGCAACGAGGGCTACCTCGACGATCTGCCGCTGAACAAGGTGTCGGATTTCGAAGCGGCTCTGCGTGACTACATGAACAGCAGCCACCAGGAGCTGATGGACAAGATCAACGAGAAGGGCGACTGGACCGACGAACTCAAGGACGAGCTCAAGAAGGCTTGCGACGAGTTCAAGAAAACCGGTAGCTGGTAAGCGGCCGGCATTCGGGCTAGCGACACCCACGCATACAACAGGCAGCAAGCGATGAGCGGATCAAGAGAAATCGTCGGTCAGATCAAGAGCGTCAAGAACACTCGAAAAGTGACGAGTGCGCTGGAAATGGTCTCGGCCAGCAAGATCCGGAAGGCCCAGGACCGCATGGAGTCCTCGCGTCCGTACGCCCGGATGATGCGACAGGTGATCGGCCATCTGGCCCACGCCAACCCCGAATACAAGCACCCCTTCACGGTCGAACGCGAAGAGACCAAGCGGGTGGCCTACATCGTGATGGCCACCGACCGGGGGCTCTGCGGCGGGCTCAACACCAACCTGTTCCGGAAGCTCCTGTCGGAATTTCGCGAGTGGCAGGAAAAGGGTGTCGAAATCACGCTGGTGCTGATCGGGCGGAAAGCATCGCAATTCTTCCGCCGCCTGAAGCTCCACGTCTCGGCGGCTACGCAGGATCTGGGCGAGAAGCCGCGCCTGGAAGACCTGATCGGGTCCATCAAGGTGGTGCTCGACGGCTACAAGGAAAAGGAAGTCGATCGCGTTTTCCTTTGCTACAACGACTTCATCAACACCATGACGCAGCAGGCCACCTGCGAGCAAATCCTGCCGCTGCCGCCGACCGAGGAAGAGCCCATGCTGCAGTACTGGGACTACCTCTACGAGCCCGACGCCGAGCAGCTGCTCGATGACGTGCTCACCCGCTACATCGAATCGCTCGTCTACCAGGCGGCGCTCGAGAACGCGGCGAGTGAACAGGCCGCCCGAATGGTTGCCATGAAGAGCGCGTCGGACAACGCCAGCGACCTGATCGACGACCTGCAGCTGGCCTACAACAAGGCCCGCCAGGCAGCGATCACGCAGGAAATTTCGGAAATTGTCAGCGGCGCTGCCGCGGTCTGATGACCGCTCGCGCCGATAGCGAATTGAAAAACCGGCCCGCGACGCGTTCGCAGCCAAACCAACACTGAGGTCGAAGCATGAGTTCTGGAAAGATTGTTCAGATTATCGGCGCCGTCGTGGACGTTGAATTTCCGCGCGGTGAAGTCCCCAACGTCTACGAGGCCCTGATCGTCGACGAGAAAGACATCATGCTGGAAGTCCAGCAGCAGCTGGGCGACGGCGTGGTCCGTACGATTGCGCTCGGCTCGACCGATGGCCTGACCCGTCACCTTCCGGTCAGCAGCACCGGCAAGCCGATCAGCGTGCCGGTCGGCACCAAGACCCTGGGACGAATCATGGACGTGATGGGCAATCCCATCGACGAGGCCGGCGAAATCGGCGAAGAAGAGCGCTGGCCGATTCACCGCCAGGCGCCCGCGTTCGACGAGCAGGCTGCCAGCAACGAACTGCTCGAGACCGGCATCAAGGTCATCGACCTGGTTTGCCCGTTCGCCAAGGGCGGCAAGGTCGGCCTGTTCGGCGGCGCCGGCGTCGGCAAGACCGTCAACATGCTCGAACTCATCCGCAACATCGCCATCGAGCACTCCGGCTACTCGGTTTTCGCCGGCGTCGGCGAGCGGACCCGCGAGGGCAATGACTTCTATCACGAGATGAAGGATTCCAACGTCCTCGACAAGGTGGCGCTGGTCTTCGGCCAGATGAACGAGCCGCCGGGCAACCGCCTGCGCGTGGCGCTGTCGGGACTGACGATGGCCGAGTACTTCCGCGACGAGGGTCGCGACGTGCTGATGTTCATCGACAACATCTACCGCTACACCCTGGCCGGCACCGAAGTGTCCGCGCTGCTGGGCCGTATGCCGTCGGCGGTGGGCTACCAGCCGACCCTGGCCGAGGAAATGGGCGCCCTGCAGGAGCGCATTACCTCCACCAAGACCGGCTCGATCACCTCGATCCAGGCCGTCTACGTGCCGGCCGACGACCTCACCGACCCGTCGCCGGCCACGACCTTCGCCCACCTCGACGCGACCGTCGTTCTCGCGCGCTCCATCGCCGAGCTGGGGATCTACCCAGCCGTTGATCCGCTCGACTCGACCTCGCGCCAGCTCGACCCGTTGGTGGTCGGCCAGGAGCACTACGACGTGGCCCGCAAGGTTCAGGGCACGCTGCAGCGCTACAAGGAACTCAAGGACATCATCGCCATTCTGGGCATGGACGAGCTCAGCGAAGAGGACAAGCTCACCGTCGCGCGGGCGCGCAAGGTCGAGCGCTTTTTCTCGCAGCCGTTCTTCGTCGCCGAGGTCTTCACCGGCTCGCCTGGCGTCTACGTGTCGCTGAAGGACACGATCCGCGGCTTCAAGGGTATCTGCGACGGCGAGTACGACCACCTGCCGGAGCAGGCCTTCTACATGGTCGGCACCATCGAAGAGGCCGTGGAGAAAGGCGAGAAAATGGCAGAGAAGGCAGCCTAAATGGCCTCCACCATTCACTGCGACATCGTCAGTGCCGAAGCCGAGATCTTCTCGGGTGAGGCCGCCATGGTGGTGGTCACCGGCGAGGAAGGCGAGCTCGGCATTGCACCGAGACACGCCCCTCTGCTGACCCGGCTCAAGCCCGGCCAGGTCCGGGTCATGCTGCCCGAGGGCGGTGAGGAGTTCTACTATATCTCCGGCGGCCTGCTCGAAGTCCAGCCGCACGTGGTGACCGTCCTGTCGGACACCGCCGCGCGAGCCAGCGACCTCGACGAGGCAGCGGCCCTCAAGGCCAAGGAAGAGGCCGAGCGCGCCCTGTCGGACCGCCAGGCCGACATGGAAGTCGCCGAGGCCCAGGCGCAACTCGCCGAGGCCATGGCGCAGCTCGCCGCGCTCGAGCGCCTGCGCAAGTCCCTGAAGCGCTGAACCGGCGCTCGGGCCGGATTTCCGGCCGGCCCGAAATGGAACGCACTGCGAATGCCCCGGCAAGTCCGGGGCATTTTTTTGCGCGGATGCGGTCTATAAGATAAATCTGGTATTGTGAGTTCACAAAAGGGAAGGAGAAGACCATGGCAACACACATTCGTGTGCTCATGATCATGGTTCTCGTCATCGGGGTAACGGGCTGTGGCGGCGGAGACGCCCTGCCCGGGAACGAGCGTCTTCTGGACGCGTTCGAACAGGGGCGGACGGGAGTCTGGGTCAGCGGGCATGGCACAGTGGCTCAACTGATCGGCGACGAAACACGCGCGGGTGAAGCTCACCAGCGCATGGTCGTCGACGTGGGCGACGGCAGCCTCGATCTCATCGTTCGGCATTCGCTGGAGCAGTCCCGGCGAGTGCCCGTCGAGCAGGGTGATGTCGTTGCGTTTCAGGGGCGTTATGAATGGAACGGCCGCGGCGGCGCGATCGGCTTCACCCACCAGGATCCCGAGCAACCCGGGGGCGGTGGATGGGTCCGGCACGAGGGCACGATCTACGACTAGAGCTTCCCGGGTTCGCCCGGCGTGGCTCGGTTGTCCCGACGGGCCCTGCGCAGAACGCGCCGGGCCCGAAGATGTTCAAGGGGAGTCGCCGCTGAAGCTTTGCGGTTCAGCGCCCTCGACCTCGCCGATGGTGGCGGTTTCGTGCACGAACAGCGCCACCGAGCGCTCGAAGATCAGTGGACCGTCGACCGTGCTTCCGGCCCCGATCACCACGCGAACCGGGTCGTGATCCCCCAGCGAAAAGCCCTGCGGCTTGGCGACCTTCAGGCGCCCCTTGACGTGGCTGCCTTCGAGCAACTCGAGGTTGCCGTTGGTGGTCCCCAGGCCTGCAACCTCGGCGTTGACGAGCTTGATGTGGCCGTTGACCGTCGACACCGTGCCGTCCGACACGGCTCCCGCATCCAGCTGGATCCGGCCGTTGACCGTACTCACCGATCCGGCGATCCGGCTGCCCGACCCGATGGAAACCCGGCCGTTGACGTTCTCCATCGGCCCACTGACCGACACGTTTTCGGCCAGCGACACGCTGCCGTTGACCGCGCTGATCTCGCCCACCACCGAATTGGCGCCGACCCGAATCGAGCCGTTGACAGAGGAAACGTCCCCGTTGACCCGACAGTCATCGCCGATGCTGATCGACCCGTTGACCACCGAAACGTCGTCGTTGTGGGTCGAGCCGTCCGCGAGAGAAAAGTCGCCCATCACCGCGCCGCAGCCGACGAGCAGGAAACACGTCAAAAAGAGTGAAGCTGTCTGCTTCATGGCCCTCGAACCTCCTGAGATTTGCTACCGGATCATCATGCGTGATCCCGGCATCCGGCGCCAGTGCCTGAAGTCATGGCCGGTCGAGCGCCAGGCCCGCGAAATCGAACAGTTGCCTGTCGCACAGCTGCGACGGCGCCACGTTGCCCAGGGCCCGGAAGATCGACATCTTCCGCCCCGGCTGGGCGCGTTCCCACTCGGTCAGCATCCGCTTGATGTTCTGCCGTTCGAGGTTCGGCTGGCTGCCGCACAGGTTGCAGGGAATGATCGGATAACGGCGCACCTCGGCGAGGTGCTCCAGGTCGTTTTCCAGGCAGTAGGCGAGCGGACGAATGACCACATTGCGTGCGTCGTCGCTGAGGAGCTTTGGCGGCATGGCCTTCAGTGCAGCGCCGTGGAACAGGTTGAGGAAGAAGGTCTCGACGATGTCGTCGAGGTGGTGGCCCAGGGCGATCTTGGTCAAGCCGTTTTCCCGCGCATACTCGTAGAGCGTTCCGCGGCGCATGCGAGAGCACAGCCCGCAGGTCGTCTTGCCCTCGGGAACCACGCGCTTGACGACCGAGTAGGTGTCCTTCTCGATGACGTGGTAGTCGATACCGAGCGACTCGAGGTATTCCGGCAGGACGTGCTCCGGAAAACCCGGCTGCTTCTGGTCCAGATTGACGGCCACGAGGTCGAAGTCGATCGGCGCTGCCTGCCGGAGCCCCAGCAGCAGGTCGAGCATGGCATAGGAGTCCTTGCCGCCGGACAGGCACACCATGATGCGGTCGCCCGCCTCGATCATGTTGTAATCCGTGACCGCCTGCCCGACCTGTCGCCGCAGGCGCTTGATCAGCTTGTTGGTGTTATATTGCTGCTTGCGCGAACGCTGGTCGCGCGGCGCGTCGTCGACGATCGTCAGCGGCAGTGTGGCGCGGCTCATGATGGTGTTCCAGTGCTTTCCAAACCCCTCATTCTAGCGGCAAAGTGACCGAAGACCTCGCCGAACTCACCGCCCGCCTGCACGAACTCCGCCAGGAGCACCGTGACCTCGACCAGGCCATCGAGCGCATGGTCGACAATCCGGCCGTCGACCAGCTCCAGCTGCGCCGCCTCAAGAAGCGCAAGCTGCGCCTGCGCGACCAGATCGCGTGGTACGAGAGCCGTCTGATCCCCGACCTCGACGCTTGACTGGTTTTTTCGTTCTTTCGTTTTTTCGTTCGGCATCTGCGGGGGGCGGTGGGCGGCTGCGCCGCGGGCCCTATGGCGCTTTCTGCGCTCGGCACCGTAGTCCCGGACGGAGCGCAGCGCAGATCCGGGACCTTCTCGCCGAATCGCCGCGTGTCCTGCTGCGCTTACTGAACCGTAGTCCCGGACGGAGCGAAGCGGAGATCC
>JAAAPE010000099.1 GCA_009908385.1 Gammaproteobacteria bacterium
CGGCGAGGTCGGCGCCGCGTTCGAGGAAATAGCGGTAGACCTCGATGAAGTCGGCGCCGTCAATCGCCATCTGGATAGCGAGCACGCGATCGGCCAGGCGGCTGAGGCGGTCGAGATCCATGCAACCGGTGATGAACTCCGCGAACACCGCCAGCCCTTCCTGGGTGCGGGTGGCGCCGGGGTGGCTGGCGGCGAGGATGGGCAGCGCGTCCTGCGCCCGGCCGTTGAGGGCGGTCGTGACGTGAATGCCGGCCTCGTGGTGCACCAGCTGCTCGACGTCGCGATCGGTGAAGCGGGCGCCGGCGCGAATGCGGATGAGGTCGGCGCCGGCGGTGGCGTTGGCCGAGAGCTGCTCGACGATCTCGACCGCCGGCGCCTCGTCGCCGAAGAAGCGCTGCACCGCCGCGCGCATCCGGCGCGCGACGTCCTGGTCGGTGGCGCCGGCGTTGGCCGGTGTGCCCAGGTCGAGGTGGTTGAGCCCGTCGATGATCCGCCGCAGGCGCTGCGCGAGCTGGAGCGGGGTCGACTCCGAATCGGGCAGGGCTTCGCCGGGCGAGCCGTAGAGCTCGCGCGAGGCGGCATGGAAATCGGGTGTGCCGATGGCCTGCAGCATCCGGCTGGCCAGCGCCAGGCGCTCGGCCGTTCTCTCCAGCCACTGGCGGGCCGGCCCGCTTCGGGCAATCAGCGGTCGGGCACGGCGCAGCGCCCTGTCGACCGCAGCGGTGTCCACGTCGGGTCTTTGCACCCGCGGCAGCTTGCGCGCGCGGCCCGCGAGGAAACGGTCGCGGACATCCAGCGGCCAGGCCAGCAAGCCCAGAATGCGCAGCGGCTGTTCGGCCTCGCGCAGTGCCGTGGCCGCCCGAGTGATCCGGTCGGCCAGTGGTGAATCGCCGCGAGCGTTCAGTTTGAAATTTCCGTCATGATTTTGGCGCTATAATAACGTGTTAACTTGCCAAACTGCCTCGATTTCGCGGCCAGGAATAATGCATGCTGTTCGACAATGTCGTCATCAAGTCGGTTGTCTCGGTGGACGCGCCGCATACCATCACGAGCGAAGAAACCCGCGACCGGCTCGAGCCCACGTTCAAGAAGCTGCGCCTGCGGGGCAACCCGCTGATCGACCTGGCCGGTATCGAGGAGCGCCGTTTCTGGGACGAGGGCGTGATGCCGTCGCAGGCGGCGACCATGGCGGCCGAGAAGGCGCTGTCCCGGGCGGACATCGACCCCGATCGCGTCGGCATCCTGATCAACACCTCGGTGTCGCGGGACTTCCTCGAGCCGTCGACCGCCTGCATGGTGCACGGCAATCTCAAGCTGCCCAACACCTGCGAGAGCTTCGACGTCGGGAACGCCTGCCTGGCGTTCATCAACGGCATGAACATCGCTGCGCGCATGCTCGATCGCGGCGAGATCGACTACGCGCTCATCGTCAACGCCGAGAACAGCCGTGAAATCCACGACACCACGATCAACCGGCTGCTCGATCCGCGCGTGACGCGCAAGCAGTTCAAGAGCGAATTCGCCAGTCTGACGTTGGGCTGTGGCGCGGCGGCCATGATCATGTCGCGGGGCGATCTCGAGCCCGACGGTCACCAGTACCGCGGCGGCGTCTCGCGTGCCGCGACCGAGTGGAACAACCTGTGCCGCGGATGGAATCACCAGATGTGGACCGACACCAAGAGCCTGTTGCGGGAGGGCATGAAGCTGGCCGGCGCGACCTATTCCACCGCTCGGCAGGTGCTCGGCTGGGTGGCCAACGAGCTCGACCACGTCGTCATCCACCAGGTCTCGCGCGTCCACACCGAAGCATTCATCCGCGCCTTCGGCGTCGATCCGGAGCGCGTCTACCGCATTTTCCCGAAGTTCGGCAACATCGGACCGGCCTCGATTCCGACCGTGCTGAGCAAGATCGTCGACGCCGATCGCGTCCAGCGCGGCGACAAGATCGCCCTGATGGGCATCGGTTCGGGCCTGAACTGCTGCATGGCCGAAGTGGTCTGGTAACCGCGCCTGCGGCGCAAATTCGAAATCCGAAGCACCCAATACGAAACAAGCACGAAATTCGAAATGCCAGGGCGTTGATTCCGGGCGCGTTTCGAATTTCGTGCTTCGAGTTTGTTTCGGATTTCGATATTCGGATTTTGTGAAATGGAGCACCAGGCTATCCGTCGATGAACAACCTTCCTGACGCGCTCTTCCCCTTCGAGCGCCACTACCACAGCCAGTCCGCCGGCCACCGCATGCACTACGTGGACGAGGGGCCGGTCGACGGGCGGCCGGTCGTGATGGTGCACGGCAATCCGACCTGGTCCTTCTACTACCGCAACGTGATTCTCGCGCTGCGCGAGCAGCGTCGCTGCCTGGCGCCGGATCACGTCGGCATGGGCCTGTCGGATCGTCCTGACGAAGCGGACTACGACTACACCATGGCCAGCCGCGTCGAGGATCTGGGCCACTGGCTCGACGAGGTCGAACCCGAGCGCGAGATCGATCTGGTGGTACACGATTGGGGCGGCGCCATCGCCATGGCCTGGGCGGTCCAGAACCCCGAACGCGTTGGCCGAATCGTGCTGCTCAATACCTGGGCGTTCACGATTCCGCCGGACGAACCGCTGCCCTTCGCGCTGAAATTCGCCCGAACGGGCCTGGGCGGTTTCCTGATCAACCGTTTCAACGCCTTCTCGGGCCTTGCGACTCGCCTGGCGACCGCGCGCCGGCTCGACCCGGCGGTCGCGCACGGACTCACCGCGCCCTACCGCGGTAGCCCGGATCGCCGGCTCGCCACCCTGCGCTTTGTCCAGGACATTCCGCTGAAGGAATCCGACCCGGCCTGGTCCGTGCTGTCCGAGACCGAACAGCACCTCGATCGCCTTGCCGACAAGCCGATCAAGTTCATCTGGGGCGCAAAGGACTTCGTCTTCGACGACCGCGTACTCGACATGTGGCGCGAGATCTGGCCGCAGGCCGAAGTCGAATACCTCGAAGACGCCGGCCACTACGTCCTCGAAGACGCGCCTGGGCGGGTGGTCGAAGGGATTGCAGCATTCTTGCGCGCAGACGATTCTTGAAGGTTTCAGGGTTAAGGTTTCAGGTTTCAGGAAAACCCATCCAAAGCCCACCCTGAACCCTGAACACTGAACACTGAAATCTATACTCCAATGCCTTCCGACTCGATCAACATCGCTCACGCCCTGACCCGGCAGGCCGAGGCGCAGCCGGATACGACCGCGCTGATCATGCCGATCAAGCGCACGGCCGACGGCTGGAGCGACCGGCGATGGACCTACCGCGAGCTCAATGACCTGACCGATCGCCTGGCCGCCGGCCTGCAGGCCCGGGGCATCGGGAAGGGCACGCGCGTGGCCTTCATGGTGCCGCCCTCGCTCGAGTTCTTCTCCCTGTTCTTCGCCCTGTTCAAGGCGGGTGCGGTGCCGGTTCTCATCGACCCGGGCATCGGTCTCAAGCCGCTCAAGACCTGTCTTGCCGAGGCCGAGCCCGAGGTCTTCATCGGCGTCACCCGCGCGCAGGTCGCGCGCATGGTGCTGGGCTGGGCGCGCGGCAGCATCCGGCAGCTGGTCACCGTCGGACCGCGGCCGTTCTGGCTGGGACTGAAATACACTGACCTGCTGTCCGCCCGGGTCGAGGATTTCGAGCCCCCCGAGGTCGGCGGCGAGGACGAAGCGGCGATCCTGTTCACGTCGGGCTCGACCGGCATCCCCAAGGGCGTGGTCTACCGCCACCGCATGTTTTCCGCCCAGGTCGAGTTGCTGCGCGAGACCTTCGGCATCGAGCCCGGCGAAGTGGACCTGCCCACGTTCCCTCCCTTCGCCCTGTTCGACCCGGCCCTCGGCATGACCTCGGTCATTCCCATCATGGATTTCACGCGCCCGGCCAAGGCCGATCCGGACATGCTCCACAGCCTGATCGAGCACTATCGCGTAACCCACCTGTTCGGCTCGCCGGCGCTGATGAACACCCTCAGCCGTCACCTCGAAGCTCAGTCGCTGCGCATCCCGGGCGTGCGGCGGGCCCTGTCGGCCGGTGCCCCGGTGCCCCCGAGCGTGATCGAGCGCATGCACCTGGCGCTCGATCCCTGGTCCGACATCCACACGCCCTACGGCGCGACCGAGGCCCTGCCGGTGGCGACCGTGGCCGGCCGCGAGCTCGTCGGCGAGCTGTCCGAGGGCAATCGATCGGGCAAGGGCATCTGCGTGGGCCGGCCGCTGGCCGCCAACGAAGTGCGCATCATCCCGATCTCCGACGAGCCGATCGATCTGACCGAATACGCCGGCGAGACGCCCGACGGGGAAATCGGGGAGATCTGCGTGGCCGGGCCGACGGTGACCGACACCTACTGGCGGCGCGAGCGCCAGACCCGGGAGGCCAAGATGACCGACAGCCGGGGCCGCGTTTGGCACCGGATGGGCGACCTGGGATGGCGCGACGCCGAGGGGCGGCTGTGGTTCTGCGGGCGCAAGTCCGAGCGCGTGGTCACGCCCGAAGGCACGCTGTTCACCGAGTGCGTGGAAGGGCCGGTCAACGCGGTCGAGGGCGTCTTCCGTTCCGCGCTGGTGGGCGTGGGCGAGAAAGGGCGCCAGGAAGCGGTGATCGTGATCGAGCCCGAGGCCGGCGCGGACCACGGTGCGGTCGAAGCGGCCGTGCGCGAGGTCCTGTCCCGTCACTGGCTGACCCGCGAAATCCGCCGCATACTGTTCAAGGACGGCTTCCCCGTCGATATCCGCCATAACGCCAAGATCCGCCGCCGCGAACTGGCCGAATGGGTGGTGGAATAAAAGCAAATCCGAAATCCGAAGCACGAAATTCGAAGGAAATCCGAAATTCGAAATTCGAAATTCGAAACGGACAGTCGGCGGACTCATCCGATTGCTCGTGATTCCGGCCCTGCCTCCAACGCCTGTTGGAGCCTGTTTCGGATTTGGTGCTTCGGATTTCGAATTTGTGGGCCGAACTGCCGCCTTCCGGAGTCTAGTGGCTTAAAATGTCGGGTTTGACCCACACCCACGCAGGAGCCCCACCCAATGAGTGGCGAGATCGATATTCGTTCGGCGACGCGCCCGGACCCCGACCAGCTCATCCAGGACATCGCCGACTACGTCGTCGACTACAAGATTGACTCCAGGGAAGCCTGGGAGACGGCCCACTACTGCCTCAAGGATTCCCTGGCCTGCTCGATGCTGGCGCTGAAGTTCCCCGAGTGCGTCAAGCTGCTCGGGCCGGTGGTGCCGGGCATGGAGCTTGACACCGGCGCGCGCGTGCCGGGCACGCCCTACAGGCTCGATCCCGTCCAGGCCGCCTTCAACATCGGCGTGCTCGTGCGCTACCTCGACTTCAACGACACCTGGCTGGCCGCCGAATGGGGGCACCCGTCCGACAACCTGGGCGCGATCCTGGCCGTGGCCGACTACGTCTCGCGCCGGAACGTCGCCGAGGGCGGCGAGCCGCTGACGATCGAGGCCGTTCTGGAGGCCATGATCAAGGCCCACGAGATCCAGGGCATCCTGGCGCTGAAGAACAGCTTCAATCGCGTCGGACTCGATCACGTGCTGCTGGTGCGCGTCGCCTCGACCGCCGTGGTCACGAAGATGCTCGGCGGCGACCGGGACGATGTCGTCAACGCCGTCAGCCAGGCCTGGATCGACGGCGGTGCGCTGCGCACCTACCGCCATGCCCCGAACACCGGCCCGCGCAAGAGCTGGGCTGCCGGCGACGCCTGCCGCCGCGCCGTGCAACTGGCCCTGATCACCCTCAAGGGCGAGATCGGCTATCCCTCGGCCCTGACCGCCAAGGGCTGGGGTTTCCAGGACGTGCTGTTCAACGGCAACGACCTCGTCCTCGAACGCGAGCTGGGCAGCTACGTGATGGAACAGGTGCTGTTCAAGATCTCCTTCCCGGCCGAGTTCCACGCCCAGACCGCCGTCGAGTGCGCCTACAAGCTGCACGAAGAAGTTGCCGACCGGATCGACGAGATCGAGCGCATCGAACTCGAAACCCAGGAAGCGGGTTGCCGCATCATCGACAAGACCGGCCCGCTGAACAACTACGCCGACCGCGACCACTGCCTCCAGTACATGGTCGCCGTGCCGCTGATCTTCGGCGAGCTGACAGCCGACTCCTACACCGACGACGTGGCCGCCGATCCCCGCATCGACGCGCTGCGCGAAAAGATGACGGTCAAGGAGAACGAGCGCTTCACCGAGGAGTACTTCGACGCCGACAAGCGCGCCATCGGCAACTCGGTACAGGTATTCTTCACCGACGGCTCGAGCACCGACAAGGTTTCCATCGACTACCCGGTCGGCCATCGCCGCCGCCGCGAGGAGGGCATTCCGCTGCTCGAGGACAAGTTCGCCCGGGCCATCGCGGGGCAGTTGTCCGCGCGCAAGGCCGGCGCGATCATGGCCGCCACCGAGCGCTTCGACTCGCTCAAGGCGACGCCGGTGCCGGCGTTCACCACGCTCTGGTCGCTCGACTGACATCCGCATCCTTGCGTCGCAACGAAAAAGGCCGCCCACCGAGGCGGCCTTTTTCGTGACCGGGGAGCCGGCTTCGAATCAGTCGTGGTAGCTGACCAGCCTTTCGACCTCGTTGCGCGAGCCCAGGATCACCGGCACGCGCTGGTGCAGCTCTGCCGGCTCGATGTCGAGAATGCGCTGCCGGCCGTCGCTGGCCGCGCCGCCGGCCTGTTCGACGATCATGGCCATGGGGTTGGCCTCGTACATCAGGCGCAGCTTGCCGGCCTTGCCCTGGGCGCGGATCCGGCGGTCGCAGGGGTAGAGGAAGACGCCGCCGCGGGTCAGTATCCGGTGGACTTCGGCCACCATCGAAGCGACCCAGCGCATGTTGAAGTTCTTGCCGCGGGGGCCGTCCTCGCCGGCCAGGCACTCGTCGATGTAGCGCCGGATCGGGCCGTCCCAGTGGCGCTGGTAGGACGCGTTGATGGCGAATTCCTTGGTGTCCGCATCGATCGTGACGTTTTCGCGGGTGAGCAGGAATTCGCCGATGTCGCGATCGAGGGTGAACATGCTCACGCCCTGACCCGTGGTCAGCACCATCATGGCCGACGGGCCGTACAGGCAATAGCCGGCCGCGACCTGCTCGGTGCCGGGCCGGAGGAAGTCCGCTTCGGTGGGCTCGGCGGCATCGTCCGGGGCGCGCAGGATCGAGAAGATCGTGCCCACCGAGACGTTGACGTCGATGTTCGACGAGCCGTCGAGGGGATCGCACAGCAGCAGGTAGCGGCCGCGGCGCTCTGCGGTCATCGGATGGATGCCGTCCATTTCC
>JAAAPE010000103.1 GCA_009908385.1 Gammaproteobacteria bacterium
TGGTCAGACGCAACCAGCCAACGAACCAACGAACCAACGAACCAACGAACCAACGAACCAACGAACCAACGAACCAACCCCATGTGCCTGATCGTCTTCAAGTTCACCCCCGACGCGCAGCGATACCTCTTGCTGGCCGCCAACCGCGACGAGTTCCACGAGCGACCGGCGCGGGTCATGGGCTGGTGGTCGTGGCCCCGGGGCGCGCTCGCAGGGCGGGACGAGAAGGGCGGCGGCACCTGGCTGGCGCTGGGTCGCGACGGGCGCTGGGCCGCCGTGACCAATTTCCGCGATCCGCGGGCCGGGGGCGGTCGGCGCTCCCGCGGCGAGCTGCCGGTCGAGTTTATCGCCGGCGAGCGCTCTCCCGAGCGATTCTCCGGCGACGTCCATGCGCGCCGGGACGCTTACGGGCCGTTCAACCTTCTGGTCGGCCAGCGTGATTCGCTGTGGTATGTCTCGTCCCATGCCGGGCCTTCCCCGGTCGAGCCTGGCGTGCATGCCCTGTCCAACGGCCTGCTCGACGAGCCCTGGCCGAAGTCCCGACGGGCGGCGAAGGCGCTCGGTGGGCTCGGCGAACTGGGTCCGGCCGATCCGCAGCGCCTGTTCGAGCTGATGAACGATCGACAGCCCGCCGATGACGACGAACTGCCGGAAACCGGTGTGGGGACCGAGCTCGAGCGCTTCCTGTCGCCGCCGTTCATCGTCGGCGAGCGTTACGGAACGCGCTGTACCACGCTCGTTTCACTGGCCGGGCGCAGCTGGGCGGCCGAGCGCAGTTTCGATCCGGCGGGTTCGGTTCAGGCCGAGCTGCGTTACGGCTTCGATCGCGAGTTCAGCCCCTGAGGCGGCCCAGTTCGCGGGCCAGGCTCTGCGCATCCGGATAGCGGTCATCCGGATCGGCGGCGAGGCATCGGAGGATGATCGCCTCCAGGGCCTCGGGGACCTCGGGCCAGTAGTGCGAGGGAGGGACTGGCGGCTTGTGGAGCCTCGCGGCGGCAATCTCCATGGCGCTCTCGCCCGAGAACGGCAGCCCGCCGGTGAACAGCTCCTCGAACACCACGCCTAGCGAGTAGATGTCGGTGCGTACGTCGGGCTGACCGCCGCGGATCTGCTCCGGCGCCATGTAGTGCGGCGTCCCTTCGAGTTCTCCGGTTGACGTTTCTTCGCCGCGCGCCGGACGGGAAATGCCGAAGTCCATGAGCTTGGCGTTGCCGCGATGCTCGAGCATGACGTTGCCCGGCTTGATATCCCGATGGAGCACGCCGACCTCGTGGACGGCCTCCAGGCCCGCGCAGAGCTGGCGGGCGATCCGAAGGGCAGCGCCGTAGGGGAGCCGGCCGCGGCGATCGAGCAGCTCGCGTAGCGTCATGCCGCTGACGTACTCCATCGACAGGTAGGGCGCGTCGCCGGCTTCGCCGAAATCGTAGGTTCGGAGGACGTTCGGGTGGGTGATGCGGCGCGCCAGCTTGAGCTCGCTCTTGAGTCGCTCGAGCCCGTTCTCGTCGACGCTGCCGGGCTTGAGCATCTTGATCGCCACGATCTCGTCGAGCTCCTGGTCGTGCGCCTTGAAGACCACGCCCATCGCACCACGACCGAGTTCGGAAAGCAGTTCGTAACGGCTGCCGAGGTGGCGCCTGAGATTGCCCGACGGGGAGTCGGTCACCTCGCCCGGCGTCATGGCCCGGGTGGCCTGTTCGTCGGATTCGCTCCGTTTGGACGGGGGCGCTTCCTTGGCGGCTCCGCCGGGCACGTGCCGGGCCATATCGGCCATGTAGTCTTCCATGTCGCGCTTTTCGCGCAGGCTGCTGAGCAGGCTGTCGAACGCGCGCGACAGCCGCCCGATCTCGTCGGCTCCGTCGGTCGCGACTTCATGCCGGAAGTTGCCGTCCAGCGCCGCTTCGGCGGCGGACGTGAGCCGTCTCACCGGCTGCAGGATGCGTTGTGAAATCAGGTAGGAGAGCAGCAGCGCGAGGGCGATGGCGACGACGCCGGTCACGAGCACGAACATGGGAATGTTCTGGTAGGCCGCCAGCTCGCGATCGAGCGAGGTCAGTGCCACAGTCGTCCCGAAGACCGCGCCGCGGGCGTCGACGAGCGGCGAGAGCTGCATCAGCCATCGGTCACCCCCGAGCTCGAGCCGGTGCAGCCGATCGGTGTCGGCCGATTCGAGCAGCGATGGCTCGGCTGCCCCGCTGGCATCCAGCTCGGCGAGCAGCCGGTCGGTGGCCGGCACGTCGAGCGTGGTGGCGAGCACGCGCAGACGGTCGCCGGCGGCCAGGTAGGCCACGTCGGCGCCGCTGACCCGCTTGACGTCGTTGGCCAGGGCGTTGTCGATGGCCAGTCCGGCCACGAGCAGCCCGGCCACCGTGCGCCCGCGGGCGATCGGCGTGACGGTTGCCTGGTAGAGCGCGTCGCCGCTGGTCCACAGGCCACTGACCGGCACCAGCTCCTCGCTGCCGCGCGCCACGAGCGGATTGTCGGACAGGTCGACGGCCAGTGCCTGGGGTCGGTCGGTGCGCGCGATGACGCGGCCTTCCGGGTCGAGGACAAGCGCGATATCCAGGCCGAATTCGTTGCGGCGGCTCTGCAGCAGGTCTGCAACGGAGCGGGCGGCCAGCTCGGGATCGTCGGCGCGCACGGCCTCGTCGACGTAGCTGCCGAAGTAGGGGTCGGAAGACACCAGTTCGGTGACGAGCTCCAGCTGGCGGGCCCGGAACTGCCGGAAGTAGCGCTGGACCGACTGGCTGTTCGATAGCGAGGTCTCGACCGTGTCCGAGGCGATGTCGCGCACCACCTGAAGGGTGACGATCATCGCGCCCCCGACCGCCAGGGCGAGCACCAGGCCGAAGGCAAGAAACAGCCTGGCGCCGAGCGACAGTCCCGATTTCCTAGCGGTAGGGGTCACGATCGCGTCGATTGTAGGGCAGGCCGGACTTGTCGCGATGCGGCGGCAGTTTCGGTTTGGTCACCGGAAGGGTCACGTCGATCGGCGCGGCCAGCGGCAGCTCGATCGGCCTCGACCAGCGCTCGCTCTGCCGATGCCAGACGTGCAGCACACCGGGGCCGGGCGGCAGGCCGGCCAACTCGAATCGGCCCTCGCTGTCTGGACTGGTATGCCAGGCGGTGTCGACGACCAGGACGTGGGCGTGCATGTCGTGGTGCACGTTGCAGTAGATATTGACCACGCCGGGCCGCTCGAATTCGACCGCCGGCGATTCGCCCGGTCCGTAGACGCCGAGGTCGAAACCGTTCTCCGGAGAAACGGAAAACAGGTTGTGCAGGATCGGGTCGTCGTTGGGAAACCGAACCTGCGTACCCGGAGAGACCGCCAGGACGGTTGGTGAGAGCGTCTTGTCGCGGGTGACGATCTCGCGAATCTCCCTCGCCTGTACTTGCGGCCGGTCCGCGGCGCCCGCGTCGGGAAGAAAGTAGACGACGGCCTCGCTCGTTTCGGCGTCGCCGCCGCTGAGCATGAGGCGCCCGGAGATGGCGAGGCGGTTGCGTTCCGGCCGGGCCTGCGGGTCCGATTCGATCGATTCCTGGACGCCCGCTTTCATGTCGGGTGCCGGTTCGGGTTGAGATGCCGCCGGCGCTTCAGTCTCGGCTGCCGATTCGATCGGTTCTGAGGGCGCAGGAGGGGTGGCCGTTTCCGCCGGCCTTTCCGGTTCGGCGTCGTCCGGTCGAGGCGGGCGCGTTTCGTCCTCTGCCGGCTCGACCGGATCGGCCGTTTCCGGTGCGCTCCGTTCGTCGGCGGGCTCGGCGGTTGAAGCGCTGTCTTCCCCCGTCCGCGGCGTCGGCTCGGCGGGCTGGCGCTGTGGCGTCGTGCACGCAGCGGTGATCAGCGCGGCGGCCAGTATCAGCGTCATCCGCATCACGGACGCCACCTCAGCGTGACCAGCCATTCGTCGTTGCCGGCCTCGCCGCCGGCCGTTTCGAAGCGGTTGTCGGCGTACTCGGCTGTCAGGTCGAGGCCCGGCAGGATGGTCAGTCGAAGGCCGATGTCGTATCGCTCCCAGTCCCAGGCGCCGCTGGGGAAGGGCGTGATTTCGGGGTTGGCGAAGTCGTTGTCGAGACGCGAGTAGCGCACGGCCGGCTGGATGGCCGAAAAGAGCTGGCGGCCGTCGTAGGACCAGACCAGCGGCAGGTCGAAGGTCCAGGCGGCTTCGAGTTCGAAGCCGCTGCGCGGCAGGGAGGCGATTTCCTGGTCGACGTACTGCGCAAACAGGGAAATGTCGCCGATGTAGGCGCGGGCGTTGATGCCGTACTCCTCTCGGTCGTTTCCGGACAGTTCGGGGTAGGGGAAGGCGTTGGCCGGCCCGCGCAGGAGGTCGAGGTCGCCGCCGTAGAAAGTGCCCTTGAGGGAGACGGTTTCCTCGAGCTCGCCGCGGTAGCCGAAGAGCATCAGATCGAAGGCGCGCTGGCCCGAAGGGTCCGCGAAACGATAGCCCGCCGCCGCGCCGAATTCCGGCTCGCCGTCGAAGTCCAGGCCTTCGATCTCGGCGTCGTAGAGGATCGGGATGCCGGTGTTCAATGCCGGTTCGGGATTGGGCCGGAGCAGCACTTCCGTGCCGTTGTCGCCGGCCAGCGCGTTGGGATCGCGCATGAACAGCGGATTGCCCTGGGTCAGCGAGGCCTTGACGTAGAAGTTGGCGCCGAGGTCGAAGCCCAGTTCGATCCCGAGATCCTCGAACCGGTTGAATGCGGTCGAGACCAGCCCGTAACTCTCGAGATGACGGTCTTCCTGGCGCTCGAACTTGGCGAACTTGCCGAGCTTCACGTAGCCGCCGAAACCCTCGGCGGGGAGGGCCGGAACGAACTCCCGGCCCCAGCGCAGCCAGAACTGGTCGATATCGACGCGCCGGTCGCCCGAGGTCGGATTGCGGTCGTGCCGGTCGATGAAGTCGATGCGGGTGTGTGCCGCGAAGTGATCGCCTCGTTCGATGTTGGCGATCAGGCTGACCAGCGACAATTCGAAGTGTCGTCCGGGTTCGACGGTCTCGATGGCGCCCTGCGACTCGCCCGGCGGCAACATCTCGGGCGTGAACGGGAAATTGACCGGGAAACGGTTGCGATCGCTGTCGCGGAAATTCATCCGCGTCTCGAAGCCGATGTCGATCTCCCATTCGGAAGACGGTTCGTCGGCGGCCACCGGACCGGCCGAAGCCATCGCGATCGTGAGCGAAACAAGACCGAGGCGGATCGGAAAGGATCGAATTGCGTCTTTCATGGCCCTCATGCTCCCAGTTTGCGCGGCGAATCGGCACGACCCTCCGGCAGGAATGGCGTGCTCCTTGGGCCCCATCATACTGGAGCCGCAGGGTAGCCGCCTCACTCGCCTTCCGGGTTTCCCTATAGCGCCTCGGAGGCGAAGTCCGCAAGGCGCGAGCGCTCCCCGCGCTTGAGGGTGATGTGCCCGGCGTGCGCCCAGTGCTTGAATCGGTCCACGGCAAAGGTCAGCCCCGATGTGGTTTCGGTCAGGTAGGGCGTGTCGATCTGCTCGACATTCCCCAGGCAGATGATCTTCGTGCCGGGGCCGGCGCGCGTGATCAGCGTCTTCATCTGCTTCGGCGTGACGTTCTGCGCCTCGTCGATGATCAGGTAGCGGTTGAGGAAGGTTCGTCCGCGCATGAAATTGAGCGATCGGATCTTGATGCGGGAGGCCACCAGTTCGTTGGTCACGGCCCGGCCCCAGTCGCTGCTGCCGTCGTCGCTTTCGGTCAGCACCTCCAGGTTGTCGGTCAGGGCACCCATCCAGGGCGTCATCTTCTCTTCCTCGGTGCCGGGCAGGTAGCCGATTTCCTCCCCGACGGACACCGTGGCCCGCGTCATGATGATCTCGCGGTAGATCTTGTCGTCGAGCGTTTGCGAGAGCCCGGCGGCGAGCGCCAGCAGGGTCTTGCCGGTGCCTGCCGTGCCCAGCAGGGTGACGAAATCGATCTCGGGGTCCATGAGCAGATTGAGCGCGAAATTCTGCTCGGGATTGCGCGCATGGATGCCCCAGACGCCGTGCTGGGAGCGGCGGTAGTCGCGCGCGACTTCGAGCTCGACGCTGTCACCTTCGACCCTACGCACGATTGCCTCGAGTCCGTTTTGATCGTCGAGTCGCAGGCACTGATTGGGATACCACTCGTCGTCCGCTCCGCGTTCGATGCGGTAGTAAGTCTTGCCGTTGTCGGTCCAGGAGTCGTGCGTGTCGTGCTGGTCCCAGAAGCTGTTATCGAGCACGCGGATCCCCGAGTAGAGCAGGCTCAGGTCATCGAGTGCGCGGTCGTTGTGGTAGTCCTCGGCGGTAATGCCGTGTATGGCCGCCTTGATCCGCAGATTGATGTCCTTCGATACCAGCACGACCTTCCGATCCTCCAGCTTCTGCTGCAGGTTCAATGCGGCGAGCAGGATCTCGTTGTCGGCCAGGCCGCGATCGCCGATCAGTTCGCCGCCGTTGTCGAAGGGGCGGGTCTGGAAATACAGCCTTCCGGTGCCGACTTCCAGGCGAAGGTCCTCGGGCTCGCGCAGCGGCAGCCCGTCGTCGAGCTTGTGGTCCTCATCCATCATCTGCCCGATGAAACGACTCACCTGGCGGACGTTTCGCGCGACCTCCGAAACCCCCTTCTTGGAACGGTCGAGCTCCTCCAGCACGATCATCGGCAGGAAGACGTCGTGCTCGGCGAAGCGGAACAGGGCCGTCGGGTCGTGCATCAGCACGTTGGTGTCGAGAATGTAGAGACGCGGATGATCCGCCATGTCACGAGACTCCTGGGGGATGAGCGGCGGATTCAGTCGAGGGCGCGAACGGCCTCGAGCACTTCCTCGACGTGCCCGGGTACGCGCACCTTGCGCCATTCACGCACCAGGCGACCGTCGGCGTCGAACAGGAAAGTGCTGCGCTCGACGCCCAAGACCTTCTTGCCGTACATGTTCTTCTCCTTGATGACGTCGAAGTGGCGGCAGAGGCTCTCGTCCGTATCGGCGATGAGCGGGAACGGGAAGCCGTACTTCTGGGCGAACTTTTCGTGGCTGGCGAGGGAGTCGCGCGACACGCCGACGATTCGGCAGCCCAGCTCGGCGAATGCGTCATGATGGTCGCGAAAGGCCTCGCCTTCCTTCGTGCAGCCCGGCGTATTGTCACGCGGGTAGAAGTAGACGACCAGCGGTTGGCCGACGAATGCGTCGAGGCGAATC